>NZ_JBYIQW010000002.1:0-367941 GCF_057707815.1 Actinacidiphila sp. bgisy160
CCCCCCCCCCCCCCCCCCCCCCCCCCCCCCCCCCCCCGCGCCCGCCGCCGCCCCAGTCGGGCACCGGCCGGGCGCGCCTTCCGCGGCCGCCGTCGTCGTCCCCGTCCGGTACCCAGCTGACGGCCATGGCCCCGCCGATGACGCCCAGCAGGAAGCCGAGCAGGAAACCGCCGAAGTTGGACAGCACCAGCGAGGCGACGGAGAAGACCAGGGTCGCGATGCCGGCGAAGGCGCGGTAGTGCGGGGCGAGCCACAGGGTGAGGCCCAGGACGACCAGGAAGACGCCCATGAGCAGGCCGGAGACACCGGCGATGCCCTCGTGGATCATGAGGGAGAGCGGGGCGAGTGGGATGGAGAGGATCTCCACCCCGGCGAGCAGGGTCCACACGCCGGCCCAGAAGGGACGGCTGCGGCGCCAGGTGCGGAAGCGGGACCGGAGGGCTCCGGCGCGGCTCAGCATGCGGGTCACGGTGGCCTCTCCTAGAAGCAGGAGTGGTCGCCGCGCAGCACCTGCAGATGCAGGTTCGGCAGCCGGAACGTGGCCGCGCTGACCGACCGCGTCTCCTGCCGCAGGTCGCGGACGCGGATGGAGGTCGCCTGCTGGGCGAAGGCCCCGGCCGGGCCCCGGACGCCGGGGACCTGGTCCACCGTCGAGGCGTCCTGGCCGATGTGGATGTCCTCGAAGACGGCGTCGCCCTTGAGGTCGTGGGCGTCGGCGATGAGGCGGTCGGCGCTCGCCGGGTCCGAGGTCAGCCGCAGCGTGACCGGGCCGATGACCGGTGCCGGCTGGACGACGGACTGGCACAGGTCGTGCAGGGTGGCCCGGCGGATGCCGGACAGCGCCTCCGGGTAGACCGCGTCACGGCCCCGGTCGAGGACGCCGAACTGTACGAAGCCGTCGCCCTCCAGGAGGGAGGAGGAGATCTGGAAGCTCTCTCCGGCGACGATGAAGGAGTTGGCCGAGACCCCGAAGGAGGCGGCGAGCGCGCCGGTGGCCAGGCTCGCGACGGCGGCGCCCGCGGCCGCGACGGTCGGCACCATGACGAGGGCGAGCCGCTTCCAGCTGGTTCGGCCGGAGGCGGCGGCCTGGGACGTGGCGGGCCGGGACTCGGTGGGCTCGGTGGTCAGCACACCCCGTCAACCGTGGGAAAGTCTGATCGGTCGCTCGGTAGCGGTCGGTAATCACCCCGACGGCCGTACGCGCTCGCCCATTCGGGTCAGAAGCAGGGGTTGGCGCCCTTCTTGACCGTCATGTGGAGGCCGTTCAGCCGGAAGGTGGCGGCGCTCACGGACTTGGTGGTCTGCCGCAGGTGGTCGATGGTGACGCTCTCGGCCTGCTGGCCCAGGGCGCCGGCCGGGCCCTTGGCCCTGCCCTCGGCGTCCGTCTTCGAGGCGTCCACACCGATCTGGATGTTGTGGAACGTGGCGTCGCCGGCGAGGTCGTCGGTGTCGACGATCAGCTGGTCGGCGTGGACGGGCGTGTCGCCGCCGCCCGCCGTGATCAGCAGGGTGACCTGACCGAGGCCGGGAAGGGAGGCGACCACGGACTGGCACAGGTTGTGGAGCTCGGCGGAGCTGATGGCGGAGACCGCCTGGGGGAAGTCGCCTTCGGCGGTCCGGTCGGCGGTCACGTACTGGGTGAAGCCGGTGCCGGTCAAGCGGTCTGCGGAGATCTTGATGTTCTGGCCGGACAGGGCGGTCATGGCCGGTGAGATCGCGAGGGAGACGGGCACCACCCCGGCCCCCGCGCCGACGGCCACGACGGTGGCGACGGCCAGGGTTGGTATGAGGACGACGGCCGTCCGCGTCCAGCTGGTGCGGCCGGAGGGACGGCAGCTGGAGCGACTCGTACGTCGTATCAGCGGGCTCACACGGACATTGCAACCCCGGCCGGGGAACCGGGCAACCGCAGTCAGCGGTGGCGGCCGCCCCGGGGGTCCCGGTAGGGGGCTGCGGTGGGCGGGTACCACCCCTGCTGCGGCGGCACCTGCTGCCCGCGCGGGCCCCAACGCTGGGGGTGCGCCTCCGGCTGCGAGGGCTGCTGCGGCCACGCCTGCGGGGCCTGGGGCTGGGGCCAGGGCTGCCCGTAAGGCTGCCCGTACGGTTGCGCGTAAGGCTGCCCGTACGGTTGCGCGTAAGGCTGCCCGTACGGCTGGACCTGCGGATACGGCCCGTACGGCGCTCCGGACGGGGGCGCCGCCCAGGGGTACACGGGCGGGAAAGCGGGCCGGATGGCGTGGGCCGCATGGGTGAGCGCGGGCTGGGCGACGGCCTTGCGCTCCCACAGGTGGTGGAGCAGCTCCTGCTCCCGCGCCTGGAAGTCCGCGCCGGCGGCCCCGCGGTTGGCCCGGGCGCGCAGGAAGGCGAGCGAGGTCGCGAAGGACACGTACTCGCGGACGGTGCGCGCGGCGTCCTTGCCCTGCGCGCGGTGGGCGGCGGAGCGGGCGAGGCCGCGGCCCTTCATGGAGCCGATGGCGGCGGGCTCGGGCAGGCTGAGCCAGCCGGCCATGGCGTACAGCGGCAGCTGGGTGCGGATGGTCTTCAGCTCGTTGGAGCGGGACCAGATCGCGAGCCAGACCAGTAGGCCGAAGAGCGGGATCATCAGCGTCGCGTAGACGGCGAGGAAGCCGAGCGGGCTGAACGAGGCGGAGCCGTTCCAGGTGCCGTGCAGGACCATCGCGAGCAGCCAGCCGCCGAGCGGGGCCAGCCAGCGGCGGGCCCGGCCGGGGCGGGAGGTGGCGGCGATGGCGAAGCCGATGCCGGTGAGCGAGGTGAACAGCGGGTGCGCGAAGGGCGTCATCACGATCCGGACGACGAACATCGCGGCGGTCGTGCCCAGGCCGCCGTCGGTCCCGTACGACTGGTCCTCGGCGAAGCCGGAGCCCAGGTAGAGGATGTTCTCGGTGAACGCGAAGCCGGTGGCGGTGAGCCCCGCTATGACGACGCCGTCGACGATCCCGGTGAAGTCGCGGCGGCGGAAGAGGAAGAGCAGCAGGACGGCGGCGCCCTTGGCACTCTCCTCCACGACGGGGGCCACGAAGGTGGCGCCCCAGATGTCGCTCTGGGAATCGCTGGCGGTGAAGGTCGTGGCGAGCAGCTCGGTCGCGTACTCGTTGGCGAGGATGGCCACCAGCGTGGCGGCGCACGCGCCCCACGCGAAGGCGAAGACCGCGTTGCGCAGCGGGGTCGGCTCCACCCGGTCCAGCCACAGGAAGGCCCCACCGAGGAGCGGGACCGGCAGGACCGCCAGGAGGAGACCGACCAGGAAGCCCTCCGTGCCGGTCTGCCGGCGCACCAGCGCCAGGATGATCACCCCGCACAGCGCGAGCACCGAGAAGAGCGCCACCAGCCGGAGCGTCCGGTTCTCCCAGAAGTGCCGGCGCGGCTTGTAGTGCCACTGCCCCGGCGCGGGCAGCGCGAACTGCGGTTGCTGCTGGTGTTCCGGATACTCGGGTACGCCCGGCTGGGCCGCCGGGCTCGGGAGCGGCGAGTCGGACGAATGCGAGTACGAGGACACCCGATGACCTTACGGGGCGGTGGCGGCGTGGCGCGATGGTGTTACGGATTACCGCGCGGCCGAACGTTCACCGGCGCCGGAAGACCAGGTCGTGGACGACGTGGCCCTTGGCGATCCCCTGGCGCTCGAACTTGGTCATCGGGCGGAAGGCCGGGCGCGGCTCGGCGTAGCCGCTCGCGGTGGCGTGGGCGTTGACCAGGGCGGGCTCCGCCGTCAGCACCTCCAGCATCTGCTCGGCGTACGGCTCCCAGTCGGTCGCGCAGTGCACGGTCGCGCCGGGCCGCAGCCGCGAGACGGCGAGGGCCACGAACTCCGGCTGGATCATGCGGCGCTTGTGGTGCCGGGCCTTGGGCCACGGGTCGGGGAAGTAGACCCGCAGGCCGGCCAGCGAGCCCGGGGCGAGCATGTCGCGCAGCAGCACGACGGCGTCGCCGTTGGCGACCCGGACGTTGCGCAGGCCCTCGCGCTCGGCGAGGTGGACGAGGTTGCCCTGGCCGGGGGTGTGCACGTCCGCGGCGAGGATGCCGGTGCCGGGGTCGGCGGCGGCCATCGCGGCGGTGGCGTCGCCCATGCCGAAGCCGATCTCCAGGACCACCGGGCGGTCCGGGGCGAGGTCCGCGTCGGCGAAGAGCTTGTCCAGGTCCAGCGGCGTGCCGTCGATGTCGACGCCCCAGTCCGCCCAGCGCCGCTCCAGCGCCGCCCGCTGGCCGTGGGTGACCCGGCCGCGGCGGGGGTGGAAGGTGCGGATGCGCTGCTCGGTGTGCGCGTTCGGATGAGGGTGGGAGGCGGGGCCGCCCGGGAAGTGGGGGGTGCGGGGCTTCGACATGATGCGTCGATTTTACGTACGCTCCAGCACCGTCAGTGCCCTGCGGGCGATCTCCCGGCCGATCGGCAGCGAGGCCGTCGCGGCGGGCGAGGGGGCGTTGAGCACGTGGACGAAGGGCCCGTCGCCCGTGATGAGGAAGTCGTCGACGAGCGTCCCGTCACGCAGCACGGCCTGCGCCCGCACCCCGGCCCCGGCCGGGACCAGGTCGTCGGCGGTCACCTCGGGCAGCAGCCGCCGCACGGACTCCACGAAGGCCCGCTTCGACAGCGACCGGCGGATCTCGCCGGCCTCGTAGCGCCAGTGGCGGTGGGCGATCCGCCAGGTGCCGGGGAACGCGGCGGTCTCGAGGAGGTCGCGGGGGCGCACGGTGCGTCGCCGGTAGCCCTCGCGGGCGAGCGCCGGGACGGCGTTCGGCCCGAGGTGCACGGAGCCGTCGACGCCGCGGGTCAGGTGCACGCCGAGGAAGGGGAAGGCGGGGTCCGGTACGGGGTAGACCAGGCCGCGGACGAGGCCGGCGCGGGCGGGGTGCAGCTCGTAGTACTCACCGCGGAACGGCACGATGCGCACGCCCGCGGCGCCTTTCCGGGTGGGGCCGGTGGCGCCGGCCATGCGGGCGATGCGGTCGCAGTGCAGGCCCGCGCAGTTCACCAGCGCCCTGGCCCGGACCGGCGGGCCGCTGCGGGGCTCGACGATCACGGTCCGCCCGTCGCGGTGGAGCGCGCGCACCTCCGCGCCGTACGTGATGCGGGCCTCGCCGCGTCCGCCCTCCGTGGTGAGGCGGGCCATGGCCGCGGCGACCGCGGTGAAGTCGCAGACCCCGGTCGTGCCGACGTGGATCGCCGCCAGACCGCGTACGTGCGGCTCCCGCTCGGCGATCTGGGCCGGGCCCAGCTCCCGTACGGGGATGTCGTTGTGCCGCCCCCGCTGGACGAGGGCGTGCAGCCGGGGCAGCTCCTCCCGTTCGGTGGCGACGATCAGCTTGCCCGTCACGTCGTGCGGGATGTCGTTGCCGGCGCAGAACTTCACCATCTCGGCGGCGCCCTGCGTCGCGTACCGCGCCTTGAGGGAGCCCGGGCGGTAGTAGATGCCGCTGTGGATCACGCCGCTGTTGTGGCCGGTCTGGTGGTGTGCGGGGCCGTCCTCCTTGTCCAGGACCAGGACGGAGGTGCCGGGGGAGGTGCGTGTGATCGCGTACGCGGTCGCGAGGCCGACGATGCCGGCGCCGACGACGACGACGTCCGCTGCCTCCATCAGTCTCCTAGCGAGGGGACCACCGGTTCCCGCCGGTGGGGGAATCGCTTCCCTGGCCTGTGGTGCCTTGTGTCCGTCCCGCAAGGGACCGGTCCGGGCTGGACCGCAACCCTCGGCTCGGAAGCCGCCCTTCAGGTGGGGAGCGGAGTCACATGCCCGATCACCCCTGTGGTGACCCACGTGAAGGCCGGGTAAACCTGCGAGGCGTGTCGCCATCCGGGCCCGAACCGAAGGACGATGCCCGACGTCCCACGGCTTCCCCGGGTCCGCGGCCCGGGGGAGCCGCTCGGGGAGCCGGTGGCCAGGCGTATGCCCTCCCAGCGGCGGCGTGGCCGCCGTCGCGGCGGCCAGGGCCTTCGCCTTCACCCGGCGCCGTTTCCTCGGTCCGCCTGCCCGCGGTCCCGTCGGCCTTGGCCGCACGCGGCGCCGGCCACGTCACCGCACGCGTCACAGTCGGGGCGCCGCGCTCCGTGCGGCCCGGCGGGCCAGTTGGGCGTGTGCTCCGGGAGCTTGGCAGGAGGAGCCATCGGGTGGCAGCAACATCACTGCCCGGGGGACGAGTTGCCTGCCGCCTTCGGGACCCGGTACGGGGGCGGCGCGGGGCGTGTGGGACTCTGACGCCTGCATTGCCCTTGCCCATCCGGTCGCCAGGTGCCGTAGCGCCTGGCGCGGAGGCTTGACCGCGTGGCGGCCGCACCGCCGCCACGCCATTGACCCAGGACATTGACAGAGAGGACCAGATGCCCCCTGCATGGCGTCTAGCCGTCATACCCGCCGCAGCGCTCACCGCGCTCGGCGCCGCGGCCCCGCAGGCCGCCGCTGTCACAGCCACCAACAGCACCAGCGTCACCTGGCACCTGTCCTACCAGTCCAACGCCGGCGGTTACCTCAAGGCCACCGGCACCGCCAACGGCCCGGTTGGCCGGGCCGTGAGCTTCCAGCGGTACTACTCGGGCGCGTGGCACACCCTGAAGTCGGGAACCACCACCTCGACGCACACCTTCTCCATCAAGACGTACAGCAACAGCGCGGCCACGTACACGCTGCGCGTGTACGTCCCGGCCTCGGGCAGCTACAAGTCCAAGACGGGTGTGAGCACCAGCGTCACGACCCACCTGAACAGCACCGGCGCCCAGCTGTCGGTGCCGGGCACCATCACCTGGGGTCGCACCGCGACGCTCAAGTTCACGGGGACGACCTTCGACTCCACGCGCACGGTCTACCTGCAGAAGCTGAGCAGCGGCAGCTGGACGAACATCACGTCCAAGGCGGTGACCGCCTCTCCGGCAGGCACCTGCATCAGCGGCTCAACGGTCAAGAACCTGTGCACCACGTTCAGTTGGAAAGCACCCTCGTGGGGCTCCACCACGCTGCGCGCGGTGGTCGGGAAGACCGCGCTGTCCTCGGCCGGGGTCTCCGCCGAGCACCGGAACACGGTCGTGCTGGCCTCCCCGTCGGTGGTCACCGGCGAGGCGTTCGACACCGCGAGCGCGCCGAGCCTGACCACCATGAACGCCTGGTGGGGCACCTCGCCGTACAAGGCCGTCGGCGTGTACATCGGCGGCGTCAACCGGTTCGACACCACCCAGGCCAACCTGACCCCCAGCTGGGTGACCAGCGTCTCCAAGACCGGCTGGAAGCTGATCCCGACCTACCTGGGTTCACAGCCGTACTGCACCACCAACACGGCCAAGAAGGTCCGGTTCGACGCGACCACGGCCAAGGACCAGGGCTCCGCTGACGGTGCCGACGCGGCGAACGCCGCCGCGGCTCTCGGCATCCGCCCCGGCAGCCCGATCTATGTGGACATCGAGGCCTACAAGGCCGGCGACGCCACCTGCAGTCAGGCGGTGCTCACCTACGTCCGGTACTGGGACCTGGCGGTGCACAAGCGAGGCTACTGGGCCGGTTTCTACAGCAGCGGCGGCTCCGGCGTCGCGGACATGGCCAAGGCGGCGAGCGCTTCCCCGCCGGCCACCAGCCTGCCCGACGTGATGTGGTACGCGGACTGGAACCACAAGGACGACACCGTCTCCACCAGCTTCGCCTACCTGCCCGGCACGCTGTGGACGGGACACCGGCGCGGCCACCAGTACGAGACCTGCCCCACCACGAACTACTGCACCAGTGAGAAGTGGGGCAGCGACCCGACGGCTCGCAGCCTGGACCACGACGCCTGGGACGCCCCCGTCGCGATCGTCGGCTGAGGCCGACCTCGAGGCCGCACCCGCCGGTCCCCGGTCCGTCCCGCGCCTTCGACGGGAGGGGCCGGGGCCGGAGGGTGCGTTCCGGACGCTGCGGCCCATGTGTGCGCTTGCCCGGGCCCGCTCTTCGTACCGCCCGCACGCACGTACCCGTGCGGTCCGGAATGCCCCGGCACCGGAACCCCGGTCCAGCCCTCCGAGGCTCCCCGGTCCCGGAGGCCCGGGGCACGCCCGTGACAGGGCGCCCGGTCCAGGGCGACCCGTCCGGCCAGGGCCCCGGCTACGCCGGCGCCGCCAACAGCGGCCTGGCCCGTTCGCGCAACTCGGCGACGCGCGGCTCGTTCCCGTACGGCTCCAGCCGGTGCAGAAGGTCCCGCACGTACTCCGTCGTCCGGGCCGACGAGATCCGCCCGGCCACCTCGACCGCCTTGACCCCGGCCGCACAGGCCGCGTCCAGGTTGCCGGACTCGAGTTCCGCGACGGCCGAGACGACGAGCCGCAGCCCGTGCGACCGCACGAACTCCTCCGTGGGCCGGGCGAGCGCCGTCTCCGTGAAGCGGCGCACCTGCCCGGGCACGCGCAGGTCGCGGTAGCACTCGGCGGCGTCCGCGGCGAGCCGGTCGTAGGAGTAGAAGCCGAGCCAGGGCGGGTCCGCGTCCCCGTCGCGGGCGCGGTCGAGCCAGGACTCGGCGGCGGCCAGGGCCGTGGCGCAGGCGGCGCTCTCGCCGGCCTTGGCGTGGGCGCGGGCCTCGACGAGGTGGAAGAAGGACATCGTGCGCGCCGTGGCGAGGCCGCGGTTGCGTTCGAGGGCGGCCTGGGCCAGGTCCACGCCTTCGTCGGCGAAGCCGCGGTACGTGGCCTGGAGCGACATCGACGCCAGCACGTAGCCCCCGAGGGGGACGTCGGCCGCGGCGCGCGCGAGCCGCAGGGCCTGGATGTAGTACCGCTGGGCGGCCTCCTGCTGGCCGGTGTCGAAGGCCATCCACCCGGCGAGCCGCGTGAGTTCCGCGGTGGCGCCGAAGAGGGAGCGGCCGACCTCGTCGCTGTACGAGCCGAGCAGCAGCGGGGCCGCCTCGACCCGCAGGCACTCGGGCACCATGCCCGAACGCCAGTCGCCGCCGCCGTACTTGGAGTCCCAGCGCCGGGCGTCCTCCGCGGCCTCGCGGAGCTTGGCGACGTCGGAGTGGCCGACGTGATGCGTGCCCGGGGCGGGGTCCTCGCGGGCGACGCGGGCGTCGGCCGGGGTTATCAGCCAGCGGGAGGCCGGCGTGACGTAGGCGCTGACCGCGAAGGAGCCGGCGAGGCTCTGCCAGATGCCGCCGCCGCCCGGGCCCCGGCGGCCGGGGTCGAGCTTCCACAGGTCGGTGGCGGACTTCACGGCCTCCCCGACGTCGCGGGGGAAGGCGAGGCCCACCTCCGGCGCGGGGTCGGCGTCGGCGAGGCCGATCTCGTGCAGCGGCACGGGACGGCCGAGCTTGCTTCCGATGGCCGCCGCGATGAGGTGCGGGGCGGCGCCCTGCGGCACCATGCCCTTGGTGACCCAGCGGGCGACGGAGGTCTTGTCGTACCGCAGGGTCAGACCGCGCTGGGCGCCGAGGTCGTTGACCCTGCGGGCGAGTCCCGCGTTGCTGATGCCGGCCAGGGCGAGAAGGGTGCCGAGTTTCTCGTTGGGCCCTCGGGGTTCTTTGGTCATGACCACTACCACCTCTCGCCGTAAGCGCGAGGGCCGCGTACGCCTGCCACGCCTGTCACACCCTCTCGACGCACCACAACGGCTGGCCCGGCGCCTCTTGTGGAGGTGTGCCGGGGCCGCCGCCGCCCGTCACCGGGCATGCGCCGGACCCCGAGCTGCCGGGACCATCGCTTCTCGGGTGAACCCAGCGTAGTTCGCCGTATCCCGCCCGTTAAGAGCTGTTGTCCCGGATGGCGAGATTCCTGCCCTGAATGCGGTCTGGCGACTCCTGCTGGTGGCGCGTGCTACCGGCGTATGCGGCCGTGCGCCCATCCGCGCGCTCTGTGCCGGTTCGGGCGGTAGCGGTTCCATGGTGGTGTGGGTTGACCCGCGGCTCTCATGTGCGGCTATGGGGGGTAGTGGCGGGTCAGGGGGCTCCGTCACCACAATCCCCGCGGGTGGCGGACCGGTCCGGGAGGTGCGCCACGCCTCCCGGACCGCGACCCCCACACGTAGCACAACGGACGAATGCGGGCTCCCCGGACATTGACCGGAAAATGACGTTTGAAATCCGGTGGCCCCTTCCAAGTGACCATTATCGGTGGGGAGTTGGGTCGAACCGGCCCACGCCGGACCGCGCGTGACGCGCCGTCCGGCGCTCAACCATGTCCTCATGCGCCTCTTTGTGCGCCGCTCCGTGGCAGCATGTTCATCGGACGGGGCGGCAGTTCGGCCTGCCGCGGGGCCGGTTGGCCACGGTGGCCCACGTAATCCACGACCTGTGGAGGCGGCGATGCGGTGGTTGGTGGGGTGGAGCAGCGCTGCCGTGGGACAGGTTCCCGGCGTGCGCCCCGACCGCACCCTGCAGCCCGTCGGCGCGCAACTGCTGTGGAGCGACCCCGATCCGCTGTGGATGGTGGGCGACTGGCGCCCCGACGAGGTGCGGATCGTCCACGCCGAGAACGGTTCCGTGGCGCGGCTGGCCGTGCTGGGCCGCTGCGCTGCCTCGGACACCGACCTGCGGGTGGGGCTGTTCGCGGCGCGCGGCGGGGCGCTGCGCCATCTGACGGCCTGGGCCGGGAGCTACACCTGCGTCCTGCAGATCGGCCGCCGCATCACGGTGCTGGGCGATCTCGCGGGTGCCCGGCCGGTGTTCCACACCCAGTGGGCGCGCGGCACGGCGTACGGCACGGCCGCGCTGCCGCTGGCCGATCTCACCGAGGCCGCCCTGGACGTGACCTACCTGGCGGCGCTGCTGGCCTGCCCCGACTCCCCCGAGGCGCTCGGCGAGGGCACCCCGTACGCCGGGGTGCGCCGGGTGCCGCCCGGGCACGCGCTGATCATGCGTGACGGCGTGCCCGAGGTCAGCGGTTACGAGCCCACCGCCTCGCTGGCCGTCGCCGGCACCCCGGCCGCCTCCACCGACCCGGACCGGGCGGTCGCCGGCATAGGCGACGCGCTGGTGGACGCCGTCCGTACGCGGCTCGCGCAGCCCCGCTTCGTACCGGACCCCGGCGAGGACCCGGCGCCGGGCATCGGCGCCGACCTGTCCGGGGGCAGTGCCTCCTCCACGCTCGCCCTGCTCGCCGCCGGCCTGCCGGGGATGCCGGGCACACCGCTCGGGCACGGCTCCGCGGCGGGGCAGCGCCTGCTGGCGGTGACCTTCAACGACCTCGCCACGGGCGGTGTCCAGGCGCGCGAGGCGGAACTGGAGCGCGCCCGCAGCATGGCCGCCGACCCCCGGCTGCACCACGTCGTCGTACCGGGCGGGCCGGAGGCCCTGCCGTACGCCGACCTCCTGGACAGCGGGCCGCTCACCGACGAGCCGGGCCCCTCGCTGGTCACCGCCGAACGGCACCGGCGGCGCCTGGCGGCCGGCGGCGCCGACCACTTCGTGGGGCACGGCGCACGGCAGGTGCTGGACGCCCATCCGGCGCGGCTGGCGGACCTGTTGATGGACCGGCGGCGGCGTGGCCTGCTGCGTCCCGTCACCGCCCTGGCTCGGGCGGAAGGGCCGTCGGGCCGCTCGGTGTTCGTGCCCTTCACGGTGTACCGGGCGGCGCGGCGGCTGGCGCGCACCAGTTACCGGCAGGGTGTGGAGGACGCCGCGGCACGGCTGCTGGCCCGGCGCTTCGAGGAGCACGGCGACGCGCTGGCCGCCTCTCTGGCGGCCCTCGCGTGGTGCCGACCCGGTCCCGCCGCGCGCTGGCTGACCGGCGAGGCGCTGGCCGAGGTTTCGGTTCGCCTGCAGGACGCGGCGGCCCGGCCGGGCACGACGGTGGAGCGCCCCGGAGAGCGCCGGGCGCGCGCCGCGCTCGCCCGGCACGCCGCCGACCACCGGGTCTTCGAGCAGGCCGCCGAGGTGCGCAGCCAGCGCCTGCACGCCCCCTTCCTGGACAACCAGGTGGTGCGGGCCTGCCGCGCGCTGCCCGAGACGCTGCGCGTCCAGCCGGGGGCCCGCGCCACGATCCTGCGTTCCGTCCTGGCGGGCGCGGGCATCCGCGAACTGCCCCCCGGCTGGGGCGCCAACTCCCATGTCTCCACGGCCGTCGCGGTCCGTGCGGGCCTGCGGGCGGCCGTCGACGACCTGCTCGACCTCTTCGAGGCCCCGCTGCTCGCGGACGCCGGGCTCGTCGAGGCCCGGGTCGTACGGGTCGCCCTCCGCGCGGCGGCGGACGGCGACCCGGTGCCCGTCGACGGGCTCACCGACCTGGTCGCCACGGAGGTGTGGCTGCGCCGGCTGCTGGCGCGGCGCGGCTCCTGCTGGACCGGCACGGAGGTGCCGGAACAGCGCGCCGTCGCCGGCGGGGTGCGGCGGCTGTCGCTGTAGGAGGCCAACGGCCGTGCGATTACGGTCATTTGGTGGGGCGTGCGCCCCACGAGTGTGCCGCCCAGGGGGATATGGAGGACGTTGCTCCACATATGTCCCCGGCTGGAAACGGACCCCGGCGCAGCCCTTCGCGCGGGTCTCCGGGACACTCGGAGCATGCGCATCCGTACCACGGCGGCGGCCCTCGCCGCCGCTGCCGTCGCCGCGGCCCTCCTGGGCCTGGCCGCGCACGCCTCCGGCGCGCCCGCCGACCGGCCCGGGCTCCGCCTCTACGACGAGACGCTGGGCAGGACGCGCGAAGCCGGCGCAACGGTGTGCACCTTCTTCTTCAGGGCCGAGGGCTTCGGCCCCGACCAGCCGGTCAACTGGACGGTCTCGTACGCCCGCGGCGAGGACGCGGTCGTCGGCACACTCGTCACCGGCGCCCAGGGCACCGGGAGCACCGACCGCGTCGTGCTCGCCGACGGTGCCTACCGGTTCCGGTGGGCCGGTTCCGACGCGAAGCCGCAGGGTTTCACCGTGGCCTGCCCGGACGGGACGGCGACGCCGACGCCGACGCCGCATCCGGGCACCCCGTCCGCGGGCGCCGTGCCCGGAGTGACGGCGGCGGCGTCCACCGGCCCGGGCACGGGCCTCCCCGGGACGGGGCTCACCTCCGCGACGACCTCCACCGGCCCCTCCACCGGCCCCTCCGACGTCACCGCGGGCGTGGCCGCCGCCCTGGCCGCGCTGGGCATCGCCTCGGTCACGGCGTTCGTCATGCTCTGCCGCAAGCCGGCTCCCCGCCGGCACCGCCGCGTCTCCGGGTGACCGGCCGCGCCCGGACGCCGTGTGCGGGTCGTTCGCGCCTGCGGCGGGCGTCCGCCCACCCCCTCGGCGCTCGCGGTTCACCCCCACATCATTGGGCGCCGGGTCCGCCGCTCGTCCCCTGCGGGGGCACCCCGCCACACCCCCTCCGGTCGTGTGGGCGCCTGGCGGCCGGAGGGGGGTTCAGAGAGGCACTTGCGGCAGCCCCGGACCGCCTTCTCACCCCCCACCGGCCGTTGGTCGCCGGCGATACGGAGGGGGCGGGGTCGTAGGGGTGGGTGTTCTGGACGCTGACGCATATGTGTTGTGCGGCACCCGGGGTCCGACCTGCACCGCCCGCCATGCACATAAATATGCGGTCCAGAATGCCCAGCCCCGGAGGCCCCGTCCCCGGCCCACCACGCACCCCGCGCAGGCGGCAACCAACCGCGCCGGATGGGAGTCCCCCCGGCCGAAGGCTGGGGGAGGGCGGGGGATGCCCGCCGCAGGCGCACACAACCCACACACGACAACCGGCCGCAACAACGACGCACCCCCGCCCCGCCCCGCAGGGCCCCGTGTCGGTGGCGTGCCCGACAATGGTGGGGCCGGGGAAGACACGGGCAGAGGGCAGCACAGGACGGGCGGACGCGATGGCGGTATGGGACGACCTGGTCGGCCAGGACCGGGTGACGGAGCAGTTGGCCGCCGCCGCGCGGGACGCGGACGCCTTCGTGACGGCGGTGGCCGCGGGCACCGCGCTCCCGGCGGCGTCGAAGATGACGCACGCCTGGCTGTTCACCGGCCCGCCCGGCGCGGGCCGTGACACGGCCGCCCGCGCCTTCGCCGCCGCGCTGCAGTGCGTGAGCCCGGACCGGGCCCTGGGCGGTGCGCCGGGCTGCGGCTTCTGCGACGGCTGCCACACGACCCTGGTCGGTACGCACGCCGACGTCGAGGTGGTTCGCACCGACCTGCTCTCCATCGGCGTCAAGGACACCCGCGACCTCGTCCGCCGCTCCACGCTGTCGCCCGCGTCCGGACGCTGGCAGGTGATCGTGCTGGAGGACGCGGACCGCCTCACCGAGGGCGCCGGCAACGTACTGCTCAAGGCCGTCGAGGAGCCCGCGCCCCGGACGGTGTGGCTGCTGTGCGCGCCCTCCGTCGAGGACGTGCTGCCGACGATCCGCTCGCGCTGCCGGCACCTGGTGCTGCGTACCCCGCCCGTGGACGCCGTCGCCGACGTGCTGATCCGGCGCGACGGCATCGACCCCGTGATCGCCGAGGCCGCCGCGCGGGCCACGCAGGGGCACATCGACCGCGCCCGCCGGCTCGCCACCGACGAGGGGGCGCGCAGCCGCCGCGCGGCCGTGCTGAGGCTGCCGCTGCGCGTGGACGACGTCGGGGGCTGCCTGAAGGCCGCGCAGGAGCTGGTGGACGCGGCGACGGAGGACGCCAAGCAGGTCTCCGAGGAGACGGACGCCAAGGAGACCGAGGAGCTGCGCGCGGCGCTCGGCGCGTCCGCGGGGGCGGGCAGCCGCATGCCGCGCGGCACGGCGGGCGTGATGAAGGAGCTCGCGGACCGGCAGAAGCGCCGGTCCACCCGTACCCAGCGCGACACCCTCGACCTGGCCCTGACCGACCTGGCGGGCTTCTACCGGGACGTGCTGGCCGTGCAGGTGGGCACGTCCGTCGCGATCGCGAACGTCGAGGCGCGGGACGCCGTGGAGCGGATCGCGGCGGCCTCGCGGCCGGAGAACACCCTGCGCCGCATCGAGGCCGTGCTCGCCTGCCGTGAGGCCCTGGACAGGAACGTCGCGCCGCTGCTGGCCGTCGAGGCGATGACGCTGGCGCTGCGCGCGGGCTGACCGCCGGCGCGGGAACCAGCTGCCCGGAGCGCCCCGCGCCCTTGATCATCCGGCGGACGGGTGATCGTTTGTGGTGCCCGCGCGTCGCCGCTCCCCGGTGTGCCCGGCCTTGCCGCAGGCTGCTGTGCGGTGCCCCCGGCCGCTGTCCCCGCGGGGGTGATCCCAGCGCACGGGATGCGCTCCCCCCTGCCTTTGGCGCGGGTGCCCCCACCCGTGCCCGCACCGTGGGGACGTCCCGAGGTGGTGCCGCACGTGCCCGAGGTGGCCGAGGTCGTCGTTCTGTACGCGCTGCTGACTGCGGCCGGAGCCGTCGCGGTGGCGCTCGCCCGCTCGGCGCTGCGGCACTGGTGGGAGCAGCGCGCCGGCCGCGCGTACGAACTGCCCGTCGAGCGCACCGGCACGGTGCTGCGCGGTGCCGGGTCCGCACTGGCCGCCGCGGTGGCGATCACGCTGGGCGTCTGCTCGCCGTCCGGCCCGCGGGACCCGTCGCCCTCGCCGCCGCGCCCGGTCACCGCCGCCGCGCCACCGCCGTCCCGGCCGTCGTCCGCGCCACCGCCGCGGCCGGTGCCGTCGGACCCCGTGGACGCCGGGCTGGAACCGCCGCGCACCCTCGGTCACCCGGCCGGCGGTACGCTCCAGGAATTGTCCGACGGCACGCGGGTCTGGCTGCCGCCGCAGTACGACTACCCGGACTCCGCCGGGCTCTACTTCCCTCTGGTCGTGGCCCACATCGACCCCGCCGACCCGGACCTGTTCGCCGGTTTCGCCGCCCAGTCGCTGCGCGGCATCGCCGATCCCTTCGTGGTCGTTCTGCCCGCTCGCTGCGACGCCGGCCCGGGCGCCGGTCTCGCGTCCGTCCCGGCCGAGCTCCCCCGGCTCTACCGCGTCCTGCCCGGCCGCCCCGCACGGGCGCTGCTGGGCGCCGACGGGGACGCGGCCTGCGTCGTACGGCAGCAGCTGACCGACCCACGGGGCTTCGCGACGGCGATCGGCGTCTCGGGCGACTACGAGGGGATCGACCGGTCCGGCCCGCCGCCGTACTTCTCCGCCGACGACGGCTACGCGGGGCGGGACATGCCGCGCCCCGCACTGCTGCTCGCCGTACCCTCCGGAGAGGAGGACGCCCGGCGCTCCGCCCTCGCCCTGCGGGAGCGGGTACGCGGCGTGTCCGCCGGGGTCCGGGTGCTGGACGGCATCGCCCCGCGGCGACGGCTCTTCGCCCTGGTCGCCGGGTACGCGACCGAGAAGCTCGACGGCCCGGACCGCCCCTGACGGCGCGGGCCGGAATCACCCGTACGAGGACTGTGGAGGACGGTTCGCCACCGGCCCCACGGATACGCTCCAGATCACCACCACGAGGAACCGAGGCTCCGATGCACACCCCGCGCCTGCTCCGTACCTCCGGCACCGTCCTCGCCGTCGCCGGGCTGATGCTGTCCGCGTGCACGACCGGCGGCAGCACGCACCGTGCCGTCGCCTCGTCCCCGGCGGGCTCGCTCGGCGGGCCGCCGCCCTCGGGCGCTCCCGCGGACGCCTACGGCAACCTCCGGCCGTACTACGAGCAGCGGCTGTCCTGGCGCGACTGCAAGGACATGCCGGGCATGCAGTGCGCCACCATGCGGGTCCCCCTCGACTACGCGCACCCTTCCACGGCGACCGACCTCAAGCTCGCCGTCACCCGGAAGCGGGCCGCGGACGGCGGCAAGCGGCTCGGCACCCTGCTGGTCAACCCGGGCGGCCCCGGCGGCTCCGCGATCGACTATCTGCAGTACGCGGCCTTCGGCTACCCGTCGGCGGTCACCTCCCGCTACGACATGGCGGCCATCGACCCGCGCGGCGTGGCCCGCAGCGAGCCCGTCGAGTGCCTCAGCAACAGCCAGATGGACGCCTTCACGGCGACCGACGTCACCCCGGACGACGGCGCGGAGGTCAATGCCCTCGTCGCCGCCGACAACAAGTTCGCCGACGGCTGCGAGCAGCGGTCGGCCAAGCTGCTCAAGCACGTCAGCACCGTGGACTCCGCGCGTGACATGGACGTCTTCCGCGCCCTGGTCGGCGACCGCAAGCTCAATTTCGTCGGCAAGTCCTACGGCACCTTCCTGGGCGCCACCTACGCCGAGCTCTTCCCGGACAAGGCAGGCCGGCTCGTCCTCGACGGCGCCGTCGACCCGTCGATCTCCGCCCTCGAAGCGAGCCGCGGCCAGGCCTCCGGCTTCGAGACCGCCTTCGACGCCTTCGCCAGGGACTGCATCACCCACCGCGACTGCCCGCTCGGCACCATGAGCACCGCCGACGCCGGGCACCGCCTCGACGCCTTCTTCAAGCAGCTGGACGCCAAGCCCCTGAACACCGGCAGCCAACGCAAGCTGACCGAGGCGCTCGGCACCACCGGCGTGATCGCGGCGATGTACGACGAGTCGATGTGGCCCACCCTGCGCACCGCCCTCACCAAGGCCAACAAGGGCGACGGGAGCGGTCTGCTCGCACTGTCCGACACGTACTACGAGCGCGACGACCGGGGCCGCTACGACAACCTCATGTACGCCAACGCCGCCGTGAACTGCCTCGACCTGCCGCCGGCCCTGTCCGGTCCGCCGGCCGCCGAGCAGTCCGTCTCCTCGTTCACCGCCGAGTCCCCGCACTTCGGCAAGAATCTCGCCTGGTCGAGCCTGATCTGCGCCTACTGGCCCGTCCCGCCCGCCGGCAAGCCCCACCGCATCGAGGCGGCCGGCGCCGACCCCATCCTCGTCGTCGGCACCACCCGCGACCCGGCCACGCCGTACGCCTGGGCCAAGTCCCTGGCCGGCCAGCTCGATTCCGGCGTCCTCCTCACCTACAACGGCGACGGCCACACGGCGTACGCCCGCGGCAACAACTGCATCGACGCCGCCGTCAACCGCTACCTCCTCGAGGGCACGCCCCCGGCGGACGGCAAGACCTGCTGACCCACGAGGGGCCCCGGCCCGTGCCGGCTCGGCCAGGCCCGTGCCGTCCGGATCCGGACGGCACCCTGGTCAGGGGCCCCTCGAGAACTGTGTAGACTTGTGCCCGCTGCCGATGCCAAGCTGTCTCGGCAGCCTGCCGCCTTAGCTCAGTCGGCCAGAGCGACGCACTCGTAATGCGTAGGTCAAGGGTTCGATTCCCTTAGGCGGCTCGAAGAGGCCCAGGTTCCATCATGCGGAACCTGGGCTTTTTGTCTGGACGCCCGCGATCCACGTGCGTCAGACCTTGACGACCTCGATGCCGGGTCCACAGAGCAAGGTGATGTCCTCGGTGTCGGAGGTGAGGACGGTGACGGGTCCTTGCGCTGAGCGGGCGGTAGCCGCGAGGACGGCGTCGATGGCGTACTTGTGGCCCCTGAGTCGGTGCTCGCGCAACAGCGCCGCGGCTTGGTCGGTGATGTCCTTGGTGACGTCATGGACGTCGATCCGGGAAAGCACCCATCGGATGCGGGCGGGGTGAATGCGTTCGTAGTCCGCCTCAAGCGTGGTCATCGCGGTCGTGGCCACCCGAACGCCTTCTTCCGCGGCTGCCTGGACGAGGGCCAGAACGGCGCGATTCTTGAGGTACAGCTTGGACAGGCCCTCGCTGTCCAGGAGGAGCGTGCCGGGCATCAGGCCGCGGCACCGCCCGCGTCACGTCGATCGCGGCGCAGTACGGCACGGGCTGCTTCGACTTCATCGCGGGACAGCGGGTCGTTGTCGGTCTCGAAGTCGGCGACGATCTCACGGAGCTTGTCGATGGCCACACGCTGCTCCAGCGCCTCGGCCACATAGGCGGAAAAGCCGCCGGGGCCCACGTGGGCGCGTACGGCCTCGGCGAGGTCCTCGGGGAGGCTGACGGAATACTTCTTGCTACCGCTCATGGTTCACATCCTACCGAAGGTAGGAACATTCCTTGGGTGCGTTAAGGCGAGGGTCGGCCCGGCGAGGTCTGTGGCGGCGCGGGAGCCGGACGAGCGCTGTCCTTGCATTTGCCGACTCGATACGTGGCCCACTGTGTCTGCTGTTGATGCGAGCCTGTCATGTTGCCGACAGCGGCGCGAAGCGAGGCCGAGGGGATGCGCGACCTCTTCGACGGAGGGTCGGTATGTGCGGGAAACTGACGGTATGCCGCCCATCGCATCCTCCCCCGCCGTGGCCGCGCGCATGAGTCGCCAGGCATCGCGTGACACCTCGATGGAGCTCGCAGTCCGCCGCCTGTTGCACGGCAGTGGGCTGAGGTACCGCGTCCACGTTCCCGTGCCCGGTATGTCCCGCCGGACGGTGGACATCCTGTTCGGCCGGACGAAGATCGCCGTATTCCTCGACGGCTGCTTCTGGCACGGCTGCCCCGAGCACGCAACGCATCCCCAGGCGAACAGGGAGTGGTGGCGGACGAAGCTCGAGCGCAACATCGCCCGCGACCGTGAGACGACGGACCACCTGATTGCGGCCGGTTGGACCGTACTCAGGTTCTGGGAGCATGAGGCGCCCGAGGCGATCGCGGAGCGGGTTTACGCCGAGGTGAAGGCGAAGCGATCCGCTCAGCGCTGACCTCCGAGGCCACAGGTCCCATCGCTGACAGCAAGGTGCCGGGTAAGGAGAGTCCTTACCCGGCACCCGCCCTGATAGGGGCTGAGGCATGCGACGCCCAGTGGCACCGGATTCGGCCGCCCAGGGGAGCGGACCGAGGGGTCCGACGAGCTGTCGTCGAACGTGCCGCAGAGCCCGTGCCACGTTGCCGTCTCCGTGGCGAACGCCGCGCCCATACCCGTCACAACGACGCTGATGTCACTGCCCCAGGACGCCCTCGAAGTAGCCAAGTCGAGGGTCGTCGGGGGTACCGACGAGCAGGGCGCGGTCGAGCAGAACATTGTTGTGTTCGCAACTCGTTTCCGGAAGCATCACGCAGGAGTGACAGGCCGCCAGGTTGATGCCACCGGCGCCGGACACTTCGGTCTCGATGCAGAGCGGATCCGAGGAACACCATTCGGCACGACGGACCGCCGAGCGGACCGCCCGATCGAGCACCTCTGGTTCGCCCTGAGCTACCAGACCACCCAGACTGCCCGCAGAGTCGCTCGTCGCTGTGTAAACGAGTACCCCGGCCATGTCGTCGGCGGCGTAAAGCCGCTCGCGCAGGGCTGCGGCCGGATAACCCGCCTTCAGGCTCCACTCGTTGATGAGGACGTGGGCCAGCGTGTGCAGCAGCACCATGCGAGGGGTGGCAGGAGAGGGGACGATCCGGCTGGGGTCGTCGGCCCGGTGCTCCAGCAACCGCTGGTGGGCGGTACGCATCCGATCGACCCGGGCCGCCACCGCCATGGTCTTCTCCCACGCGCCGAGTCGGTCCTCGTCCAGGCGGAGGAAGACTCCTTCGCCATGTACCTCCATGGCCGGAAGCCAACGCAAGGGACGCTCGGACAGCGGCATTTCCGCGGAATCGGTCGACGACTCGGCGTCGACGAGCCGAGTGAACGCCTTCACGGCGCGGACCTCGCGAAGTTTCTTGACCAGCATCGGGCCGGTGACACCGAGCGGATCGAGCACGCTCTGGTCGCCCAGCGGGGTCTCGCAGACGAATTGCTCGTTGTGGGACTGCTCGCTCTCGTCGTTGCCCGCACGGAGACGCTCGTACTCCTTGTTGCGCAGGGCACGGTAGCGGTGGTCGAAGGTAGGGGCGGACTCACTGTCGGAGTCCTCCTTGCGCTCCGCGTCGAGGAGCGTCATCACCTCGTCCAGTGGTACCGGACACTTCCCCTTGAAAACGCCATCGAGATAGATTTTGACGTGCTCGCGCTCGTCGTACCTGCGGAGCGCGCCCCAATGCTCGGCGAGGGGATCCGCGCGGCCGTCGCTCCAAGGCGGGATGGAAAGTGCCGACTTCAACACCGGCTGCCATACCGCCGACGAACCACGTTGCAACGTGCGCAGCGGCAGTCCGCACTCCTGAGCAAGGGCGGACGCGCTGAGCCACGGACGGGTGCCCCGACACTTGAGACCCAAGTCCTTGAGTGAGCGCCTGCGGAAGGAGCCCTCCATGGAGACCTCGGGAGCCTGCCCACAGGTGCAGGAGATCAGGATGGAGCGGAGCGATGAAGTGCGCCCGGTTGTAGTCATCTTGAGCTTCCCACCGCACTGCCCCGCAGATGTGGCACCACGGTCCGCGGAACGATGCACCCACTGCCAGTACGGAAACTCGCCGAGGTGTCCGGCCTCGCAGGCGACGACAAAGCGGGAGGGGACCAGGTCGACCTCGCACGCACCGCAGACACTTCGCCCGGCGGGCGGATTGAAGTCGCGGTGCCGTTGCAGGTCGTTGCACTCGGGGCAGGAGTGCATCATGGGGAATCGGCGGACGCGGAGACCGTCCCTGCTGGTGTCGTCGGAAGCGGGTGGCAGCCGGAAGTAGTCGACCTCGAGCACCCGGGCCAGGCGTCGTTCGTGGATCCGCGGGGACTCGTCACGGTTCCAGCTCTGCTCGGCCTCGTCGAGGCCCGAGACGATGAAGGACTCGTGGTCGACGGCGATGAGCGAGCCGACGCCGTACGTGGTGATCGCCTGAGCGCGGCGGACCGCACCACGCCGCAGCAGGTTGTGGGCGGGGCCGGCGCCGCTCAAGCCGGTCCGGCGACGGCGGGCGGGGGGCGGTGTCATCGGGTTGCCTCCATGAACAGGGCGGTCTCGGCGTCGACGTCGCGCAGGCTCCACAATGTGGACCATGCCTCGGCGTCCTGGGACTCGTCGTCGTACGCTTTCAGGAGCGAAGGGGATCGGCTGCCCCTCTGAGGCTCGAAGAGCAGGCCGTTGTGGATCTCGGCTTCGGCGCACCACCAGTCGACGAACTCGTCGAAGGCCCGGGACACGGCGTCGGTCTCCTCCCGGGTGACCGCCTCCACGCGCTCCAGGAGGATCGACTTGATGCGCCCCCGGAGTACGCCTTCGTACGACTCGACCTGGCCGGCCCCTTCATTGGGGCGAGCGGCGGGGATCATGATGCGGGTGAGGGCGACGATCACTGCGTGGAGGCCCCGGTCGCGGGCGCGGGCGGAGAACGGGGTGACGGACGTGGACTCGACCTCTCGGTACAGCGCCGAGTGGAAGTGCTGGAAGGTCTCGTAGTGAGAACGATCCCGGGACCGGGTCGAGTTGAGCATGACCGCGACCAGGCCGGGGTGCGCTCGGCCGACCCGGCTGGTGGCCTGGATGTACTCGGCGGTCGTCTGCGGCTGGCCCATCACGGCCATGAGGCCGAGGCGGTCCACGTCCACGCCGACCGCGATCATATTGGTGGCCAGGAGAACGTCCACGGTGTCGTTGTCGGGCAGCCGCTTCTCTATGCCCTTGAGGCGGGTGGGGATCTCGCTGGCGTCGATCCGGCTCGTCAGCTCGGAGTAGTTGGCGACCGACCGGGCAGCCACTCCCTCGCGCTCGGCCAGCAATTCCAGGTACGCCACCACGTCGTCATGGACCTGGAGTTCGGCCGCCGACAGCACCCGAAGGCTGTTGAAGTATCCGACGAGACTCCAATAGGCGTCGCGGACCTCATCATCGGTCTTCGCCTGCTTGGCCCTGTGCAGCAGGGTGGCGTACGTGCGGATCAGGAGGGTGGATTGGCTGGTGCCGGGGGCCAGGAGGCCGACATAGCGGCGGCTCGCCTTCTCCTCGCGCGGTGTCTCCACCGCGAACCACGAGTCGCGGGCATCCAGTCCGGCGGGAGGGAACTGCCGTACGTCGCGGGCGAAGAGATGGCGTCCTTGCTCGGCGGCGCGACGGATGGTCGCCGTGGAGGCGATCACCTTGGGGCGATCGGCGAGTGCGTCGACCGCGGTCTCGTAGAGACCCGTGAGGGTCCCCAACGGCCCAGATATCAGGTGTAGTTCGTCCTGCACGATCAGTTCCGGGGGAGGGGTGCCGCCGTCCGGGTCGTGGTCGCGGTTGAAGAGCGCGGAGGTCGCGGGACGCCAGGGCATGGACGCGAACTTGTCGACGGTGGCGATCACCAGGGTCGGCCGCGCGTCGTACACCGCCTCGTCGACCAAGTGGACGGGCAGGCCGTCGGCGAAGTCGCAGTCCGCGCCCGGACAGCGGACACGCATACGCTTGGCGTCCTCGTCGACCTCATAGTTTCGTGCGTCGAGACGAGTTCCGCACCAGGGGCAGGCATGCAGCTGGACGGGATTCTCGGTGGCGAGGCGCTTGCCGAGATTCCTCTGCAACTCGTCGAGCTTCAGACCTGCTACGGCCAGCGTGTTGGGGGTGGCCGATCGTCCCACCCACATGCCGACGGAGAACTCCTCACGGCCCAACTCGGGGGTAGTGCGCCGCATCTGCTCCATGGCACAGAGCAGGATCGCCGCGCGCTCGAACTGCTGGAGGGTGAGCAGCCGCAGCGTGTACCGCATGAGGACGGTGACGCCGCCGCCGTCCGCGCCGTTGCGGATGCGGCGCAGGAAGGACGTGAGGGCGATCAGCCCGAGGTAAGCCTCTGTCTTGCCACCACCGGTCGGGAACCACAGAAGGTCGGAGATCTGTCGGTCGCGATGTGCAGGTTCGTCGATGCCGGCCAGGCACAGGAGAACGAACGCGATCTGGAAGGGACGCCAGCGACCGGCGGCCGGGTCGGGGGCGCCGACACGTCCGCCCTTCACCCAGGCACTACGGGCGCGTTGATCGGCCATGGCGTGATTGGCGAGTCGGAACGCCCTCATCAGATCGGCCTTGGTCCGCAGCAGCTCGATGCCTTCACGGATTCGGGCGAGCGCCTCCCGGCAGGCCGCCACCTGCTCCCGAGCGGGCTTCTCGTGGGGGCCGCCCGTCAGCGCGTCCGCCTCGGCCGACTTGCCGTCGATCCAGTGCTCGTACCCCGTGGCGAGTCCTTCCAGAGCGGCCAGGACCTCGGCGTCGGGCCGATCGGCCAGCCCCAGCATGGACAGCGCCGAGCTGTCGATCTCCGGGTTGGAGTCGGTGAGCAGCACCTCCACGGAGGGCACGAACTGGGTCCGCACCTCGGAGACAGCGGGGATTTCAGCTTCGGTCATACCGATCGGCTGCGGAGTCCAGTCCCACTCGGCGGCGCAGCCGTGGCCGACCGCGAAGGTCGGGGCGTGGCGGTGCAGCAACCGACTGGTGGCGACCTCCGGGTCGTGATCGGCGGCTGGGGCGGGACGCTCGACGAACGCGCTGGAGCCGTCGGCGGCCCGGACCCTCAGGCCGCACTGGAACAGGGAGAAGGCGTCCTGGAGATCCCACTCCCCGACCTTCTGCGTGTTGATCAACGTGACCGTGATCGTGACCGTGCCTTCGGTCGGGTCTCGACGCCGGACGTTGACGTGCAGCGCGGCTTCCGGGGACAGCGTGATTCTCATCCTCGGATCAGGCCGGGTGACGTCGATGGTCTGGTCAGGGAGAGCAAGTTCCTTGCGCTGCCACCGCTCCCGCTGGTCGGCGGTGGTACGGGCCTCGGCACGGCGGGCAGGGACACGCTTGCCGGCGGCGTCGGTGGGCTCGTAGACGGCCGCACGGGCCGAGACCAGGATCGAACCGCTTATGGCTGGGCGGACCGCGAAGGTGAGACCCATGGAGGAGGGACGCCTGTCCCCCGAGGTGCCGACCTCCTGTGTGCCGCCGGACTCCTCGGCGTCCTCGCGGGCGATCAGGGGCGCGGAGTCCAGGTCTTGCCGTCCGTGAGCGTCGTCGTCCTGCCGCTCCTTGGCCGCCCTGTCCGCGGCAAGCGGATACAGCACACCGGTCAGATATCGGTCGATCGGCGCGTCCTGGGTGAGGATCTCGTCCCGGCCGTCCGAATCGAGGTCCTCGGCGGGACCCAGGAGTTCACGACGGAGCCCCGCCAGCAGTTCCTCGTCCCGGACCCGGTAATGCTCGGAGTGCCGGCCTGCCACCTGCGTCATGCGCGCTGCTCCTCGTAGTTGTCGGCTCTCCGGTACCGTCCGATGCCGGTGATGCGCGGGACGATCCACACGCCTCGCTCCCCGAGACCGGCGTTCGCGCCGGCGGCGGTGCTGCCCGTCACGGTCTCCAGAGTGTCGATCCGTAGACCGTGGATCTCGTCGGGCCACCAAGGGTCCCAGGCGCGGTTCACCTTCTGCACCTGGAACAGCTCCTCGCGAAACCTCTGTGAGGCCTCGCCGATCTCCCGTCCTTCATGCACCAGGGCGTACGGCGGGCTCTCCGTCTCGCCCAGAGGCAGACCGTGGCGCTTGCGCAGCAGCACCTCCTGACCGGGACGAACCTGGTCCAGGAGATACGTCTGAGTGGCGACGGCGTCCGTCTCGTGGCCGGGCGGGTCATCCCGGTTCACGTCGCCGGGCTCGGCGACGATCCCGTACCTGTCGTACGACCGCCACGACCCGAGGTAGCGACGACCGTGGTGCCGGCCCCCCGCCCTCCTGAAGATCGGCAGTTCGGGAGGGGCCACGTGGTACAGGTCGTGGCGGGCACGCGTCATCGCCACGTACAGGGCGCGGGCCTCGGCGGGTAGGTCCAGCTCGTCCCGGTACCGCTTGTGGAGCTCGGCAAGGGTCGGTGGCGTCAGGACGATCACCCGGTCGAATTCCAGGCCCTTGGCCCGGTGCACCGTCGAGACGACGACGTTGGCCGTCTCCGGGTCGGACGCCTCGTCGGGGAATCCGCCTTGGGCGACCGCCCGGCGCAACCGGTCCAGATCCAGAACACCGCGTCCCGCTCCACGAGCGGCGCGACGCAGCACCGTCCACAGGGTGCCGGCGTCGGGTTCGTACGGGAGTGGGATGTTCGCGAGGAGCGAACGGAACCGGTCCTCGGTGAGGGCACTCGCCTCCGTGCGGCGCAGCAACTCGGCCACCCAGTACGGCACCGGACGCTCCTCCAGCGGGCGTCGCAGTCGGTGGTCGATGCCGTGCGTGTGCAGCAGGTCGGAGATCACGAGAGCCTGCTGGTTGTCACGAGTGAGGACGGCGCATGTGTCGGAGAGGTCCCGCAGGCCGTCCAGGGTGAACTCGTCGTCCAGGCCCCCCATGCCGTTGGCCGGATCCAGGGCGAGGTCGCGCAGTTCGTCGTAGAGCGTTCCAGCCTCGTCCGGATCGTTCAGCCGCTGGAGCCGGGGTCCGAGCCCCAGAGCGACCCGGGCCTCGGGGGTAGTGGCCCGGAAATTCCGGGTGAGGTTCAGCTCCACCAGGTCGTCGGGGTAGGAGCAGCGCAGCCAGTCGAAGAACCGGCCGGTCTCGTCCGCGCGTTCGCCCAGGTCCTGGATCTGGAAGCCGTACACGGACTGGGCGGCATCGCCGACGACGGTGAAACCGCAGCTGTCCTGGTAGCGGTCGAGAAGCGTCTCCACCAGCTCGCGGCGCCCACCCAGCAGGTCTTGCACCTCGTCGATCACGACATGGGCCGGCGGGACCGCGTCACCGATCTCCAGCGCACCCTTCTCGATCGCGTGGGTCGCGCCGGCGATCCGCTCGTCGAAGCCGACCCTTCCCCAGTCTACGTCCGGGTGTGCCTGGAGGAGCACCTCGTAGGCCCACGCGTCGAACGTACGGGCCCGCACTCGGTGGGCCGCCTCTCCGTGCCGAGAGATCCGCTCGCGCAGCTCCCGGGCAGCCGCTCTGGAGAAGGTGAGCACCAGGATTTCAGCGGCTTCCAGGGCCTGTTCGGCGTCCTCGTGACCGCACAGCGCGTCGAGTCGACGTACCAGGGTGTGGGTCTTTCCGGCACCGGCGCCTGCGCTGACCAGGACGCGAGCGTCCCAAGGCTGCTCGACCACGGCCAGTTGCTCGTCGGTGAGCGGGGGGCTGTCCTGGTAGGCGTCGCTCACTTCCGGCTCCAGAGGTGTTCGAACTCATTGAAGGCGAGGTCGGTGTCGAAGTTGGTGATGTTGTCGCTGATGTTGAGGATCAGACAGCTTTCCTTGCCACCGTTCCGCGGTCCGCGCAATCCGCGGCCGATCATCTGCTGGTACACATTGGTGCTGTAGACCGGCCGGGCCACGACCACGGCACGCGTGGCGGGAGCGTCGAATCCCTGGGTGAGCACACCGTAATTGGTGAGGACCCGGATACGTCCGCTGCGGAAGTTCTCTATGCGTGTACGACGGTCCTGTGCACTGGTCGTCGAGTCCACGGCTGCTGACCGGACACCCCGGTCGTTGAGTATGGCCGCGAGGTACTTGGCGTGGTCGACAGAGGTGGCGAAGAGCAACGTCGGCCAGCTGCCAGGAAGATCGGCTATAGCGTCGACGATGCGCCGACTGCGCGCATGGTCGTCGGCGAGCCGCTGTTCCGCGGACCGGGAGAGCATGGCCATGCGTTCGGCGTGTGTCTTCTCGTCCCGGGTGAGTTCGATACTGCCGCCTTCAAGGGTGCGATGCTCGACCTGCGCCAGCATCCCCCAGTCCTGGAGATCGCGATACGGGTCACCCGAGGGGAAGACTCCTTCGTCGAGGCGTCGATTGCCGAAGCGGCCGGCCAGCCGGCGGGTCTCCTCCTCGTTACGGTTGCGGAACGGGGTGGCGGTCAGGCCAAGTAGATGCCGCCCCGTCTCGTATTGGGTGAGTCCCAACTGGCTCAGAATCTCGGTGTATCGCTTGGAGACGGCGGTGTGCGCCTCGTCCACGATGACCAGCACGGCCTGACGCAGCCAGGCGTACTGGTCGGTGCCGAGGCAGCGCTCCAGCTTGGCGTCGGTGGCGACCACCAGGTGCGGGTGATCGACGACATCGCCGACCTCGTTGGTGCTCCACAGTCGACTGACGGTCAGCGGCCGTTCGGCCCCGACCTTGCTCCAGACGAACTTCCAGCTCTGAACGGCCTGCTCGCACAATTCCTCGGTCTGTGCGATCCACAACAGGGGGCCCTTGAGGTCGCCGACCCGCTTCACCCAGCGGATCACGGCCTCGGCGGTGACGCGGGTCTTGCCGGCGCCGGTCGGCAGCGACAGCATTCCGCGCTGGGGGGCCAGACGGTCGAGCATGGTGGAGATGTTCCGGACCAGGTCCTCCTGGTACTCGTGAAGCCTTGGGAAATCCCTGGGGCCTTCGATGGTCTCGAACGGAGGCGGGGACGGAGTCCTCGAGCCGGCGAACGCGACAGGCAGCCTCAGCTCCGAGACGAACGCGATGGCGGCCGGCGAACCGCCGTACGAGACCGGAGCGTTGGGGAAATGCGCCTGGATGTCCCGAGCATGCTGTTGTAGCACCCCGTCCCCGTGAGCGTTGAACGCCATCTGCGCTATCCGGCGCCCGGACGGCTCCACCCCGTCGGTCGCCTGCAGCTCGGCCTCCATCAATCCCTCAGGGAGGCCGGTCCGGAGAGCGTCCGCACCGATCAGCAGCTCGATCTTGGTAACCACGTCCTCAGCCTCGCGCACCGTCTTCTGCGCCGCCTTCAGCTCGCTGTCCCGAGCCATACGGTCCTGGTGCTCCAGAACCGCACGGCAACCTGCAGCACCGAGGCCCAGGCCGAGCTCGCGGTCGATGAGGCGGAGCATCGGTTCGGGGTCCAGAGGAAGGCGGACCTTGACGGTGCTGTCCTGGCGCACGGCGTCCAGGGGGGAGGCGTGCGTGCCGTTGGGCGTACGGGTGACCTCCTCCAACTCACTGCACCGTTGCACCATGCTGTTACGGTTCCCGCTGTTCAGACGCTGCCGCAGGGCGGGGAACAACTCGACCAGCGGTACGGGGTCACCCTCCGGCACCTCGCGGGTCTCCCGGCTGATCACGTCGGCGTAGCGGAGCATGCCCCACTTCTCGATCATCAGTTCGGCATCGTCGGCGGTCGGCACGAGCAGCGCCGGGAGCTGCTCGGCGCGCAGCGCCTGGTACTGAGCGGCTCCGACGGCGACGGTGATCTCACCGTCGGGCCGGGTTCCCCAGGCGTCGCCGATCCGACATCGGGTCAGGGTGTCCTCGGGGAAGTCCGCACCGAATCTGGTCAGCATCACGTAGGTGGCGCCGACGAAGGAGTCGTCCTCGCTACGGGTCACCTCGTCGAGGAGCGCGTCCCAACGGTCGGCAGGGACCTCGTCGACGGTGGTCGGGAGTCGCAACCTCCGAGCCTTCTCGGGGGAGATGTCGGCGACCGGTAGCACATCCCGGTAGCCGGCGAGCTGGGGTCCGACGGCCTCCTTGAGCGGCTTGATCCCCTGGGAGGTGGCGATGGTGCCGAACTTCCTCAGCATCCACCGGATCGGCGAGAGCACGGCCTGTCGGGTGCTGGTCTGTGCGCCTATCTGGCGCGTCCAGTTGTCCACCACGGCGTCATCGGGCAGCACTTTCAGGAAAGCGGCGCGGGATTCCTCGGAGAGGGCGCGGAAGAGGTGGAGCGGGCCGCCGATAGCGGCACCCTCAACCTTCATCCGGTTCAACGCCGGGCGCGGGGCGCTAGTGTCCAGGCGGCGCAGGTAGGCGGCGTGGAGCGCTTCGCGGTACTCCTCGAACCACGCCTCACCCTCCTGCGGCCGGAACCCGCCGGTCGGCCGTTCGCGCAGACCGACCTGAGAGAAGAACGCGGTGTCGTCGGAGTGGAAGGTCATGTCCACAGCGATGCTCGGGTCGCGCTTCGCGTCGGCCACGACGCCCGGCAGCATGCAGTCCTCGACCGGCCGGAACCGACCGTCGGCAGTCCGCACCCGAAGCGTCGAACGTGCCGCGGGCACGCGCTCCAGAACCTTGTGCGTCAGGCGACGGATCCCCGCCTGACGGAACAGCTCCCAGAAGCGCTCCCAGTCCGAATGGCTGTAGTGGTCGAAGCCCTGATCGAGGACACTGTCGAACCGTCCCTCGACATCGGCCTCCCGGATGCCCAGGACACCGAGCGCGTGAGCCAGCGATGGGTCCTGGGCGAGTTCGTCGACCACGTAGACCAGGGCCTCGCGCAGGCCGCCCTGGTCGGCGCGCCGGAACACTTTCCCGTGCACGGGTGCGACGAGACCGTGCTCCTCGGTGAGCACGATGTGGGCCTTCCGGGCCTCCTCGGCATAGGGAGAGCCGTTCTCGATCATTTCGGCGAGGATGCGAACGGCCACCGCCGACGCCTCAGGGGTGCCGCTCTCGACCAGCGCCTCCAGCCATTCGCGGACATCGGTCCGCTCATGCCCGGCCGCGCTGATGATGTGCTCGACCTTTCCGGAGCGTAGGGCATCCGCCTCGGCACTCGGGTGAAGCCAGTTCGAGGGGCGCCCGGAGCACTCATGCCACATCCGCAGCCAGCGGGACAGTTTCTTCAGGTCCTTGTCGAGGCGCGGGTGGATCTTCAGCGTCGTCGGGACGCGCAGGACGCCGTCCTGGTCGGGCAGCGACGGCCGGTCCGCGGTGCGGGCCCAGATCTCCCGGGTCAGGAACTCGTCGGCCCAGCTGATCGCCTCCTTGACTCGGCCCGGAAGCAGAGGGAGATAGGCGGCCGGGTCCTCGGCGGGTGCAAGGGCATGGAGGGCGTTGACGACCAACTTCGCCGACACCCGGATCATCTCCTGGTTGAAGGGGGAGGAGTCGAGGAGATTCTGGCGGTCCTCGTTCGTCTTCCAGGCGCCGTTGAGGATGCCGCTCAGCGACATCTCGTACTTGGTCGGGAAGAAGGACCAGAACTTGCCGCGGCCGCGTGATCGCGGGCTGACGTACAGACCGCTCTCCGGGTCCTTCTCCAGGGCGGGGACGCCCCAGGCGAGTTCGAGGGAGATCCGATCGTGCAGTTCTCCGGCGTCTGCGCGGGCGCTCGGACCAGGTTCGTGGGTGGTGGTGAACACGCGCCACCGTTCGGTGGCGACGGCCTTCCCGGTCCGTTCCTCGGCCACGGTGTGCAGGTCGCCGGTCTGCTGGGCGGTCAGTGTCCGACGGGCCATGGGCCGTGGCCGGCGGTCCTCCAGCACGACCTTCGCGACGTGCGGCGAGAAGAGTTGGAAGCCGACCGGGAATTCCTCGCGAGGCTCGCCGTGGTCCTTGGCACGTCCCCCGTGCATGTCCCGGCCCAGCCGGTCATCCGCCTTCGGGAGCAGGGGCAGACGAACGACGGTGGTGGCCCAGTTCAACAGCTCGTTCAGGACGTGATCGGACGCTCGCTCGGCCTGCACGTCCAGAGGACGAGCCATCCGCAGCACAGGGGCGTCGAACTTCGGGCCGTAGCGCTCCGTCACGCCGGGCACGGCCCTGATCTGCTCGTACGACCACGCGCGGTCGAATCCGAAACTTCCCGTGCTGCTGAAGAATTCCGGTGCGTCGGTCACCACGAGAACCGATTTGACGCCCACCCCAAAACGCCCGATCTGGCCGCCACGCTTCTTCGACATGCTCATCCGGAGAATTGTCTCCGCGCCTTCTGAGGTTACCGGATTGCCCTCGTTCGCACAGTACAAATGGGTCTCTGTGAGGACGACCTGAACTCGCCCACCCGACGCGCCGGACATCTCATCTGCCGCGTTCTGAACGAGCTCGAAAAGCTGACGGTCGCCATATCCGCCCTGGGTGATTCGGCGCTCTCCATTGGCATGTTCGGCTACGAGGCCGGGGTCCACAGCATAAGTCTGCAGGACGCGAGAGGATTGTTCGAGAACGGTTTCGGTTACCGAAGAGGACGAAGACGGCACTGCTTCTGCGCTCCTGGGTGTCAAAGTTCCGGGCGAAAGAGTGAATGGTGAGCCGGCGACCGGCTTGTCGGCTGGCCCGTGTCGTCGTGGCGCTGTGCGTCATCTTCCACAGCGTCTTCATGAAGCGGAGGCATCAGGATGAATTCGTCGGTTTTGTTGCGAGACCGAGACTTCGGGCCCGACGCGCTGCATCAGTGCGGGAGAGCAGCCCCGTTCGGGTCGTCCGGCAGCTCCTGGGCCACCTTCGCCAGTACGGGGAACCTGATGGTGAAATCTGCCTGGGACATGTCGTGTCTGTGAAGGATTGCCAGGACCTCGACCTTGCTCTCCGCCGTCTTGATATCCAGCTCGAATGCACTCGAATCCCGAAATGAGTCCAATGATTCACTGTCCTGCTCAGTCATCCGGTCTACCCCCTGTCAGGTCGCGTCGCGCAGCCGCACAGGGGTGAATTTGGGCACGCGCCCCCTGTGAAAACGAAATGGGATAAGTTGACGCCTTGGGTGACTCTTTCCCCCGGGATTAAGCTAGCGGATGGAGGTCTCGTGCAGCCAGTCCTTTTCAGGAGGGCTTTCTTCGTGGAACTCCGTGGAGGTGTCGGGTGTCACGAGGTTCTGAAATTGGTCACACTTCTCCTGAAGCCGCACGCCTTCCCGATTTCGGAATCGCGAGCGAGACGGAGTTCCCGTCGTCGGGTGACGTTACGTGGCTCGTCAGCCGAAGGTCAACCTCCAACTGCCCCATGATGAAAGTGAGTTGGAGGGCTCCGCTTGCGAGGTGTCGCAGACGGGGCGAAACGGGGTCATTCGAGGCAGGTTTTTTGAGACCGGACTGAAGTCGTCTGAGCGATCGGACTCAATCAACTGCTGGTTGACGTTGCGGCACTTGTCAAAATAGCCTCATGGCCCACACCGTGCGATCGGCATGGGACTCTCAGGAAAGAGCAGGCGGCGCGTGGAGACAGGTGAGGAGTTCGGGCCGTGGTTGGCCCGACAGCTCAAGCTTGCAGGGAAGACGCAGGCTGAACTGGCCGACGAGCTCGAGCTGACCCGGGCCGCTGTGTCCGCGTGGATCACCGGCCGGTCGACGCCTCGCCCGACCGTCATGGCGGACATCGCCAAGGCGCTCGGCACGGATCTGGGCACGGTGCACACCCGGACCACCGACACCCAGGCCGGCCTCCCGGTCACCTGGTACCACCGCCCCGGCTACCCCGACGGTGGCCGTGACCTCGGCAATGCCGCCGCCTTCGCCTTCGACGCCGACGTTCAGGTTCTCGCGCGAGAGACGTGCCAGAACAGCCTGGATGAGCGGCTGATCGAGAACGGCCGCCCGGTCAAGGTCCGTTACACGCTGCACGAGCTCACGGGGGAAGCCCTGGACGCCTTCCGTGAGGCGATCCTTTGGAACGATCTCTTTCCGCACTACTCCGCCGTCTCGGAGACCGCCGGTCACCAGAAGGTCGGTCGGGTCGTGGACGCCGGGGTGCGCGACATGTACGAGAAGGGCCGCTTGGTCCTGCTCCGCGTCGACGACTACAACGCCTCCGGGCTCATCGGCGACGACTACGCGGACGGCAAGTTCGCCGCCGTGGTCAGACGCCAATTGGAGAGCCTCAAGTCGGGTCCCGGTGCGGGTGGTTCGTACGGCCTGGGCAAGGCGACTCTATGGGCCACCAGCGCCCTCGGGCTCGTACTCATCAACTCCACCCTCTCCGTGCCTCATGAGGGACGCACTGAGCGCCGTGTCATCGGCCGTCTCGAACTGCCCTGGCGTGAGGTCGATGGCCGGTCGTACGCAGGCCCAGCCTGGTTCGGCCGCCCTGATCCTGACTCGGCCGGCGCCATGGTCGCCCGTTCCTGGTGGGCTGACGAGGAGACCGTGGAGAGGCTGTACCTGACCCGGGAGAACGACGAACCCGGTACATCCTTCCTCATCGTCGGTGCGCACGATGTGGCCGGCCTCGCGGCGAACTCCTCCGATCCCGACGACGGGTTCATCGGCGACGAGGAGGGTGATGCGGACACGCGTGATATCAGCGCGATGCACGCCCGGCTGGTCGAAGCGCTGGGGCGTGACTTCTGGGCCGCGATGACCGGCGGGGGCAGCAAGCTTCCCCTCCTGGAGGTGTCCGTCCGTACTTTTCGGAACGGCGAGGTGGTCGTGGCGGAGCAGCAGGTGGACCCGTCTGTCGAACAGCCCGCTCGGACCCGTGCGCTGAGGGCACACTACGAGGGCACCACGGTGGATCGCCTGACCGAGGCCGGGCAGGTGGCGGCGCGGAGCGTCCCGTTGAAGCTGCCGTTGTCCGGAGGTGCCCATGGGACGCTGGGCACGCACCAAGCGGTCCTGCTCGTCACCGAGGCCGACGGGGACAGGGACGGGGCGAAGAACCGGATGCACTCGTTGCGCGGTAATCGCATGACCGTCAAGAGGAGCGTGGTCCCGAGGCTGCCGATCAGCACCAACCCTTTCCAGGCAGTTCTGCTGGTGGGGGAGGCGGCCGGAGAGACTGCCCCCTTCGCGAAGGAGGCCGAGGAATTCCTACGTGCGGCGGAACCTCCCGAGCATGACCGTTGGGGGCAGACGGAAGAGCTGACACTGCGATGGTCGCCGTCCGCGTACCGGCGGATCAGCGCGCTGACTGCCGAGGCCAACAGTGCGGTGAGGGAACTCGTCGCGCGGCCGAAGCGCAGCAGCGGCGAAGGGGGCGAGGCCCTGCGCAAGGCATTGACCGTGCGACCGAGGCCCAAGGCCAAGACCCCGACCGGCCCGGCGGTTCCGGTCCTGGACGGGCTCGACGCGTCGGTCGGCGACGGCGGGGAGTGGCAGATCACCGGCGAAGTCAGCATCCCGCGTGGCGACGAGATCGTCCCGATGGTGCCGGTGGCGCAGCTGGACGTGCGTTCGGGGGGCCGACCCAGGCTGGACTGGGCCGAACTCGTGGGCGTCGAGGGCTGCGAAGCCGAGGACGGAATGCTGCGTTTCACACCCGGCGTGCGACGTGCGAAGTTCCGAGGAACCACCGACGTCACCAGCCACCCCGTCAGGACCACGCTCACTCGTCTTGTTGTCGAACTCCGCGCCGGCAAGGGGGAGTGACACGTGAAGTTCTACCCGTACAAGCGGCTCAACCGGCCGATCACGCTCAGAGTGACTTCGGTTTCCCTCAAGCTTTCCGACGGAACCCGTGACCAGTTGGAGACCGCCGCGTACTCGACCCAACAGCAGGCTGTCGCGCTCGGAGTCGCGGGCCACACAGACTGGGTGAGCGCCACTGTCGCTCTTTCTGCGACGCTGCCGCCCGGGGCGAACGCGCCGGATGCGCCCTGGGCGGATCTGTGTGTCCTCGCCGTACTGACGGACGGCGAGACCAATGTCCGTACCTCCGCGAGTCTCAGGCTCGACGCTGAGGACGGACGGGACTGGTCCGGCTCGCTGGAGGTGTTCCGCGACGATCACATGGCTCGGGCTTCCCTCGCTGTGTACGCGGTCGGGACGGTGGACGGAGTGCGCGGTCGGTCGATCGCCGAGACCGACCGGAGCTGGGTCATCGACACGGTTTCCGACGAGCCGGTCCGTGGGCTACAGCTAGAGGTCCAAAAGGCATCGTTCAAGAGGAGCTCCCGGGAGTGGCTGCAGGCTTACGCCGACGCGCCCTGGATCGTGGACGCCTCTGCCAGAGTCCCCTCGGTGTTCGTGAACACCGATGTGGAAGGCGTCATCGACCTCTTGGACAGCAATGGTTCGGGTGTGGACAGCAAGGTGCGTGACCTTCTGGTCGCCCAGATGGCCACTGACGTGTGGACCGCGGTGTTTCATGGTGCCATCGGCGATCTGGAGGTAGAACCCGGTGGCGGGCCGGTCTTCCCCACCGACTGGCAGGGCGAGGTGCTGCGGGAGATGCTCCCGGATGTGATTCCCGGTGTCCGTGTCGAGGAGGCCCTACGGCAGGTCCATCGCCGGCGCACCGGCGACTCGGGCTGGGTGGAGCTACAGACGCGTATCCATTACGCGGCAGTCCGCCGCGCCGATGCCACAAAGGCCCTGTCCTTTGTCATCCGCAGTCTGGAACAGATGAACCGCGAGAGTGAGACGTGATCACCCAACCCAACCACGTACCGGAGCGCCTGGGGCTGCTCGCCACCTCCGCTGTCGATCCGTTTCTCACCGAGGAACTGCTCAAAGGGGAACAGGTACACCAAGGCATCGATCTGGCGAAGGTCGTCGAATCGCTCCCCAAGGACGACGCCAGGTGGTGGGCCGAGCCGGTCCGGAGTCTGGTGGAAGACGCCATGTTCGAGTTCCGGGAGGACCGCACCCGAGCGGACGCGTGGCTCGCGCCACGGCTGCACGCCACGCTGCGCCTGACGCGACGAGAAGCGGCGGACAAGCGTCTCTGGAACCACCTCGCCCTGGCTGTGGCCCCGGATTACGTGGTCTGGCGGCACCTGTCGGAGCCGACGGCGACCAGGCCGGAAAGGCGCGTCGCCGCCGAGCGCTTCCGTGGCCCCGCGGATCGTCAGTGTTTCTCCCGCCTGTGGTGGGCGGCCGAACTCTTCAGGAACGGGTCGGACTACGAGCCGGTCGAAATCGCCTGTGGAAATCAGGACCTCATCCACACCGTCCTCCGGAGCGAGCTGATCGATCACCGTCCCACCGCTCAGGCTCTGGTCCGTCTTCTGAAGAGCGGCCAGGTCGCCGGCGGGCGAGAGGTCAACGGTCTCAGTGTCGCGATCAACGCGGCGGGAGCGACCTTGATCTACGACATCCTTGCGCCGGACCAGCCCCGCGACCCCGCCCCTCTGCGGGACTGGATCGCGGAAGCGGAATCGGCGCCACCCGTCGAGCGGTACGAACTCCCGAACGGGCCCGACGAGGACCCTGTCCCGGAGGAATCCGTGGCCGCGCTCACCAGCTACTTCACGGAGCTGTTCGATACCGCGCCGGTCAGGGGCAAGAGGAGCGGGGATTGACCTGGGCTGTGCTCGGACTACTTCGCCGGCGTCTGCTTGCCCTTACGAGGACGCACGGAGGAAGGCGGCGGCACCTGGTCCTCGGGGCGTGGGCACCTGTCGGTGCAGGCGTCGGCGGCTCCGCAGCCGTTGCTGCGCAGCTTGGCTTGCTGTTCCTTCGTGGCCGGCTGCCACGGCTTCCTCAACGCCTCCGGGTCCGGCTCGTGGAGCCCTAGAGCGGCGCTCAGCAGGTGCGCACCGAACAGGGGCGGTACGGCGTTGCCCACCTGCTGGGCCTGCCCCGTACCGGACCACGGATAGTCCGGCGGGAAGCTCTGCAGCATGCCCGCCTCGTTCATGCTGAACCGCGGACCCTCGTAGACGATGTCGTCGTCGAGGTGCTCGAAGACCACGAAGCGGGAGATACGACCGGTGACGGTGGCGGCGGGCTGCTCGTCGGTCCGCACTCCACGCCTTCCCGGGTTCCCGGAACTGCCGTAGTTCGAGCGGACCAGGAAGCGAGTGCGACGGCCCGGATGTGAGCCCACCGGTTCCGCGAGGGCATCCCGCATCGACCTGCAGCGCGGGGGCTCCTCGCCGCTCGTCGATGCGGTGGCGCCCTCGTTGAGTGTCGGCTGATGGACCTGGCCCGCAGCCCGGTCGGGTTCGCTCGTTCCGCTCTTCCAGTTCCATTCCTTCGCTTCATAGGAACGGTGGGTCGCTTCAGGGAGCGAGGGCTCTCCGAGCCCTACACGCCGAGCGATCAGTACCGCGCGGGATCGTGTCTGAGGCACCCCAAAGGTCTCGGTGTCGAGGATGCCGAAGACAACCTTGTATTTGGTTTCATCTGGAAGCCCTATGTCCTCCAAGACCTTGGCGTAGTGCTTCCAGAGCGGGGCCACCGCCGGTACCTGCTCAAGGACGATGACGTCGTACGGGCGGTGCCCCCGGTTCGGGCTCCTGGTCGCCTGGATCGCGTATCGGAGAGGCTCGAGGACCAATGCAGTGCGCGGATCGGGGAGGGATTTCAGTTCCTCGTCGATCTTCTGGTCGGGCTCGCCTGCCATCAGCCGGTCGATGTACTTTTTGACCCGGTCCAAGGCCTGGCGTCCGGCGCCGTGTCCGGCCACAGAGTACGTCTGGCACGGAGGGCCACCGGCGAGCACGTTGATCTCCGGCGGCAGGGACTCGAAGGAATCCCTGCGTACCGCGCTCACGTCGGCGTGAAGGGTGTCCAGCCCGGCCGCGTATCGCGTGAGGCACGCACTTCTGTCCCACTCGATACCGAGACTGGGGATGTCGAACGCGTGCCCAGCGACATCCAGCCCTCCGGGTCCTGCGAAGAGGTCCAGGACAAAGGGGTTGTGGAGGATGGGCTGGTGGTGCGCCGAGCTGGTCATGTGGCCGAAGTCTAGCCGGCTGCGCGGACGCCCGGATCCGCGCTCAACGCTTCAGCGACGGCTCGGCCCAGCGCCTCTCCGACCGGCGGCGGGGTGGCGTGCCCGATCTGACGGTATCGGGCGGTCTTCAGGCCGGAGATCCGCCACTCTTCGGGGAAGCCTTGGAGCAGGGCGGTCTGGTCCACCGTGATCCTCACCAGTCCCTCGTCCCCGAGTGACGGATCCCACGTGAAGTCGGGGCCCGGCGGCTCGTTCCCGAATGACTTCGTGTAGACCCCCATGCGCCGCCACTTGGCCTTTGTGCCGCTCGGCCCGAAGTCAGGACCTCCGTGTGTCTTGGATCCGCCCACCAAGGTTGGGGCCACCCCCGTTGCCTGGGCCCCCCAACGGTCGGCGTCCGGCCAGCCGCGGGAGCGCATCGACGGTGCCAGCGCCTGTCCGACCGATACGTGCTTGTGGAGGCTGGGGCGGGGCGGGCGGAAGACGCTCGCCCACTGCTGCTTCACGGCCACGAGGATGCCTTGCATGCGGTCCTGGGGCACTCCGAAGTCGACAGCGTTCAAGATGAACCAGGTCAGCTCGTAGCCGAGGTGCTTCAGCTCTTCGTGGAGGAAGTCACGTACCGGCGCCAGGGAACCCTGGTCAACGAAGCTCGGCACGTTCTCGATGATCAGTGCCCGTGGTTGGACGGCATGGACCAGGTAGGCGGTCGCTTCGATGAGCCGCAACTCGGTGTCCGACGACTGGCGCGTCACTGTCGCGTTCGACTTCACCCTGGGTAGCCCAGCGGCCAGCAGATCGACGTCGTACACCTCGGGGTGGTCCACGGGGTCGAAGTCGAGAAGGTCGGCTTTCAGCACATTCCAATGCGGCCGGTTGGCTTTGAGCGTGTCGCAGGCAGACGAATCGTTGTCCAGGAGGAGTCGAGGCGTGAAGCCCGCTCGTTCCAACCCCAGCGCGAGTCCACCTGCCCCGGAGCACACGTCGACGAAGCTCAGTCCGCTCAACGATTCCTCCGCAGTCCCCGCTCGACCTTCCGCTGCTCCACCGCCGCCGCGATACGGAGAGCCACGTCATCCGGTGCTTCATGCTCCCAGAAGCGCAGTACCTTCCAACCGGCCACTACGAGGTGTTCCGTGGTCTCCTTGTCACGCGCCATGTTGCGGTCCAACTTCTGCCGCCACTCCTCTGCGTTCGACCTCGGCTGCGTCGCGTGTTCCGGGCAGCTGTGCCAGAAGCATCCGTCGATGAGGACAGCTATTTTGACCGAGGTGAACGCCACGTCGATGCGGCGCCGCGGCATGCCCGGCACCGGGTACTCCACGCGGTAGCGCAGGCCGGCCGCGTGCAGGAGGCGTCGGATGAGCAGTTCGGCGGCCGTGTCCTTGCTCGCCTGCCTGCTCATGCGTGCGGAGATGGAGGGCGACGACGGCTTCATTGTGCTCAATGCAGCTGTGCCTCACGATCGTGGCTCGGTCCCGACAACAGGCGAGTCCGGGGCGGTCGAGCCAGCGGACTACGGCTGTCGTGTCGATTCCATCACGGGCCGAGCGCTGCCGTACCGCACTCCCTGTCAGTTTACGGTGAGACGGTTGCGAAACCAGTGGGCTTGATCGGGTGTGGTTGACGAAGTCGCCTTCACACGAGGGACGCACAGGTGTACCTGTTCCCCCAGCGGGGCTTCGACGCGGCGGTGAGCCGCTTCGGGGTGATGTTCTTCGCCGACCTCGCCGCGCGCTGCGACCCGGCGGACGGTTGGCGTTCGTGTGTCCGCGCGGCCACCGGAGCATGGACCAGACGAAGATCTACCGGGCGATCGGGACCGTGGTCTCCGTACCCGGCCTGACCGGGAACACCGGGCCGGCCTGCTTCGGCGATCCCGTGCACACCGAGCGGATCCTGAACGAGGCGGGCTTCGACCGAGTGTCCTCAACCGCGGCCGACCTCCTCATGGGCTGGGCCCCGTCCGGCACTGGCTGCGCGAGGACGAGGCCGACGAGACGACTCGCTCCCGTGCCCGGGACGGCGCGCTGGAGGCCTTCCGCGGCTTCACGACCGTGGACGGGGGTGTCGTTGCTGACAGCCCGCCTGGGGTTGGTGACCGCCGAACGTCCCGGACGGCCGGCCCGTCGACGTGATCCTCCGGGCGGCGGCCGGCTTGGACGCGTGGGCGTCCGACAACCTCCCGAGCCACCCGGACACGCCGTGCCCTTACCAAAAGGGCGCGGCCCGTTCGGGTGACCCGGGAACTTTCGGGGTGCGGAGTTGCTCCGCCTGACACCTTGCTTTCTTCCATCCGTACTCGTTGACACGGCGACGGCCGGACGCGGCGCCACGGCGGGCGCGTCCGGGACATTGGACGAGGGAAGGCGCGCATGAACGTCAGTGCTCACATCGAGGCCGTCTACGCGGACGTCTGCCGGCGCAATGCCGGCGAGAGGGAGTTCCACCAGGCGGTGGGGGAGGTGCTGCACACGCTGGCGCCGGCGCTGGAGCGGCACCCGGAGTACCTGGACACCCGGATCGCGGAGCGGATGTGCGAGCCGGAACGGCAGGTGATCTTCCGGGTGCCGTGGGTGGACGATCAGGGGCGCGTGCAGGTCAACCGGGGCTTCCGGGTGGAGTTCAGCAGCGCGCTCGGCCCGTACAAGGGGGGCCTGCGCTTCCACCCGAGCGTCGACCTCGGCATCGTGAAGTTCCTCGGCTTCGAGCAGATCTTCAAGAACGCGCTGACCGGGCTGGCCATCGGCGGCGGCAAGGGCGGCTCCGACTTCGACCCCAAGGGCCGCTCCGACGGCGAGGTCATGCGCTTCTGCCAGGCGTTCATGACCGAACTCCACCGGCACCTCGGCGAGCACACCGATGTGCCGGCCGGGGACATCGGCGTGGGCGGCAGGGAGATCGGCTACCTCTTCGGGCAGTACAAGCGGATCACCAACCGTTTCGAGGCGGGGGTCCTGACCGGGAAGGGCGTCGCCTGGGGCGGCTCGCACGCCCGGACCGAGGCGACGGGGTACGGGGCGGTGTACTTCGCGGCCGAGATGCTGGCCACCCGCGGGCAGGGCTTCGAGGGGCGCCGGGCGGTGGTCTCCGGGTCGGGCAACGTCGCCGTCTACGCGATCGAGAAGGTCCGCGCGCTGGGCGGCTCGGTGGTGGCCTGCTCGGACTCCGGCGGCTACATCGTCGACGAGGCCGGCATCGACCTGGAACTGCTGAAGGAGATCAAGGAGGTGCGCAGGGCGCGGCTGTCGGCGTACGCGGAGGCCAGGCCGAACGCGCGGTACTCCGAGCGCGGCTCGGTCTTCGACGTGCCGTGTGATGTGGCGCTGCCCTGCGCCACGCAGAACGAACTGGACGGGCAGGACGCCGGGACGCTGGTGAAGAACGGCGTGCTGGCCGTCGCCGAGGGCGCGAACATGCCCTGCACCCCGGAGGCGATCGAGGTGTTCCGGGAGGCGGACGTGCTCTTCGGTCCGGGCAAGGCCGCCAACGCCGGTGGTGTGGCGACCTCGGCGCTGGAGATGCAGCAGAACGCGTCCCGCGAGCTGTGGACCTTCGAGCGGACCGAGGAGCGGCTCGCGCAGGTGATGCGCGACGTCCACACCCACTGCCGGGCCACCGCCGCGGCTTACGGCGGCACGCCGGACGACTACGTCCTCGGCGCCAACGTCACGGGCTTCCTGCGCGTGGCGGAGGCGATGACGGCGCAGGGCGTCGTCTAGGCGCCGCGCGGTGCGGTGCCCGTGCCCTCCCGCGACGCGCGCGGGAGGGCACGGGCGTGCCCGGCGGCGGTCAGGAGGGGCCGCCGCCCATCACGCGGGCGAAGTCCGCCGGATCGGTGTCGTAGCCGTGGAGGCCGGGGCGGAAGCGCCATTCACCGGCGTCGCCGCGGCGGAACTCGCCCACGGTGGCGGCCGTGGCGCCCGCGACCTCGCCGAGGTCGGAGGCGGCGAGGTCGGTGTGGCCCTCGACCACGCGCACGCCGGTGCCCGCGACGTCGCCGAAGGTCATCCGGCCGTCGCGCTGCTGCACGACCACGCCGACGACGACGCGGTGGTACGCGGCGCCGAGCCGGTCGAGTTCGAGGGTCATGACCTCGTCGAAGCCCAGCCCCTTGCCGGTCTTGCTGTCGCGGTTGAGCGTGATGGTGCCGTCCGGGGAACGGCTGTCGAAGTGGACGAGGTACGCCGGGGTGCCCTGCGGGTCGGCGGCGCTGTAGGTGGCCGCGACGATGTCCAGGTCGCTGGCGGGTGCGCCGAGCGGACTCGGGTCCCATTTGAGCCGGACCTCGACCTTACCGAGGCCCTTGGTGACGCTGCTCACAGGCCGGCTCTCCTCGTCTCCTGCTGGTCGGGTGCGGCTGTCACGGGGAACGCCCTTTCATCTGCGGTCAGTTGACGGACGGCCGCGCGTCGCGCGCCCGTCCGAGGCGGCAACGAACGAGGGCGATCCCGGATTCCTGGCAACCGATCCGGTGTCCCAGGCGGTTCAGGCGGTGTGAGGCTGCTGGGAGCACGGACAGGAACACGATGGCAAGGACACCACGGTGAGGGATGCGGAGACGGACTTCGAGGAGTTCGTCGCCGCGCGCGGGCCGCGGCTGCTGCGGGTCGCCTGGCTGCTGACCGGGGACACGCACCTGGCGGAGGACCTGCTGCAGACGGTCCTGGCCAAGGTGTGGCCGAAGTGGCGGGGCATAGCCGGGGAGAACCCGGAGGCCTACGTGCGCAGGGCGCTGGTGAACACGGCCTCCTCGTGGTGGCAGCGCCGCTGGCGGGGCGAGGTGCCGCACGGCGAGGTGCCGGACACGGCGGTGGCGGCCGCGGCGGACCCGTTCGCCTCGGTCGACCTGGAGCAGTCGCTGGCGGTGCTGATACGCCGGCTGCCCGCACGGCAGCGGGCGGTGGTGGTGCTGCGCTACTTCGAGGACCTGAGCGTCGAGGAGACCGCCGATGTGCTCGGCTGCCGGCCCGGCACGGTCAAGAGCCAGGCGGCCAAGGCGCTGACCATGCTGCGGGGGCAACTCGCGGCGGTGCCGAGCCTGGCGAGGGGTGGTGAGCGGTGTGAACGCGGAGCCTGAGCCGGAGGACGAGTGGGAGCTGAGCGTGCTGCTGGAGCGCGCCGTGCCGCGGCCGCCCGCGCCCCACGACCGGATGGCGCAGGTCAGGCGGCTCGTGCGGCGGCGCAGGCGGCGCCGGGTGGCCGCCGGGGCGGTGGCGGCGGTCGGTGGCGTCACGGCGGCGGTGATGGCCGCCGCGTTGCTGCAGCCCGCGAATCCCGTGACGCCCCGGGGGCAGCGGATCCTGCCGGCCGCGTCCCCGTCCCGCTCGGTGCCGGCTCCGGGGTATCCCCTGCCGGGGCCGACGAGGAGCACGGACCCCGGGTACGAACTGGTCGGCGTGGACGGCCTGTCCGGGCTGAGGCTGAAGATGCGCGGCGAGAACTGGCGGTCCTTCACGACCTCCGGCCCGCGTGGCCTGGTGGTCGGGTTCGTCGGCTCCGGGCCGCTCCACGAGCGCGGCGAGTGCACGAAGCCGGAGATCATCAGCTACTCGGTCTGTCCGCCCGTGGACAAGGTCGCCGAGGAGGGGGTGCTGATCTCCTTCCGGCAGGTGGAGGCGCCGGGGGGCAGCGGCGACCGGCCCGGCCGGTTCATGGTGAAGGGTGTGGTGGCGGCGGGTGAGGGCTGCCGTGCGCTCGGCGGCCAGTGGGAGCTGACGGGCTGGGGGGAGGACCCGGACGCCACGTCCTCCGTCGGCCTGTTGGTCAGCGCCTGTTTCAACCGTCCGGCGAAGGGGACCGTCGACGCGGTCACCGCCAGCCTGAGGACGGCGACGTTCGCCGCGCCGTTTTCTGGCGGCCCGGTAAGCCCGGGCACGCCGGGCTGACCCGCGGGGGACCGGTCCGCCCGCTTTGCGGGGTTCCTCCGACCCGGCACTTGTTCATCGCTCCTTCCCATGGATGAGGTGAAAGGGGCACGGCGGCTGGTGCGCCCGGTGACCGCACAGGGCGACGGTGACCGCCGCGCCCGGGGCGCGCTCGTCCCCGCCGGGGGCGGGGGTCACGACCGCGAGGGCGGCCCGGCGGACCGCGCCGTGCACGCAGGGACGGCCAGCAGCGCGGCCACGGCGGCGGCGATCGGCACGGACTTCATCCGGTGACCGGAACGGCGGCCGGGCGCGGGGCCGTTGGGTGTGCCGTATGCGTACGAAGTGTGACAGGTCCGCGACATTGGGGCGGTTCGCGCTCCGGAGTCGCGGTGCTACAGTGCGAAGAGCACGGCTGTGCGCCCCTCTTCGGCGCCGGTGCTCCCCCGCGTGGCCGTCCTGCGGTCCGCTCCCGCAGTCCGCTGCGGCGTTCCCTTCCGCCCGCGCCCCGCGTCGGCGATCTCCCGAGGCTTCCGCCTCCTCTGCCGCGCGTCCCGACGGCCGGCCCGTTCCGCCGCCGTACGCGCCCTTCTCCCGAGGACCACGTATGCCCACAGCTCCCACCACCCCCACCCCCACCCTCAGCCCTGCCCCCGCCCCCGCCCCCGCTTCCTCCCCCTCGGGCGAACGGCTCGTCGCCGTCGCCGGCGTCCTCGACGTCGAGGACGGACGAGGATTCCTGCGCACCGCCGGCTACGCGCAGGGTCCGCACGACGTCCCGGTGCCGCAGGAGGTGATCAGGCGGTACGGGCTGCGCAAGGGCGACGCCGTCGAAGGCCTGGCCACGGCCGGCCGCTCCCGTGCCCTCGTACGGGCCGATCAGGTCGGCGGGCAGCCAGCCGGCCTGGCCCGCGGGCGGCGGCACTTCGCGGACCTGACCCCGCTCCACCCGTCCGAGCGGCTGCGCCTGGAGTGCCCGAAGGGCGGTCTGACCACCCGCGTCATGGATCTGCTGGCCCCCGTCGGCAAGGGCCAGCGTGGGCTGATCGTCGCACCGCCGAAAGCCGGCAAGACCATGCTGCTGCGGCGGCTGGCGCACGCCGTCGCGGACAACCACCCCGAGTGCCACCTGATGGTGGTGCTCCTGGACGAACGGCCGGAGGAGGTCACCGACCTGCGGCGGTCGGTGCGGGGCGAGGTCGTCGCCTCGACCTTCGACCGGACGCCCAGGCAGCACATCGCCGTCGCCGAACTGGCCGTCGAGCGGGCCAAGCGGCTGGTCGAGACCGGCCGGGACGTGGTCGTCCTGCTGGACTCCCTCACCCGGCTGTGCCGGGCGCACAACAACGCGGCGTCCTCGGGCGGCCGGACGCTGTCCGGCGGTGTCGACGCGGCGGCGCTGCTCGGCCCGAAGCGGCTGTTCGGCGCTGCGCGGCTCGCGGAGGAGGGCGGTTCGCTGACCATCCTGGCCACCGCGCTGGTCGACACCGGATCGCGGGCCGACGACTACTTCTTCGAGGAGCTGAAGAGCACCGGCAACATGGAGTTGCGCCTGGACCGCGGGCTCGCCGACCGCCGGGTCTTCCCGGCGGTGGACGTGGCCCCGTCGGGGACCCGGCGCGAGGAGCTGCTGCTCAGCCCTGCCGAGCTGACCGCCGCCCGTGGCCTGCGGCGGGCGTTGCGTGGTGCGGGGGGCTTGGAGACGTTGCTGGAGCGGCTGCGGGCGACGCCGGACAACGCCGCGTTCCTGCGGCAGATCCGCGGCACGGTCCCGGCCGCCTGAGCCCGCGGTGCCGGCCGGGGAGCCGCATCATGGAGTGGTGACCACACCGCGGTGCGTGGGACCCCGGGGCGGCGGCCGGCGGGACCGGCCGCCCGGCTTCGTCTGGTACGGGGCCTACGGCTCCAACACCCACCTCGCGCGCCTCGACAGCTATCTCGCCGGCGGGGCGCCGCCCGGGGGCGGCCGGGAGTACCCGGGCTGCCGGGACGCGCGGCCGCCGCCGCGGTCGGTGCCGCTGGAGCTGCCGGGGCGGATGTACTTCGCGACGCGGTCGCCGGTCTGGTCGGGCGGCCGGGCCTTCTACGACCGCGACGCGCCGGGGGGCGGGGTGCGCGCCCGCGCCCATCTGCTGACGATCGATCAGTTCTCGGACATCGCCGCCCAGGAGATGTACCGGTCGCCGGGTACCGACCTCGATTTCGGCGAGGTGCTCCGGTACGGCAGGGCCCGGGTGGGCGACGGGCGCTACGAGACGCTGCTGTACCCCGGGGACGTGGACGGGCACCCCGTGCTCACCTTCACCGCGCCCTGGGGCTGCGGCGGGACCGAGCACGTCAGGCCGTCCGGGATCTACCTGCGGCACATCGCCGAGGGCCTGGCCGAGACGGGCGCCTGGGACCTGCCCGGCATCGCGGCCTACCTCGCGCGGTGCGCGGACGGGGCCTGGACCCCCCGGGAGATCACGGCGCTGCTCCGACGGTGACGCACCGCGCCGATGGATTACGGCGGCACTGCCGGTCCTAGGGATGTACGGGCACGCACGAGAGCCCGTACGCCCATGCCCGCAACCCCTTCCGGGAGGTCGCCATGGCCCGGCCCGCGCCGCCCCCACCCGCCTCCCGACCGGGCGGTGGGCCCGCCGTGCTCGTCCTGACCGGCAGGCTCGACCGCGCCGGGATCCCGCCGCTGACCGAGCGGCTGCGGGCGCTGCTGGCCGAGCGGGGCGGCACGGTGCTGTGCGACGTGGGCGGGCTCGACGGTGTCCCGGACGTCGTGCTGGTCGACGCCCTCGCGCGGCTGCAGCTCACCGCCCGGCGCCACGGCGGCCGCATCCGGCTTCGGGGCGCCGGCGGCGCCCTGCGGGAACTGCTCGCGCTCACGGGACTGGGCGGGCTAACGGGCCTGGGGCCCGAGGCGCGCGGGGAGGCCGAACAGCGGGAAGAGCCGTTCGGTGTCGAGGAAGGAGTTGAGCCCGGTGATCCGGCCGTCCGATATCTCGATGACCTGCAGCGCCCACGGTTCGTGCCCCCCGCCGGGGGCGGGCCGGTACTGCCCGAAGCCCGGGGTGCCGTTGGCCGTGACGGGGACGAGCCGTGAACCGCGGCAGCCGGAGCCGAGCCCGAGCATCCAGGCCCTGATGTCCGCGGGCCCGCGCAGCCACAGGCCGAAGGGCGGCATGGACAGCGTGGCGTCCTCGTGGAGCAGTGAGGTGAGGGCCTCCAGGTCGTAGGACTCGAAGGCGGCGACGTAGCGGCCGAGCAGGGCGCGCTGCCCCTCGTCGAGCGGACGGGCCGGGTCGGTCACGGCGGGGCCGGCGGCGGCGAGGGCGGCGCGGGCCCGCTGCAGCGCGCTGTTGACCGAGGCGACGGTGGTGTCGAGCAGTTCGGCGACCTCGGCGGCCTTCCAGGCCAGCACCTCCCGCAGGATGAGCACGGCCCGCTGACGCGGCGCGAGGTGCTGCAGGGCGGCCACGAACGCCAGGCGCACGCTCTCGCGCTGGTCGGCGAGGTCGGCTGGGTCGCCCGTCTCGGGCAGGACGCGGTCGTCGGGCGCAGGGGAGATCCAGGTGCTCTCCGGCAGGGTGCCGGGCAGCGGGCCGTCGGCGGTGCCGGGCGAGGCCAGGTCCATCGGGCGGGCGCGGCGCCCGGTGCCGCCCAGGATGTCCAGGCACGCGTTGGTGGCGATGCGGTACAGCCAGGAGCGGAGGCTGGAGCGGCCCTCGAAACGGTCGTACGCCCGCCAGGCCCGCACCATCGTGTCCTGGACGGCGTCCTCCGCCTCGAACGCCGAGCCCAGCATCCGGTAGCAGTAGCCGGTCAGCTCCGCGCGATAACGCTCCAGCTCCTGTGCCACATCCGGGGGTGCAGCGAGATCGCTCATGGTTCTCCTCCGCCTTCCGATGAGTTCCGGAGTGCCCACGGGTCTACTTCAGCACAGACCACTGACAGAGAGCCCGGAACGGAACGAGGCGGACCATGCCGACCCAGATCTTCGTCAACCTTCCCGTACAGGACCTGCCCAGGGCGAAGGCGTTCTTCGGCGGCCTCGGCTTCTCCTTCGACGACCGGTTCACCGACGACAACGCCGCGTGCCTGGTGATCGGCGAGGGCATCTTCGCGATGCTGCTGGTCGAGCCCTTCTTCCGGCAGTTCACCAAGAAGGAGGTCGCCGACGCCACGAAGACCACCGAGTCCATCCACTGCCTGGGCGTCGAGTCGCGGGAGCGCGTGGACGAGCTGGTCGACACGGCCCTGGCCACCGGCGGGTCGCCCTCGAACGAGCCCATGGACCAGGGGCCGATGTACGGCCGCAGCTTCCAGGACCCGGACGGCCACCTGTGGGAGGTCGTGTACATGGACCCGGCGGCACTCGAGGGCTGACCGCCGGACTTCGGCCGGGGGCGGGCGGGCCGCTGCCTCGGCCGTGAGCTCCGCGGCCCACCCGCTGCGGGCGACGGACGTTCAGTCCCGGCCGATGTCCGGTATCTCCTGCTCCGCCCAGATGACCTTGCCGTCGGCGGTGTAGCGGGTGCCCCACCGGCGGGACAGCTGGGCGACGAGGAAGAGCCCGCGGCCGCCCTCGTCGGTGGTCCTGGCGTGCCGCAGCCTCGGCACGGTGTTGCTGCCGTCGTAGACCTCGCAGATGAGGACCGACTGCCGGATCAGCCGCAGCCGGATCGGCCCCGAGGCGTGCCGGATGGCGTTGGTGACCAGCTCGCTGACGATCAGCTCGGTGATCATCAGCAGCTCCTCCAGCCCCCACTCGGTGAGTCGGCGCGCGGCCAGCGCCCGGGCCTCGCTGACGACCGCCGGGTCGAGCGGCAGGTCCCAGGCGACGAACCGGTCGGCGGTGAGCGCGTGCGTGCGGGCGATCAGCAGCGCGACGTCGTCGGCGGGCGGACCGGGCAGCAGCCGCTCCAGTACGGCCGAGCAGAGCTCCTGCAGCGGCAGTTCGGGGTGCGCCAGGGCGTGCGTGAGCCGCCCCAGGCCGACGTCGATGTCCTCGCCGGAGGTCTCGATCAGGCCGTCGGTGTAGAGGGCGACGATGCTGCCCTCGGCGAGTTCGAGTTCGGCGGACTCGAAGGGCATGGCGCCCAGGCCGAGCGGCGGCCCGGCGGGCAGCTCGGCGAAGGTGACCCGGCCGGAGGGGTCGACGACCGCCGGCGGCGGGTGCCCGGCGCGGGCCGTCGTCAGCCGCCGGGTCGCCGGGTCGTAGACGGCGTACAGGCAGGTGGCGCCGGTGACGGCGGCGGCGACGGACGGGTCGGCGGTCTCCTCCTCGGTGAGCCGCATGACCAGGTCGTCCAGGTGCGCCAGCAGTTCGTCGGGCGGCAGATCCATGTCGGCGAGGGTGTGGACGGCCGTTCGCAGCCGCCCCATGGTCGCCGCCGCGGTGAGCCCGTGCCCGACGACGTCCCCGACCACCAGCGCGATCCGCGCCCCGGACAGCGGGATGACGTCGAACCAGTCGCCGCCCACGCCGTCCTGGATGTCGGTGGGCAGGTAGCGGGAGGCGACCTCCAGTGCCGTGCCGCCGGCCAGCGTCTGCGGCAGCAGGCTGCGCTGCAGGGTGAGTGCCGCCTCGTGCTCGCGGGTCCAGCGCCGGGCGTTGTCCACGCACACCGCGGCGCGGGCGGTGAGTTCCTCGGCGAGCAGCAGGTCGTCCTGTTCGAAGGAGCCGGGTCTGCGGTGCCGGACGAAGGTCACCACGCCGAGTACGGTGCCCCTGGCCCGCAGCGGCACCCACATCACCGACCGCATTCCGAATTCGCGGATCTTGGCCGCGCGGGCCGGGTCCTTGGTGAGCCAGGACGCCCGGTCGATGGCGATGTCGGCCTCCATCTCGGACCGGCCGGAGGCCATGCAGCGCACGTGCGGCGAGGTGACGCCGACGTTGATCCGCTCGCCGAGCGCGACGATCGACTCCGGGGTGCCCGGGTGCACCGAGCGCATCGCGGCACGGCACAGCGGCACCTCGCCCAGAGCGCCGCCGGTCGGCGGCTCGGCACCGCGCAGCACCGGCTCCAGCAGGTCGACGGTGACGAAGTCGGCGAGCCGCGGGACCGACACGTCGGCCAGTTCCTGGGCGGTGCGGGTGACGTCCAGGGTGCTGCCGATGCAGGCCCCGGCCTCGTTGAGCAGCGCGAGCCGGGCCCGGGCCCGCCACCGGTCGGTGACGTCCATGGCCATGTAGCAGACGCCCAGCATCCGGCCCTCGGCGTCGTCCAGGCGGTAGAAGGAGGTGGAGAAGGACCGCTCGCGATAGGGGGCGGCGAGCGTCCAGCCCTGGAACTCGTGGTCGATCGCGGGCTCACCGGTCAGCAGCACCTCGCGCATGATGGCCTCCAGCGCCCCGGTGTCCATCCCGGGCAGGGCGTCGGCCATGCGCATGCCGATGCGGTGCTCGCGCGGCACGCCGCCGAAGCGTTCCAGGGTGTCGTTGAGCCACACGTAGCGCAGATCGGGGTTGAGGACCGCCATGCCGATCGGGGACCGGCTGAGGAAGCTCTCCAGGATGGCGCTGCTCACCGCCCACGACGGGGTCCTGGCCAGGTCGATCGCGGACACCAGCCAGCGCTCCGCGCCGTCGGGGGCCGTCAGCGCGGACACCCGCAGGCCGAGCTCGATCCGCCGCCCGTCACGGTGCCGGGCGGCCACCAGACCGCCCCAGATGTCCTGGTCCTGCCACTGGGCGGCCATTTTCGCGGCCCCGGCGCCCTGCTCCGGCGAGGCGAGCAGCAGCGCGGCGGGGCGGTGCATCACCTCCGCGGCCGGATGGCCCAGCAGGTGCTCCGCGGCGGCCGTCCATCCGACGATGGTCCCTTTGCCGTCGATCAGCGCCGACGCGGCATAGGCCAGGTCGAACGGCGCCTTGGCCGGCGCCGCCGCGCTTCCCTCCGGCATGACCATCAGGGACGTCCCATTTCCGCTGATACGTGTCTTTCATGCTAGGGCGTCCCGTACGCGGTGGCTCCTCGCGGTGGCTCCTCGCGGTGGACCGGCTCTGGTCCGGCTCCGCGGCCGCTCAGGGCAGGGGCCGTGCGGGGCCGGGTGGTGGCGTCGGGCGCAGGGCGTGCAGGCCGCCGTCCACGGGGAGTGCGGTGCCGGTGACGGCCGCCGCGGAGGGCCCGGCGAGGTAGGCGACGGCATCTGCGACCTGCTGGGCGGTGACCAGGCGCCCGCTGGGCTGGCGGGCCTGGAGCGCGGCCCGCTCGGCTGCCGGGTCGGGGGCGGCCGCGATCAGCCGCTCCACCCAGGGGGTGTCGACGGTGCCGGGGGTGACGCAGTTGACCCGCACGCCCTCGGGCAGGTGGTCGGCGGCCATGGCCAGGGTGAGCGCGAGGACGGCGCCCTCGCTCGCCGCGTAGAGCGCCTGACGCGGCAGCCCGGCGGTGGCCGTGACCGAGGAGATGTTGACGATCGACGCGTAGGGGGAGCGGCGCAGGTACGGCAGCGCCGCCCGGCTCGCCCGGACCACGCCCAGGAGGTTGACCTCCAGCACCCGGCGCCACTCGCCGTCCGGGTTCTCCTCCACGGTGCCGACCGCCCCGGTCCCCGCGTTGTTGACCAGGATGTCCAGCCCGCCCAGGTCCTCCACGGCGCGGCCGACCGCCCAGCGCACGGACGTGTCGTCGGCCATGTCGGCGGCGAGCGCGTGCACGTGCCCAGGAGCCCGGCCGGGCGCCTGGTCCAGCACGGCGACCCGTGCGCCGCGTGCCGCCAGGGTCTCCGCCGTGGCGAGCCCGATCCCCGTGGCGCCGCCGGTGACGATCGCGGCGAGCCCCTGCAGCTCCCGGGCGGTCATCGGGCGGTCCCGGTCCCCGCGCGCGTGACATTGCTCCCCGCACGGGCCGGGCGCAAGTCCCCATCACTCTTACGAGTGAAGCGAATTTTTGAGCCCCTCCCGGGCTCCGCGGCCCGGGCGCAGCGCGCGCGGTCGGAGGGGGCCCGTCCGGGCCTTCCCGCCGTGCCGTCGGGGGTCCCGCCGACCCGCCCGGGGGCGGCCCGGGGAGCCAGCCGCTCTGATGGAGCCCCGCCGCCCTCCGCGACACCCGTCCCCGCCGCCCGCCGCCTCCCGCGTCCCGGCCCGGTACGCACCCCGCGGGGGGCGAGTGACATGGGGAAGCGGGGTTCCGGAGTCCTCGCGGGAGCGGCCCGCCCAGCGTGTTCCTGCTCGCTCATGAGGGCCTCCCGGGACACGGGGACCGGCGTTGCCGCCGATCGAGCCATCCGTGGTCAAACAGTTTATATCGGTCATTGCTCATGATCGAATCGTGGGCGCACAGATGGTGAGGGAGTGCCCGGGAGGGGTTTGCGCCGACGCGTGGAAACCGATAACCATACGTCAATCGGCATGTGCCAAGGGCATCGTGATGCGGCATCAGCCATGAACGGAAGCGGCTATGCTACTTGCGGCTCAGCGTGTTGTAGCAATTACGCCAGGTCAGGCGAAGCCTCCTGGTCCTCGACTCCGCTGACGCCGCAATCCGCTGCTCGTGCCGTGTTCGTTCCATGACTAGCGATCACCTGAGGATGCTGATGGTTCGTGCTGGATCGTCCCCCGGAGACCACCGGCCCACCGCCACGTCCGCGTGGTTATTCCCGGTCGTCATAGTCGCGGCGGTCGCGACCGTCGCGGTCTGGACCGTCCCCTCGTCCGCCAGGGTGGCCGTCCTGTGGTGCGGTGTGACCGCCACGGTGGCCGTCGCCGTCCTCGCCGTCGAGGTCGCCCGCCGAGGGCACCTGAACGCGGAACTCCGTGCCGAGGTGGCCCGCCACGAGGCCGAACTGAAGTACCGGCTGGCCCAGCAGGAGGCCGAGACCGTACGCCTCGCCAAGGAGCAGTTGCCCGACGCCATGGCGCGGCTCCAGCGCGGTGAGTTCCTCGAGGACGTGCTCAAGGGCGTCGACACCCGTACCGAGGGCCTCACCGCCGAGTTCCGCAGCGCGCACCAGGCCGTTCTCCACTCCGTCCTCACGGCCGTTTCCGCCGAGGAGGACATCCGGGAGTCCTCGCAGCGCGCCTTCGTGAACATCGCGCGCCGCGTGCAGGCCATCGTCCACCAGCAGGCGAGTGCCCTGCGGGAGATGGAGGACCGGCACGGCCAGAGCCCGGAGGTCTTCGGCGATCTGCTCCGCCTCGACCACGGCACCGCCCTGATCGGCCGTCTCGCCGACAGCATCGCGGTCCTCGGCGGTGCCCGCCCCGGACGCCAGTGGAGCAAGGCCGTCCCGCTCTTCAGCGTGCTGCGTGGCGCGATGTCGCGGATCACCGACTACCAGCGGGTCGAGCTGCACTCGGTCTCCGAGGTCGCGATCGTCGGCCCCGCGGTCGAGCCGCTGATCCACGCGGTCGCCGAACTGCTCGACAACGCCACCCGTTACTCCCCGCCGCAGACCCGGGTGCACCTGACCGCGGTCGAGGTGCAGTCCGGCATCGCGATCGAGATCGAGGACGGCGGCGTCAGCCTGAGCGAGGAGGCCCGGCAGCGGGCCGAGCAGATGCTCGCCCAGGCGCAGGCAGGCATGGACCTCAACGGCCTCGGTGAGACGCCCCGCCTGGGCCTCGCCGTCGTGGGCCGTCTGTCGAAGGCCTACGGATTCCAGGTCTCGCTGCGGACCTCCGCCTACGGCGGTGTGCGCGCGGTCCTGATCGTCCCGCAGGACCTGATCACCACCACCACGAACGCGACGGGTCTGGCGCACGGCATCGGTGCCGCCTCCGGTCCGCGGTCCGTCCCGGCGCCCCGCGCCGGCGCCGCTTCCGGTTCCGGTTCCGACGCCAAGCGGATCTCGGGGCCCCAGGCCTCGGCCCCCGTGATGGCCGACATGGCGGACGACATCCCCGTCGTCCACGAGCGCACCTCGAACGGGCTGCCCCAGCGGCGTCGGCGTACCCCGCCCGCCGCGGCCGCTCCCGCGGGCTCTGCGTCCGCTGCCGGTTCCGTCACTGCTTCCCGTGCCAAACCACCGGCCCAGGAGCCGGTGCAGCCCGGCATGTGGTTGGCCGCCTTCCAGAGCGGCGTGTCAGGAGAGACGCCCGCTGCCGCTCCCGTCAGCAACAGTGACGAGTCGTTAGATAAGGGTGAGTAGCCGTGATTCAGCAGCGGGCCAACATGGACTGGATGCTCAAGGACCTGGCGACCAGCGTTCCGCAGACCCGCCACGTGGTGGTGCTCTCCGCGGACGGCTTGCGCATGGCCCAGTGGGGTACGGACACGGACGCGGCCGACCGGCTCGCCGCGGCCTGTGCGGGTCTGCAGAGCCTGGCGGCGGCCGTCGCCACCGAGTTTCCGCACGGTGACGGCCGTATGAGGCTGGTCGTGATCGAGATGTCGGGCGGCTTCTTCTACCTGATGGCGGCCGGGGCCGGCGCGTACCTCGCCGTGCTCGCGGACGAGGGAGTCGACGCCGGACTGATGGGGCAGCGGATGCGCGACCTCGTGGCGCGCATCGGCGAGCACCTGAGCAGTCCGCCGCGCAGTGACGAGCAGGCCGGATGAGTGAATCGGGTCAGGGATGGGAGGAAGGAAGCCCCGAGCGGCTCTACGTGATCACGGGAGGTCGGAGTGGGGGGTCCGAGACTTCCACCCTCGACCTGGTCACGCTGGTCCGGGCGCGCACCGGACCACCGCCGGGGATGCCGCCGGAGCAGGCCGCGATCGTGCGGCTGTGCAGTTCGCCCCTCTCCGTGGCGGAGATCTCCGCGTACCTCAATCTCCCGGTCAGCGTGGTGACGGTGCTCCTCACCGACCTGCTGGCCGAGAAAAGGGTGGAGGCGCGTTCGCCGATTCCGCCCGCCAACCTTCCCGACGTCGCTCTTATTGAGGCGGTGATGCATGGACTTGAGAAGCTCTGACCCCCTCGTCGTCGCCGGCCCGCGGAGCGAGGACGCACTGCCGGAAACCGCCGCCGCCGCGGTCAAGATAGTGATCGTGGGGGGTTTCGGGGTCGGCAAGACGACCCTGGTCCGATCGGTGAGTGAGATCCGGCCGTTGACGACCGAGGAGACCATGACCCAGGCGGGTGTCGGCGTGGACGACACCGCCGGGGTGGAACGCAAGACCGCGACCACCGTGGCCATGGACTTCGGCCGGATCAGCATCAACCGGGAACTCGTGCTGTACCTCTTCGGCACCCCCGGCCAGCAGCGTTTCTGGTTCCTCTGGAACGGGCTCTTCGAGGGGGCGCTGGGCGCGGTCGTGCTCGTCGACACCAGGCGCCTCGAGGTCAGTTTCGACGTCATAGGGCGGCTGGAGGAGCGCGGGGTGCCCTTCGTGGTGGCCATCAACACCTTCCCGGAGGCACCCGCCCACCCCGTCGAGGAACTGCGGGCCGCCCTGGACCTGCCCGAGCACGTCCCGATCGTGGACTGCGACGCCCGCATGCGGGACTCCAGCCGCGACGTGCTGCTCACCCTGATGCGCTACCTGCACTCCCTCGCGCTCTCCACGGAGGCATCGTGACCACACCACCCCCCGAGTGCCCCGCCCACGCCTCCGGTGCCGCCGGCGTACGCCGGCTCTACGACCCCGAGGCCGAGGCCGACCCGATGGGCGTCTACGAGAAGCTCCGGGCGGAGCACGGAGCCGTGGCCCCCGTCCTGCTCCATGACGATCTGCCGGCGTGGCTGGTGCTCGGCTACCGGGAGAACCTGGAGGTGCTCCGCACGCCTTCGCGGTTCTCCTCCGATTCCCGGCGCTGGAGCGTCTTCCAGCGCGGGGAGCTCAAGCCGGAGCATCCGCTCGCCCCCACCATCACCTGGCAGCCCCTGGTCGTCTTCGCCGACGGTGAGGACCAGAAGCGACTGCGCGGCGCGGTCAGCCGCGGTATGGGGCGCTTCAACCGCCACGGCATCCGCCGCCACGTGACGCGGGTCTCGAACCAGCTGATCGACGAGTTCGCCGCTGCCGGCAGTGCCGACCTGGTGCCCCAGTTCGCCGAGCAGTTGCCCCTGCTCGTCATGACGAACCTGCTCGGACTTCCCGAGGAGGAAGGTCCGCGACTCGCCGAGGCGTGCCGTGACCTGATGAAGGGCACCGAGACCTCCGGCGCCAGCTACGTCCACATCCTGGAGTCGCTGACCCGGCTGGTGGCGGAGAAGCACGTCGACTCGGGCCACGATCTGGCGTCCTGGCTCATCGACGACGCCGCCGGTTTCAGCGACGACGAGGTCATCCAGCACCTGCGCCTGGTGCTCGTGGCCGCGAACGAGACCACCGCGAACCTGATCGCGGGCATGGTGAAACTGGTGCTCACCGATCCCCGGTTCCGCGGCAACCTGTCGGGCGGTCACATGACGCTGCCCGACGGCCTGGAGCAGGTGCTGTGGGACGAGCCACCGCTGTGGGTGATGCCGGCCCGGTACGCCACGGGCCCGATGGAACTGGGAGGCCAGCGCATCGAGGAGGGGGACATGCTCCTCCTGGGCCTCGCCGCGGGCAACACCGACCCGGCCATCCGTCCCGACCTCGCGACCCCGATGCACGGCAACCGGTCCCACCTCGCGTTCGGCGGCGGTCCGCACGAATGTCCGGGCCAGGACATCGGTCGTGCGATCGCCGAGACCGGCATCGACGTCCTGCTGGCCCGGCTTCCCGACCTGCGGCTCATGGTCGAGCCGGAGGACCTCGCCCGGATCCCGGCGTGGACCTCGCACCATCTCGCCGAACTCCCCGTGGAATTCACCCCGCGCCGTCCGCGAGAAGGGGAGGACACCGGGGTCAGCGCGAGGCCGGCGCCGCGCGAAGTGATCCCCCAGCCGCTGCCGCAGGCGGCGCCGCAGCCTTCCGCGGCCGCGGTCGCACAGGTGGGCGCGTCGCCGATGCCCCCGGAGCAGGCCCGCAGGCGGTCTTGGTGGAGTGCTCTGTGGAGCCGACTGCGGTCGTAGCCCGAGCGTCTCATTCTGTGACCCGCGCACGGCGGGCGCACGGGCATATGCGCCCGTGCGCCCGCCGTGCGCCTCTGTGTATCGGGAGGGCCCTTCCCGCCTGGTCGCGGCGCGAGCGTGCGCCGTCCGCGCACACGGCGCACACCCGGCGCAAGCGCGGCGTGGGCCAACTAGCTTTCACATGGCGAGATTTAGCCACTTGACTGCTTGGCCATATGCCGGAGTAATGGTCGCTGTAAATGATCCACTCGTGTTCCGCTTCGGCATGTGCCAGGCGAAACTGCTGGTGGTCAGAGGGTTGACAACTGAGAGGTGACCGTCAGTGGGGCCCGACCTGATAGTTCCACCGATCTACTCTCCACTCAGTCCGGCCATTCATCCCAGCCACGCCGCCATCGACGCGCGGACCGCCGAGTGGGCAGACCAGTTCGCCATCGGCTCCGCCGCACTTCGCAGCCGCCTCGTCCAGCACGACATCGGCACCTTCGCGGCCCGCATCCTCCCGGGCGGCCGCGAGGAAGTCATCTCCATCGCCGCGGACTTCATCATCTGGCTCTTCGGCGTTGACGACGGCTACTGTGAGGAAGGCGACATCGGGACCCGGCCGGGCGAACTCATGGGAGCGCTCTCCCGCCTGCTGCGCATCGCCCAGAACCCCGAGGTCTCCATGCTGGCGGACGATCCGCTGGCGCAGGGACTGCGGGACCTCCGCTACCGCATGGATGTGTACGGCACTCCCGGCCAGGTCGCCCGCTGGGTCGACGCGCTGCGGGAGTACTTCTCCTCCGTCGTGTGGGAGGCGTCCTTCAGGAGCCGCGGCACCGTACCGGACCTGAACGACTACACGCTCATGCGGATCTACGACGGCGCCACGTCCGTGATGATGCCGCTGCTGGAGATGGGGCACGGTTACGAGCTCCAGCCGCTGGAGCGGGACCTCACCGCGGTACGCGCCACGGCCGAGATGGCGTACTTCATCATCTGCTGGGACAACGACATCTTCTCGCATCACAAGGAGAAGCGCGCCGGCGGCTTCTACCTGAACGCGGTGCGGGTGCTCGCCGAGGAGCGGGGTCTTCCGCAGGACAAGGCCCTCACCCTGGTCATCGCACAGCGTGATCGCGTGATGAACCTCTTCCTCCGGGTCTCGGAACATCTGAGGATCTTCGGCAGCCCCCAGCTTCGCCAGTTCCTCGACAGCCTCGGCCACTTCATACGCGGGGCCCAGGACTGGGGCGTCAGCTCGGTCCGCTACACCACACCCGATGATCCGGCGAACCTCCCCTCGACCTTCTGCGACACACCCAGCGACGACAGTCTGGATCCGCTGGACATCCCGGCGATCGCGTGGTGGTGGGACCTGCTTCCCGAGCGGGACCCGTCCCGTCCGCCACACGAGTTCACCCAGGCGACGACAGTCGACTCCTTCATACACCCGGTGGCACAGCGCACGGCCTAGATTCCGCGAAAGAAGAGGAGTTCTCGGGGTGAATGCAGACTTGCGCTCGGTTCCGCGCGCCCCCGGCCGGCTACCGCTCATCGGCCACGTCTGGCCGCTGGCGCGCAATGCCCTCGGCTTTGTCACGTCGCTCCGGGACACCGGTGACCTCGTCCGGGTCGACGTGGGCACGATGCCGGTCTACTTCGTGAACAGTCCCGCGTTGGTCCACGAGTTGCTCGTCACCAAAGGACGCAGCTTCGAGAAGGGGCGGTTCTTCGACCGGCTGAAGGTCCTGGTGGGTGAGGGGCTGGTCACGGCCGGGGGAGACACCCACCGCCGGCACCGCCGGTTGATGCAGCCGATGTTCCACCGGTCCCGCATCGCCGGATACGCCGAGGTCATGGCGGCCCAGGCACGGGCGGCGGCCGACTCGTGGCGGCCGGGGGACACCGTCGCCGTCGAGCGGGAGATGGCCGCCATGGTGGTCAGCACGCTGGCGGGGACGATGTTCTCGACGGACATCGGCAAGCCCGCGGTCGACGCCATACGGGTGCACCTGCCGGTCATCGTCAACACCCTGCTGCTGCGCACCGCCTCACCCAAGTTCCTCGACCGGGTTCCCATCCCGGCCAACCGCCGTTTCGACGCCGCGGCGGACAAACTCCTGCGGGTCATCGACGACGTCGTCGTGGCGGCCCGCGAGTCCGGTGACACCGACCGGCCCGACCTGCTGTCGACGCTGCTCGCGGCGCGTGACGCGGACACCGGTGAGGCCCTGACGGACGTGGAGGTCAGGGATGAGCTCAGCACGATCCTCTTCGCCGGTGCGGAGAACACGGCGACCACCCTCACCTGGGCGTTCCATGAGATCGCACGGCACCCCGAGGTCGAGGAGCGGCTGCTGGCCGAGATCGCGGCGGTCTCGGGTTCCGGCCCGGTCGCGCTGGAGCACGTACCCGCCTACGAGTATCTGCCGCGGGTCATCAACGAAGTGGTCCGGCTGCACGGTGTCACCCTGCTGATGCGCCGAGCCGTGGAACCCGTCGAACTCGGCGGGGTGACGCTGCCCGCCGGCACCGAGGTCGCCTTCAGCCTCTACGCCCTGCACCGGGACCGTCGCGTGTTCCCCGACCCGGAGCGTTTCGACCCGGACCGGTGGCTGCCGGAGCGCAGCGCGGACCTGCCGCGGGGGGCGTTCGTCCCGTTCGGCGCGGGGACCCGCAAGTGCATCGGGGATTCCTTCGCCTGGACGCAGATGATCATCTCTCTGGCCACGGTGCTCAGCCGGCGGCGGCTGCGCCCGGCTCCCGGCCACACGGCCCGGGAGGTCACCGCGGCCGTGCCGCATCCCGACCGGTTGCCGATGGTGGTCGAGGTCCGCGAGAGGGCCGAGGCCTAGGGCGTGCCGTCACATGCCCGCCTGCCCCGCGGCGCCTGGCACGGCACCTCGCTGCGTTGTCGAATCGTCCGAGTAGCCCACTACGAGGACGACTCTCCGCCTTGCGATGCACCGCACCAGACACCGCGGGGCCCGCCCTCCGGGCGGCCGGCGCTCATGTGACGGCACGCCCTAGGGTCCTGCGAGGACCGGGTGGGAGTGTGCCGTGTCGCCGGCCCCGCAGCGGCGCGCATTCGCCCGGCCCTTCGGCGCGTTGAACGTCCGGGCGAGTTGATCCGTACCGGACGGCGGCGGGCGCCGGCGCCTCCTAGGATCACGCCATGGAACTGACGTTCGTGGACGTGAAGCCTGGTGAACCGGCCATGACCGCTGAAGTCGGGCCCTTGATCAGGGCGTTGAGACCGGCACTGACCGCCGACGGGTTCGCGGCCTTCGCCGCCGAGGCGTACGCGCAGGGGGTGGTCTTCACAGCGGCGCTGGACGAGCGGGAGCGTTATCTGGGGGTGGCCACGCACCGGGTGGTGACCACCAGCAGGGGGCGGATGCTGCTCGTCGACGACATGGTCACGGCGCTGGACGCGCGCGGCGCCGGGGTGGGTACGCGGTTGCTCGCGGAGGTGGAGGCCAGGGCCCGGGCGGCGGGCTGCGAGCGGCTCGAACTGGACGCGGGCGTCGCCAACCACGGGGCGCACCGCTTCTACCACGCACGCCGCATGGCGATCACGGCGCTGCACTTCACGCGCGAGCTCACCTGACGGGGGAGTACGAGCGGCATGGGCGGCTCGGGCCGTTCAGAGGTTCCCGGTGAAGGCCACCAGCGGCGGGGTGCCCCACGGTTCGGCGGCCGTGGTCCGGGTGGCGTGGTCGAGGAGCCACTTCTTCAGCACCTCGAAGCCGGTGTCCCCGTAGGTGTCCTTGTAGAGCGCGGCGATGCCGGTGACGTGGGGGGCCGCCATCGAGGTGCCGCTCATGACCGCGTAGAGCCCGCCGGGGAAGGCGGAGGCGATGTCGACCCCGGGCGCGTTCAGGTTGACGCAGCTGCCGAAGTTGCTGAACGGCGCCCGGTGGTCCGTCCGGTCGGTCGCGGCGACGGTGAAGGCCTCGGTCGCGCTCGCCGGGGAGATGACGCAGGAGCTGACGTCGTCGTTGCCGGCGGCGACGACCGGGAAGACCCCGGACCGGGCCAGCGCGTCCAGGCTCTCGTTCATCGTCGGCGAGTAGAGCCCGCCCAGCGAGATGTTGGCCACGGCGGGTTTCACCGCGTGCCGGGCGACCCAGTTGATCCCGGCGATGATCCCGGAGTTGGGGCCGCGCGCCTCGCAGTCCAGCACGCGCACGGAGACCAGCGTGACGCCCCGGGCGACCCCGGTGTGCTCGCCGCCGACCGTGCCGGCGACGTGCGTGCCGTGGCCGGCGCAGTCCGCGGCATTCCGGTCGTCGTCCTCCATCTCGTCGATGCCGGGCCTGGCGCGGCCGCCGAACTCGGGGTGGGTGAAGTCGATCCCGCTGTCGATGATGTACGCGGTGACCTTGGCGCCGGTCGCCCGGACGGTGTAGCCGTGGGTGGCCGGGGCGCGGTTGTTCACCCGCTCCAGGCCCCAGAAGCGGCCGGTGCCGCCGGGCGGTGCCGGGGTGCCCGGCATCAGGCGGCTGATCGCCCGTGGGATCCGGTCCTCCGCGGGCAGGGTGACGGTGGTGTCCTGCTCGACGCCGCGCACCGAGGGCAGGGCCCGTACCCGCGCCAACTGCCGCCCGGTGAGCGGGGCGGCGAAGCCCCGCATCACGCCGTCGTACACGTGGGCCGGGGTGACCCCGGCCGCGCTCGCGACGGAGGAGGGGTCGCTGTGCGGGGACAGGGTGACGATGTAGCGGCCGGGGATGGAGTTCGGCGCTCCCACCCCGAGCAGGGGTGCCAGGGCGACGGGGGAATGCGCCTGCGCGGGCGCCGGGGCGGGGAGGGCGGCCAGCGCGGGGACGGCGGTCAGCAGCACCGCGGCGAACGTCCGGCGCAGGGACACACGCATGCGTCGATCTCCTCGGGCTCGGCGGACAGCACGGCCGACGGGCCGTCAGCCCGCCCTCTCCTCCACCCTGTCAGCCAGGATCGGACGCGGGCGCGCCCAGGTACGCCATCCGGGCCGGGGCGCCACGAGCAGCCCCGGGCCGATCCAGACGTAGGCGCAGCCGCCCACCAGGGCGCCCAGGCCGCCGGTACCGGGGTCGCCCCGCCACAGCCACAGCCACACGACGCTGCTGCAGAGCAGGACCCGCAGCGCCTCGCCGGCCGGCGCCGCCGGCGCCGGGACCACCCACATCAGGTGGTGCACCCAGGTCACCGGGCAGGCCGGCACGCTCCGCCAGATCGCCGGCACCTCGGCCGCCGCCGTGCCGCCGAGCACGCCCGGTCCTTGCGTGCAGGCGTCGATGCCCGCGTTCACCATCGCGCCCTGCGCCAGGTAGCTGTAGACGTCCCTGCCGAACAGGGGCGGGCCCGCCGGCAACGGTGCGGCCCGCTCGGCGAAGGCCGCGAGCAGGGCGCGTGGCGACGGCGGCCGGGGCCCGCGTACCAGCCGGCCGAGCCGCGACCGCGCCGCGACGAGCAGCCTGAGGCCGAAGTACGCCACCAGCAGTCCGGCCGCCGCCTCCCCGTGCGGCAGCGCGATCCCGTCCCGTACCGGAAGCGCCCCCGCGGCCCTGCCGCCGACGGCCGGCGCGGCGGTGCCGGCGCCGGGCCGAGAGCCGTCGCGCGTGTCACGTCCGCTCCGGGCCGGCTTGCTCGAAGAGGACGCCGTGCCGGGCGCGGGGCACCAGTCGCTGTCGGTGCTCAAGGCTCCACCCCCCTGGCCCCCCTGGCCCCCCCTTGCCCGCTGCGCCTGGGCGGATGGGCACCGTGCTCCGTACGCGGCGTGTCGGTGCGATCCTGAACCGCGTGCGAGATGCGATGACGGTGGTCGAGGCGGCGTTCGCCGGCGCCCTGGGGGCGCCGGAGGGGGATGTCGAGACGGCGCTGGACGCCGGGGCGTCGGCCATGGCGGCGGCGGAGGCCGGATGGGACGAGGTCGGCCGGGCGGTGGTGACCGCGGTGGGCCGGCTACTGCGGGGGTGCCGGACGCGCGGCTGGGAGGACGCGGACCTGCTGCGCATGGTGCGCCGCGAACTGCGACCGGAGCACGTGCGGCTCGCCGGGCGCCTGACGGCGGACGCCGGCGGTGACCCGGCGGGCCTCCTGGCGGCGTACGGGGCGGCCGAGCGGCTGGACCGCTTCACCGTGGCGACGGCCGTGCTGGAGCTCGTCCGCCTGCTGGGGCGGCTGCCCGGGATCACGCCGCCGGCCGCGCCCGCGGGCGCGGCGCCCGGCGGTACGGGGCATCCGATGCTGCGGCGGATCAGGGCGCTGCTGGCGAAGGCGGAGTCCACGGCCTTCCCGGAGGAGGCGGAGGCGCTGAGCGCGAAGGCCCAGCACCTTATGGCACGGCACAGCGTGGACGAGGCGCTGGTGGCGGGTACGGCCCCGGGCGGCGCCGGTCCCGGCGCGCGGCGGATCGGCGTGGAGCGTCCGTACGAGGCGCCGAAGGCGCTGCTGCTCGACGCGGTCGCGGCGGCGAACCGCTGCCGTGCCGTGTGGTCGGCGGAGTTCGGCTTCTCGACGGTGGTGGGCTGGGAGGCCGACCTGGAGGCCGTGGAGGTGCTGTACACCTCCCTGCTGGTGCAGGCCGAGGCGGCCATGCGCGGCGGCGGCACCCCGGGACCCGCCGCGCGCCGCCCGCGACGCAAGGGCGGTAGGGGCGGTGACCTGTCACGGGACTTCCGGGAGTCCTTCCTCATCGCCTACGCGGGCCGGATCGGCGAGCGCCTGGCCGCCGCCTCCCGCGACGCGACGGAGGAAGCCGCGCGGGCCGCCGGGGCCGGGGCCACGGAGGTGCTCCCCGCGCTGGCGGCCCGCGAGGTCGCCGTCGGCCGCGCCGCCGACGCGATGTTCCCCGACACCCGCACCCAGCGCCTCAAAGGCCGCGACCACGAGGGCTGGGCCCGCGGTACCGCCGCCGCCGACCGCGCGGCCTTCCACGGCCCGGCCGGCCCGTCCAGGCGTCTCCGCGAGTGATGGCGCCGTCAGCCCTTGGCGCCGTCCGGTCACGTGGACCGCGCCGGTGCTTCGGCCGTCCTGCCGTCTCGCGCCCTTCGGGGGCGCGAGACGAACCGGCACACGACGGCAGGCCGCAGACGCACCCGGGCCGCGTCCCGGCCCGGGCACCTAGAACAGCCAGCGGGTCTGGCTGTAGGTGGTGCCGCGGGCGTAGGCGAAGGCCACGGTGGGTTCCACCTCGTACACCAGGGCCTCATGGCCGCCGCCGACGAAGACCTGGTCGCGTACCTCGAACTGCCATTCCGATCCGTACTTGGCCCCGTACGCCGCGGCGATCCGGCGCAGTTGGTTCTCGCTGCGGACCCGGCCCGCCTTGCCCTCGAGGACCACGTCCAGGCCTTCGCCCAGCGCGTTGTTGCCGGTGGTCAGGACGACGCGGCGGTTGTGGGCGAGGTTCTTGGCCTTGCGCTCGTCGGCGCCGGTGCAGAAGTGCAGGGCGTCGTCCAGCCAGACCCCGATGAGCGGGGTGACGTGGGGGCGGCCGTCCGGGCGGACGGTGGTCAGCCAGTAGATCTCGGCCCCGGCCAGTTGCCCGCGGGCGTCGTGCCAGGTCGTGGGGGCCGCGCCGGTGCTGCTGTAGCGGGCGTCGAGCTCGGGCTCGGGTTCTTTCTCTTCTGCCATGCTCCACTGATACTCCATCAGCCCGCGCGCAGCGCGTACGCGCTGTCCACGGCTTCCGCCAGGTCGCGCACCGCCGGGTCCTCGGTGGTCGCGGCCAGCGCGTGCGCACGGTCGCCGAGCACGGCGAGCCCGGGGGCGCCGGGCAGCTGCTCCTCGCCCGTGTCGTAGGTGCGCAGCGCGTCGGCGAAGTAGGCGGCGACCGCGTCCACCCGGAGCCTCGGGGAGGTGCCGGAGCCCCACAGGCGGCCGGCGAGCCGGTCCGCCTCGACGGCGCCGGCGGCCTCGTGCGGGGAGCGGTCGTGCGGGTCGAGCCAGCGAACGGTGGCTGTGGCGACGTGGCCCCGGGCGCCCGCCTTCAGCCGTACGGCGTAGAGCGCGGTGACGGTGTGGCCGGGGCCGATCTCGCCGCCGTCGACCCGGTCGTCGCGGAAGTCCTCGTCGGCGACGGCACGGTCCTCGAAGCCGATCAGGCGGTAGCGCTCGACGGTGCGCGGGTCGAAGGAGACCTGGGCCTTGGCGTCGCGGGCGCGCAGGCCGATGTTGACGGGCAACTGGTCCACGAACAGGGCGCGGGCCTCGGCCGGCGTGGAGACGTACGAGGTGTGGCCGTCGCCCTTGTCGACCAGCCGCTCCATCAGGTCGTCGCCGTACTCGCTGCCGACGCCGACCCCGAAGAGCGCGATGCCGTGCCGTGAGCGGGCCCGGTCGATCCGTTCCAGGAGGGCGTCGGGGTCGGTCTCCCCGGTGTTGGCGAGGGCGTCGGAGAGCAGGACGACCCGGTTGGTGGCCCCGCGCCGGGCGCTCTCCAGGGCCACGTCGTAGCCGGTGCGCAGGCCCGCCTCCAGGTTGGTGGAGTCCTCCGGCGCGAGCCGGTCGACCACGGACAGGGCGTGCCGCCGGGCGCCCCCGGCGCCGAGGCGGGTCGCCGGCAGGGCGACCCTCGCGCGGTCGCTGAAGGTCACGACGGCGAGGGAGTCGTCGTCCCGCAGCTCGCCGATCGCGGCGCGGAGCGCCTTCTGGACAAGGTCGAGCCGGCCGGGATCACCCATGGAGCCGGAGACGTCCACGACGAAGGTGAGCACGGCCGGGGGCCTGTTCCCCTCGTCCGCGGGGCGGGTGGCGAGGCCGACCCGCATCAGGGACCAGCCCTCCTCGTCGCCGATGCGGGCGCCGTCGACGGTGACGGAGAAGCCGTCGCCCCTGGGGGCGGGGTAGTCCTGACGGAAACTGTTGACGAACTCCTCGTGGCGCACGTCCGCGGGGGAGGGCAGCGAGCCCTGGTCGAGCCGCCGTTTGGCATAGCCGTACGAGGCGGTGTCCACGTCCAGCGCGAATGTCGACAACTGTGCGGCGTCCGGCGCCCGCTGCAGGCCCTGGTCCTGCGCGTCGGTGCCGCCGCCGTTCCACTCGGTGCCCTCGGGGGCGTCCGCGCCCCGCACCGGTCCGGGCCGCGCGTCGCTGGTGTGCCCCCGGTCGCCGCTCGCGCTGCAACCCGTCAGGACCGCTCCGGCTGCCACCGCCGCCAGCACCACCGCCGTGATCCGTCGCATCACCGTCACCTGCCTCCCCCGGGGCGCCCCCTGCGCCTTCTGCGACTGTGACGCAGGAGCCCGCGGGCGGGTGGCATCGATGCCGTTGCGGATGGATCTCAGTCGGGCAACGCCCCCTCTCCCGGGCGGGCTTGGCGGGCGCGGCACAGGTCGCGCAGCAGGTCGGTCTCGGTCCCGTGGTGGATGACCCCGCGGTTGATGTGGGGCGCGAGCGCGGCCGGCGGCTCCTTCGCGTACGGGCCCTTCTTCGGTCCGCACCCGGCGGCACGGCGGGAGGCGGACGGCGAGGCCGTCCGGGCCGCCGTGCTGCTACGGCCGGGCCGGGCCCTCGGCGCCCAGGGCCCGCACCCCGTTGCGCGAGCGCGCCGTCGGCGGTGCCCGCGCACGCGAAGTCCCGCCCGCCTCGTCGAACGCGTCGAGAAGGCAAGGACCGCGGCGTGACCGCCGAGCCCGGACACCTCGTCCGCAGGCCCCGTGACGAGCACTGGGACCGCGACGGCCTGCCCCGGCGAGGAGGCCGGCGGCCCCCGCCGGCGGGACGCGGCCACGGAGGTCTGCTTCCGCGGTCCGCCGGCGCTGATCCCGGCGCTGCCAGGGACGGTACCGCCGCCGGGACGCAGCTCGGCCGGGACGGGGAGGTGCTCCCCGTCCCGGCCGAGCCACCGCGCGCTCTCCGTTCTGGCGCGGGCGCGGGGAGCGGCCGGCTACCGTCTCGTCCTGGACGTCCGATCCCGGCCGGGGCCTACACGGACAGGGGGTCGAGCGGCATCGGGACGGGGTGGCCCTCCATCATCGCGCCGAGCCCGCGCACCGCGCAGACGTCGGGCCGGTCCGCGATCGTGACCGGCATCCCGGTGGCCTGACGGAGCATCATGTCCAGGCCCGGCAGCAGCGCGCTGCCGCCCGCGAGCATGATGCCGCGGTCGGTGAGGTCGGCGACCAGGTCCGGCGGGCACCGCCGGAGCACCTGGCCGATCCCGTCGACCAGCGTCGCCATGGGCATCCGGATCGCCTGCCGCACCGCCTCGGTGTCGACGCGGACCGTACGGGCGATCCCGCTGGCGACGTCCCGCCCCTGGACCTCGGCGCTGGGCGCGATGGGACCGGGCGCGGAGAGGATCTCGTGCAGCGGCCGCACCGACTGGCTGGGCAGCACGAGTTCGTGCGTGTTGCGCAGGTGCTGGACGACGGCGTGGTCGATCGCGTCGCCACCCACCGCGATGGTCTCCGCGGCGACGATCGAGCCCATCGACATGACCGCGATCTGCGTGGTGCCGGCCCCGGCGAGCATGATCATCGTCGCTTCGGGTTCCTCGACCGGCAGTCCGCACCCGATGGCGGCCGCGATGACGGAATCCACGAGCTCGACCCGGCGCGAACCGAGGCCGTACATCGTCTCGACGGCGGCCCGCTGGGCCAGCGGGCCGCTGCCGTTGGGGGTGCAGACGGCCGCCCGGAGCATCGGTTTGCGCCGCCAGGCCTTGCGGAGCTGACCGCCCAGCAGGTGGCGGAGCATGCGCTGGGCCATCTCGATGTCGACGACCATCCCGGCCTGGATGGGCCGGACCACGCGGATGTGCTCCGGCGTGCGGCCGGTCATCTTCTCGGCGAGCGAGCCGACCGCGATGAGGGCACCGCTGTGCGCGTTGACGGCGGCGACGCTCGGCTCGTCCACGACGAGTCCCTGGTGCTTGAGGTAGACACGGGTGCGCGACGCCCCGAGGTCGACGGCAACGGAGCAACGACGCAGATGCGCCAGACTGACGGTCACGGCAGATCCTCCCCGAGGGGCCGGTTCCCGGGACCGCCCCTGCGGCGGCCCGTCTGATCATCGTGCGGGCGCAAGTCGAAATGTGCCTGTTGTGGTACGCCGGGCGGTTGATGTGACTAGCGGATGATCCGTGCCGCGAGGACCGCGATGTCGTCGTCCGCCGGCTCCACGACCAGGAGTGTCAGCACCCGGTCGACCAGTCCGCCCAGATCACCCTCGGAGTGCAGGCGCAACCCGGCGAGCCGGTCGAGCGAGGCGTCGATGTCCTCCCCGCGCCGCTCCACGAGGCCGTCGGTGTACAGCAGCAGGACGTCACCGGGCTGGCAGGAGGCCGCGACGGGCTCGTAGCCCCCGTGCCCGGTGCCCAGCGGCGGGCCGACCGGGACGTCGACGATGCGGACCGTGCCGTCCGGCCGGATGACCGCGGGCGGCAGGTGACCGGCGCTGGAGAAGGTGCACGTGTTGCGCACCGGGTCGACAAGGGCCAGCAGGCAGCTCGCCGGACGGCCCGATTCGGCCTCCGAGACGAGGGTGTCCAGCCGGCGCAGGATACGGTGCGGCGGCAGGCCGGCCGCGGCCACGAAGCGCAGCATCGAGCGGTACTGGCTCATGTCGACCGAGGCCTCCACCCCGTGCCCCATGACGTCGCCCATGGCCAGCAGGGTGCGCCCGCGGGACAGCCGTACGGCGTCGTACCAGTCGCCGCCCACCAGCGCGGTGCTGCCGGCCGGATGGTAGCGGAACGCGGCCTCCACGGACGGGTGCGGGGAGCCCGGCTCGGACATCAGGGCACGCTGCAACTCCAGGGCGATGCCGTGCTCGTGGGTGTAGCGGCGGGCGTTGTCGAGGTAGATCGCGGCCCGCCGGACGACGTCCTGGACGATCTCGGTGTCCCGCTCGGTGAACCCCGGGGATTCGCCGCGGCGGACCAGGGTCACCGTGCCGATGGGCTCGCCGCGCGCCGCCAGCGGCACGACCAGCGCCGAGTGGATGCCCACCGAGCGGAAGGCGGCCATGCGTTCGCGGGCCTGCCCGCCGTGGCCCAGGGCCTCCTCGTCGAAGAGGTTCTGCAGCACCGGGCTGCCGGACCGCAGGCAGCGCGGGATGGTCGTGCCCGGCAGGTACTCCACGTACTCGCCGGGCTCGCCGAACGCCTTGGCCTGCTCGCGCAGGTTGGGCAGCGCCGCCATGGCGGCCCGGCGCAGCCGCAGTACGCCGCGGTTGCAGGGGGTGGAGTGCTCGGCGGGGAAGACCTCGACGGTGGCGATGTCGGCGAGCAGCGGCACGAGGAACCCGGCGAGTTCGGCACAGGTCTCGTCCATCTCCAGCGTGGTGCCGATGAGGGTGGCGGCGCGGTCCAGGATCGCCAGTCGCTCCCGGGCGCGCTCCAGCCCTTGCTGGTGCTGGCGGGAGGCGCTGACCTCCAACATGATCCCGACCAGGCCGAGCACCGTGCCGTCCGCCGCGTCCAGCCGGTGGTACGCGCCCTGCCAGTAGCGCCGGCCCAGCTCGGACTCGGCGTGCGTACGGCCGCTGGAGGGCACCTCGCGCGACTTGCCGTCGGACAGGACCTGGCGCAGCGCCTCCTCCCCGGCGTCGTCCAGGTCCGGCAGGACCTCGGTGATCCGGCGGCCGAGGTGCGCCTTGGCGGGCAGGCCGTTCATCCGGGCGAGGGCGGGATTGACGTAGACGTAGCGCAGCTGCCGGTCGTAGATGCCCACGCCCGCGGGGGTGCCGTCCAGCACCTGCCGCAGGACCATGCGGTCCAGCGGTGACCAGCCGCCGGGCTCACCGTCACCGCTCACCCGGTCACCCTCCTGTCCGCCGAGTGCGCCCGTTCCCATGATCGGGCGGTCCCCCGCCGTGCGCACGCCCGGATGCGGTCACCCCGCCGGGTGGCCGTCGGCCGGCGGGGCGTGTCGTCCGGGCACCCCGGTGAGCGGCCCGAAAGGATCGGGCGATGCGATGGACGACGGCGGCCGTGGCCCTCTGCCTGCTGCTGACCGCCTCGCCGGCGGTGGCCGGCGAGCGCCCCGGGCCGCGCCCCGGGCCGTCGGCCCGGGTGGAGCGGCTGTACGCGCAGGCGGCCCGTGCGGTGCGGGCGTACGAGGACACGGAGCGGGCGGTCCGCCGCAAGCGCGCCGACCTGCGGCTGCTGCACCGGGCCGCGGCGGTGGAGCGGCGACGGCTGGAGGCGCTGCGGGACCGGATCGGGGCGATGGCGCGCAGCGAGTACCGCAACGGCGGGCTGGGACCCTCGGCACGGCTGCTGCTGACCGGGCGGCCCGACCGGATGCTGGAGGGCGCGACGCTGGCCCGGCAGGGCGACCACGCGCAGGCGGCGCTGCTGGCCGAGCGGATGCTGGCCGAGCGCCGGCTGGCGGCGGACACCGAGGCCGTCGGCCGGACGCTGGCGGCGCTGGCCCGCGAGGCGCGCCGCCAGGACGTGCTCCGCCGTCGCATCGAGGCGCGGCTGCTGCGCGCCCGGGCCCAGTTGTCCGCCCGGGACCTGGCGCTCATGGCCCACGAGGGCCTCTCGGTGGACTGCCCCCACGACCTCCCCCCGGCCCCGTCCCGGTCGTCCGCCGCCGCCCACCGGCAGGGCGCCCCGCACTGGGTGCGTCCGGTGACGCACTACACGCTGACCGCCGGCTACGACGCCTCGGGCGCGCACTGGGCGCACCGCCACACCGGCCAGGACTTCGCCGTGCCGCCGGGCACCCCGGTCCGCGCGGTGGGCGACGGCACGGTGGTGGTGGCCGCGTGCGGTGACGGCTTCGGCAACCAGATCGTGGTCCGGCACGACGACGGCTACTGCACGCACTACGCTCATCTGTCCGTCCTGGAGGTCGTCGCCGGGCAGCGGGTCCGTGCGGGCGAGCGGATCGGCAGGTCCGGCAACTCCGGCAACTCCACAGGTCCGCACCTGCACTTCGAGGTCCGCGTCACGCCGCAGATGGGCTCGTCGGTGGCCCCGCTGCCGTGGCTCGCCCGGCACGGGGTGCGGATCGCCCGCTGAGCGTCAAGGCAGCCCAACGCACGCGGGCGGGGGGCGGGCCGGGCGACCGGTCAGCCCCCGCCCCCGCCCTCGGCCGCCTCGCGCGCAGCGACCGCCGCAGCCGGTGCGCCGTGCGCCGGTCCTCGTCGGAGGCGCCGGTGACGTGGAGGAAGATCTGGTCCAGTTCGGGCAACTCCCCGGCCAGTGTGTGCTTGAGCGTGCCGGCCGCGAGTGTGCGCCTCCGACCGCAGCGCCGGTGACGTGGTGAGCGGTCCGCCGACCGCCTTCGCCACGGAGATCGCCAGGTTCGCGGCGAGGGCGATGAAGACGGTGCCCCTGGTCTGTTCGCCCTCCCCCATGGGGTGTGTGTGCCCCGCCCCGCGCCGCTCAGTGGTGGAAGGCGGTGGGCGCCTCGCCGGGTGGGTGGAGCGGGTGGTCCTGGGCCCGCAACTGGGGGAGGTGGCGCTCCAGGTCGGCGAGGAAGAGGTCGGCGAGGTCCTCGGAGAAGCCGTTGCGGACCACGATGCGCAGCACCGCCAGGTCCTCGCGGTCCGGCGGGTAGGTGTAGGCGGGCACCAGCCAGCCGCGCTCGCGCATCCGCCGGGAGACGTCGAAGACGTCGTAGGCGGTGACGTGGTCGGCGGTGGTGAAGGCGAAGACCGGCAGCTGGTCACCGCGGGTGATCAGCCGGAAGTCACCGAACTCCTCGATCCGCGAGGCGAGGTAGGTGGCCACGTCCCGGGCGGTCTGCTGGACGGTGCGGTAGCCGTCCCGCCCCAGCCTCAGGAAGGTGTAGTACTGGGCGACGACCTGGGCGCCCGGCCGGGAGAAGTTCAGGGCGAAGGTCGGCATGTCGCCGCCGAGGTAGTTGACCCGGAAGACGAGCTCCTCGGGCAGCGCCTCGGCGTCCCGCCACAGCGCCCAGCCGACGCCGGGGTAGACCAGCCCGTACTTGTGGCCGGAGGTGTTGATCGAGACCACGCGGGGCAGCCGGAAGTCCCAGACCAGGTCCTCGTCGAGGAAGGGGGCGATCATGGCCCCGGAGGCGCCGTCGACGTGGACGGGGATGTCGAGCCCGGTCCGCTCCTGCAGGGCGTCGAGGGCGGCGCAGATCTCGGCCACGGGTTCGTAGGAGCCGTCGAAGGTCGAGCCGAGGACGGCCACCACCCCGATGGTGTTCTCGTCGCACAGCGCGACGGCGGTGTCCGCCTCCAGGTGCAGCCGGTCGCCCCTCATCGGCACCAGGCGCGGCTCGACCTCCCAGAAGTTGCAGAACTTCTCCCAGCAGACCTGCACGTTGGCGCCCATGACCAGGTTCGGGCGGCCGGTGCCCGGGTGGCGGGCGCCGGCGCGCCTCGTCAGGCGGCGTGCGAGTGATGCGCGGGCGCCGTCGCCGGTACGCCTCGTCCAGCGGCGCTTGAGGGCCATCCCGGCGAGCATGCAGGCCTCGGAGGAGCCCGTGGTGGAGCAGCCGACGGCGCTCTCCGGGTCGGGCGCGTGCCACAGGTCGGCGAGCATCGACACGCAGCGCCGCTCCAGTTCGGCGGTGCGCGGGTACTCGTCCTTGTCGATCATGTTCTTGTCGAGGCACTCGCCCATCAGCACCCCGGCCTCGGGCTCCATCCACGTGGTGACGAAGGTGGCCAGGTTGAGCCGGGCGTTGCCGTCGAGCATCAGCTCGTCGTGGACCAGCTGGTACGCCGTGGCGGGCGCCATGGGGCCGTCGGGGAGCCGGTGCTTGGGGGGCGCCGCGCGCATCCCGGCGACCGGGTCGGCCCCGGCGTAGAAGGGGTTCACGGCGAGCTTGGGCAGGCCCTCGGCACCTTTGTGCAGTGGCATACCGTAACGATACGTGTGAAACCGGTCATCGGCAGGTCGGCGGCTGCCGGCCGGGGCCAGGGGCCGGTCAGCCCGCCGAGGACATCGACAGCTTCGCCGCGAAGCCCAGGAACAGGGCCGCGGCGCCCGAGGTCAGTCCCGCCGCCAGGCGCCTGCGGCGGCGGAACTGGGCGGCCAGGTGGGTTCCGCCGAAGATCAGCAGCGTCAGGTAGCTGAAGCTGAAGACCTGGGCGATGGCGCCCAGCGCCAGGAAGGACAGCGCCGGGTGGGCGTAGCCGGGGTCCACGAACTGCACGAAGAAGGAGATGAAGAAGAGGATCGCCTTGGGGTTGAGCAGGCTGATCACCAGCGCCCGCCGGAACGGCCGCTCGGCGTCCGCCACCGCCTCCGCCGCGGCCGCCGTCGCCACCGGCTCGGCGCCCCTGGACCGCCACATGTCCCGGGCGGCCCGCGCCATGCCGAAGGCGATCCACGCCAGGTAGCCGGCGCCCGCGTACTTCACGACGCCGAACAGCACGGCGTTGGCCTGGAGCAGCCCGGCCACGCCCGCCGCGGAGGCGGTCATCAGGACGGTGTCGCCGAGGAAGACGCCCAGGGCCGCGCGGTACGCCGTCCGGACGCCGCGGCGTGCCGCGACGGAGAGCGTGTACAGCGAGTTCGGCCCCGGCAGCAGCACGATCAGTACGGTGCCCAGCAGATACGTCGGCAGGTCGGTGATTCCCAGCATGCGCATCAATATGGCACTTGCACCTCACGTGGCGTGAGGCCGGAGGGTGTGGTCATGAACACGAGCACGGGCTACCCGGTCGGGCAGGTGGCGGGTTTCGCCGGCGTGACCGTCCGCACGCTGCACCACTACGACGAGATCGGGCTGCTCTCGCCCAGCGCCCGCAGCCACGCGGGCCACCGGCGCTACAGCGACGCCGACCTCGACCGGCTGCAGCAGATCCTGTTCTACCGGGAGCTCGGCTTTCCCCTGGACCAGGTGGCGGTCCTCCTCGACGACCCGAACGCGGACCCGCGGGAGCACCTGCGGCGCCAGCACGAGCTGCTGACCGCGCGGATCGGGAAGCTGACGGAGATGGCCGACGCCGTCCAACGAGCCATGGAGGCACGCACAATGGGCATCAACCTCACGCCCGAGGAGAAGTTCGAGGTGTTCGGGGACTACGACCCCGACCGGCACGCCGAGGAGACCCGGGAGCGCTGGGGCGACACCGAGGCGTACGAGCAGTCGCAACGCCGCGCCGCCTCCTACACCAAGGAGGACTGGCTGCGGATCAAGGCCGAGCAGGAGGACTGGGGCGCCCGGCTGGTCGCGCTCCGTGAGACCGGCGCCCCGGCGGACGGTGAGGCCGCGATGGACCTGGCCGAGGAGCACCGGCGCTTCATCGTGGACCACTACTACGACTGCTCGTACGAGATCCACACCGGTCTCGCCGAGATGTACCTGGCCGATCCGCGATTCAACGCCTACTACGAGTCGATCGCGCCGGGCACCGCCCGGTACGTTCACGACGCGATCATGGCCAACGCTAGGCGTGCCGGGGCGTGATCACCGCGGCCGTGCCGTAGGCGCACACCTCGGTGCCGACGTCGGCGGCCTCGCTGACGTCGAAGCGCATCATCAGCACCGCGTTGGCGCCGCGCGACTGCGCCTGCTCCACCAGCCGCTCCATCGCCTGGGTGCGGGTCTGGGCCAGGGTCTTGGTGAGCCCCTTCAGCTCGCCGCCGACCAGGGATTTCAGGCCCGCGCCGATCTGGCTGCCCAGATGGCGGGAGCGCACGGTGAGGCCGAAGACCTCACCGATCACCCGTTCCACCCGGTAGCCCGGCACGTCGTTCGTGGTGACCACCAGGACGGCGGACTGGGGCGACTGTCCGCCGCCGTACTCGTCGAGACCCATACCGGCATCGTCGTCCCGTCCGCCGCCGGTCGCAGCCTCAGTACTCCAGGTGCGGTGCGCGGTCCGGGGCCGGGCAGATCCGGTGGCCCGCGTGGTCGAAGACGTACAGGTGGGCGATGTCGACCAGCAGCGGCACGTGCTGGCCGGGGCGGAGCCGCAGGTCGGGCCCGGTGCGGACGACCAGGTCGCCGCCCCCGGTGGCGGGCCGCTCGGCCTCCGGCCGCTGGACCGGAGGGTCCAGCACGGCTGTCTGGCCCGCGCCGGAGACCCGCGTCGCGGCCTTCTGCACCAGCCGGCCGAGGCCGGCCGGGCCGCCCTGCCGGGCCGCAGCCCGGGAGCGCTGCCGCGCGGTGCCCGGACGGGCGGACTCCAGTTCGGGCACGACGGCCGGTCGGGCGCCGGTGCCGAGGTGCACCAGCGACTCGTGGCCCTGGTACTCCACGTGCTCCACCACACCGCTCAGCACCACCTCGCCGGGCCGCGCGCTGCTCGGCCGGTCGATGCGCACGGCCTCCGAGCGCAGGCCGACGATGACCGGCCGGCCCTGCTGGATACGGAGCATCTGGTGGTCCCTGCTCAGCGGCTGGGGGAGGACCAGCCGCTGCCGTCCGAGGTCGATCCACATCGCACCGTCCAGCGGGGCCACCACGGTCGCCTCCACGAGGTTGATCCGCGGGGTGCCGATGAAGGCGGCCACGAAGACGTTCTGCGGCAGGTGGTACGCCTCGCGCGGGGGGCTCACCTGCTGCAGCACGCCGTTGCGCATGATCGCCACGCGGTCGCCCAGCGACATCGCCTCGGCCTGGTCGTGGGTGACGTACACCGTCGTCACGCCCATGCCGCGGGTCAGCCGGGCGATCTCGGCGCGCAGGTGCGAGCGGAGCTTGGCGTCGAGGTTGGACAGCGGCTCGTCCATCAGGAAGACGGAAGGGTGCCGCGAGATGGCCCGGCCCATCGCGACCCGCTGCCGCTCGCCGCCGGAGAGCTGGCCCGGGTAGCGGTCGAGGATGTCCTCGATGCCCAGGGTCCGCGCGGTCTCGGTGACCCGGGGGCCGGTGTCCTGCCCGGGCCTCTCGAAGCGCAGCGGGAAGCCGATGTTCTCCCGGCTGGTCATGCTCGGGTAGAGGGCGAAGTTCTGGAAGACCATGGCCATCTTGCGGTCGCCCGGTGCCAGGTCGTTGGCGTATTCGCCGTCCAGGAGCAGTTCGCCGGAGGTGATGTCCTCCAGGCCCGCGATCATGCGCAGGACCGTGGACTTGCCGCACCCGGAGGGGCCGAGCAGCACCAGGAACTCGCCGGGGGCGATGTCCAGGCAGAAGCGGTCCACGGCGCGTACGCCGCGGCCGTAGGTCTTCGAGACGTCGTGCAGGGAGATGGCGCGAGTCATGTGGGTTCCGCCGGATCGTGATGATTCAGGAGTGACGGGCGACTTGCGGTGGTGCACGGTGAAACGCTTGGGAGGACCGTAGCCGAGCGTTGCCGGGCTGGGAACGGTTCGGTCACGACCACGTTGATACTTTTGGCGCGTGACGACTCTCGCCCTGGGCCCGCAATGGCTCGACCCCGATTACCTCATCTCGTCCGCGGGCCTGATCGGCCTGCTGGCGATCGTCTTCGCCGAGTCGGGTCTGCTCATCGGTTTCTTCCTGCCGGGTGACTCCCTGCTCTTCACCGGCGGCCTGCTGGTCGCGGGCGGCCGGCTGGACTGGCCGGTCTGGTCGGTGTGCCTGCTGGTCTGGATCGCGGCCGTCGCCGGCGACCAGGTGGGCTACCTCTTCGGCCGCAAGGTCGGGCCCTCGCTGTTCCGGCGTCCGGACTCCAGGCTCTTCAAGCAGGAGAACGTCGAGAAGGCCCACGAGTTCTTCGAGCGGCACGGCGCCAAGTCGATCGTGCTCGCCCGCTTCGTGCCGATCGTGCGGACCTTCACTCCGGTCATCGCCGGCGTCAGCCGCATGAACTACCGCGTCTTCGTGACGTACAACATCATCGGCGGCCTGCTGTGGGGTGTCGGTGTCACGCTGCTCGGCTACTGGCTGGGCCAGATCGGTTTCGTCCACCGGCACATCGAGCTGATCCTCGTCGGCATCGTGCTCCTGTCGGTCGTCCCGATCGCGATCGAGTTCCTGCGCGCCCGCGCGGCGTCCAGGAAGGCCGGGCCGCTGCCCGCGACCCACGCCGAAGCCGAAGCCGACGCCGGCCAGCCCCCGCTCCAGCGGGGTCCGGGCGGGCGGCACCGCGCGAACCGCCGTTAGCCGACGGAGGGAGTGGGCAGTCGTTCCGCTGTGCCAGGGGGGAGGGTGCCCGCACCCTCCCCCCTGGCACACCCGCACCCGTACGCGGTCACGTACCGAAAGGAGGATCCCCGTGGCGCACCCCGAGGAGCCCGAGCAGCCGGCCGGCGGCTCGGAGTTCACACCGCCCCTGGGCGTGGAACTGCCCAGGCCCGAGCCGCAGGGCTCCGCCTTCGCCCGCCCGGAGACCCGGACCTCCCCGCAGCTGGCCCACCCGGCCTTCACGCCCCCCGAGGGCGTTCCGGTCATCAGCCTCTCCAAGGAGACCCCGTGGCCCGACCGGATGCGCACGATGCTGCGCATGCCCGTCGGCGAGCGCCCGGCCCCCGAGCAGCCCGCCCGGCGGCCGGAGGCGGAGGGCGGCCCACCGGTCCCGCGCGTGCTCGACCTGACGCTGCGCATCGGTGAGTTGCTGCTCGCCGGCGGCGAGGGCGCGGAGGACGTCGAGGCCGCCATGCTCGGCGTTGCCCACGCCTACGGGCTCGGACGGGTCGAGCCGACCGTGACGTTCACCCTGCTGGGCATCTCGTACCAGCCCTCGCTGGTGGACGCGCCGGTCACCGCCAACCGCACGGTGCGCCGACGGGCCACCGACTACACCCGTCTCGCGGCCGTCTTCCGGCTGATCAACGACATCACCGCGGCCGACCTCACCCTGGAGGACGCCTACCGGCGGCTCGCCGGGATCCGCCGCAACCGGCACCCGTACCCGGGCCGGCTGCTGACCGCGGCGGCCGGGCTCCTCGCGGGCGCCGCGAGCATGCTGGTCGGCGGCGGCGGTCCGCTGGTGTTCGCGATCGCCGCGCTCGGCGCGATGCTGGGCGACCGGCTGGCCTGGGTGTGCGCCGGCCGCGGGCTGCCGGAGTTCTACCAGTTCGTCGCCGCGGCGATGCCCGCCGCCGTGATGGGGGTGCTGGTCGCCCGGTTCGGCCAGCACCTGCCCGGTACGAGCACCCTGCAGGCCTCCGCGGTCATCACCGGTGGGCTCTTCGCGCTGATCCCGGGAAGGGCCCTGGTGGCGGCCGTCCAGGACGGCCTGACCGGCTTCTACATCACCGCCTCCGCGCGCCTGCTGGAGGTGATGTACCTCTTCACCGGCATCGTCGTCGGCGTGACGCTGGTCCTCTACGCCGGGGTCAGCCTGGGCGCCGGACTTGACCCCGACAAGGCCTTCCGGGCCTACGAGAACCCGCCGGTGCAACTGGTGGCCGCGATGGTGCTGAGCCTCGCCTTCGCCGTGCTGCTGCAGTGCGAGCGCGGCGTGCTGGTGATCGCCGCCCTCAACGGCGGTGTCGCCTGGACGGTCTACGCGGCGCTGCACCAGGAGCGGATCGGCATCGGCATGTCGCCGGTCGCGGCCACCGCCGTCGCCGCCGGTCTGGTGGGCCTCTTCGGCCAGGTGCTCTCCCGCTACCGCCGGGCCTCCGCGCTGCCGTACGTCACGGCCGCCATCGGCCCGCTGCTGCCGGGTTCCGCGACGTACTTCGGGCTCCTCGGGCTGACCCGCGGTCACCTGGACCAGGGATTCGCCTCGCTGACGAAGGCGGCGGCGCTCGCGCTCGCCGTGGCCATCGGGGTGAACCTGGGAGGCGAGATCGCGCGGTTGTTCATCAAGCTGCCCGGTGGGGCCGACCAGGCACGACGCCGCGCGGCGGCCAAGCGAACCCGCGGTTTCTGAGCCGTCCGGCCCCCGTCGCCTCGCCGCCCGGCCGTCGTGCGGGCAACCTGCTGTTAACTGTCCGTATCGTGGTCGTAGTTGACTGTAATCGGTTTTAGGGGTTTCACTTCACCAACTGGAGTCCGTTCCTGGGCAAACCCCGACCTTCCGGAGGCATGGAGCCTTGGCTGACGAGCACCTGAGCGCGCTGGACCTCGCCTTCTGGAACCTGGACTCGCCGGGTCATCCCATGCACCTGGGCGCGGTCGCCGTCTTCGACCGCGACCCGCAGCGCCCGGTCGACGCCGACGGGCTCGCCGCGCTGCTCACCGCCCGCGCCGAGGCGGTACCGCGGATGCGGCAGCGCGTGAAGGACGTCTGGTACGGCGTCGGCGGCGCCGCCTGGGCGGCCGACGCGTACTTCGACGCCCGGCGCCACGTCCACGCCGTACGGCGGGCCGACGCCCGGGGCGCCGTGGCCGATCTGATGTCCCGCCCCATGGACCGCCACCGGCCGCCGTGGGAGGTCTACGTCATCGAGGGCGCCCCCGACGCGCCCTTCCACGTCCTGGTCAAGCTGCACCACGCCCTGGCCGACGGTCTGCGCGCCGTCGAGTTCGGCGCCGCCCTCCTCGACCAGGGGGCCCGCCCTCCGGCGCCCACCGCCGCGGCTCCGGCGCCCACCGCCGCGGCTCCGGCGCCGCGGGCCGGAGCCGAGGCGGCCCTGCCGGCCCAGGTCCGGGGCCCCGGCATCCACCTGCCGGGGCTGCCGCTGCCCGATCCCCGGCAGGTCGTCGCCTCCCTGCCGGACCGGGTGCGCGAGGCCGGGCGCGCCCTGGGCATCGGCTCGGCCGTGCTGCGTGCCTCCCTCGACCCCGGCGGGCCCGCCGCGCTGGGCGCGGCCTGGACACCCGGGGGCGGCGCCGAGCGCCGCTTCGCCACCGCCTCGCTCGACGTCGACGACCTGCACCAGGTCCGCAAGACCAGCGGCGGGACCGTCAACGACGTGGTCATGGCCGTCGTCGCCGGCGCCCTGCGGCGCTGGATGCAGGCCCGTGGCGACGACCCGGCGGGTCCGGGCCCACGCGCCCTGATCCCGGTGGCGCGGCGCCGCCGCAGGGGCGTGCGCGGCGGCCGGGGCAACCGCATCTCCGGCTACCTGCTGCGGCTACCGGTCGGCGAGCCCGATCCGCTCGCCCGGCTGCGCGACGTGCGCGCCGGCATGGACCGCAACAAGGACGCCGGACCCGACTCCGGCCCCGGCGCCGTCGCGCTGCTGGCCGACAGCGTGCCGCCGCTCGCGCACCGCTTCGCCGCGCCGCTGCTCGCCGCCTCGGCGCGGCTGCTGTTCGACGTGCTGGTCACCAACGTGCCGATGCTCGACGTGCCGCTCACCCTGGACGGCTGCCGTATGGCGGAGCTCTACCCGATCGCCCCGCTCGCCCGCGGCCAGTCGCTGGCGATCGCCCTCTCCACGTACCGTCGCCGGGTCCACATCGGGCTGCTCGCGGACGCGGAGTCCCTGCCGGACGCCGACACGCTCGCCGCGGCCCTGCACGGTGCGCTGGCCGAACTGCTCGACGCCTGCGGGTGAGGCCGCCGGACACGCGGGAGGGCGGCCCGCCCCGGCAGGGGAGGTGCCGCCCTCGTGGCTGCGCCGGCCGGCGGGGTCAGTGACCGCCGTGCTCCTTCAGGCGCTTGTAGGACGCCTCGATCTCGGCCTCGGCCTCGGCGCGGCCCACCCAGTTGGCGCCCTCGACGGACTTGCCGGGCTCGAGGTCCTTGTAGACCTCGAAGAAGTGCTGGATCTCCAGGCGGTCGAACTCGGAGACGTGGTGAATGTCACGCAGGTGCTCGACCCGCGGGTCCGAGGCGGGCACGCACAGCAGCTTGTCGTCGCCGCCGGCCTCGTCCGTCATGCGGAACATGCCGATCGCGCGGCAGCGCACGATGACGCCGGGGAAGGTCGGCTCGTCGAGCAGCACCAGGGCGTCCAGCGGGTCGCCGTCCTCGCCGAGGGTGTTCTCCACGAAGCCGTAGTCCGCCGGGTAGACCGTCGAGGTGAACAGGTGCCGGTCCAGGCGGATACGACCGGTCTCGTGGTCCACCTCGTACTTGTTGCGGGAACCCTTCGGGATCTCGATCGTTACGTCGAACTCGAGCACAGCCTGTCCTCCATGATCAGCACATACTTCTGGTGATTAAGTGTCTCCCACGCTTGTGTGTGGTCGCGAAAGGGGCTGGTCCGGGGTGCCCGTTCCGAAGAACTGGCAGGTGGTGGCAGGGTCGGCTGCCGCAGGATTTGCCGTGGCGCTGACGGCTGTGGCCGCAGCGGGACCGTGGGAGTCAGGCCAGCGTACGGCCGAACGGGCGATCGCCGCCTCCCGGGACGGTCAGGGGGAGCAGGCGCGTCCCCACAAGAAGGGCGGCGGGGGCGGCCACAAGGGGGCGGTCGCCCCGGTCCCGCCCGCCGCCCCCGAGGTGCTCACCGCCGTGTCCGGGCCGCACAGCACGCCGGTGCCGACCACGTCCGGACTGGCCGGACGGCTCGGCCCGTTGCTGCACGACGGCGGGCTCGGCGCGGTGACGACGGGCGCGGTCGTGGACGCCGTGTCGGGGCGGACCGTGTGGGGGCAGAGCCCCGGTACGCCCGCCGTCCCCGCCTCCACCACGAAGGTCGCCACCGCCGTCGCGTCCCTGTCGCTGCTCGGGGCCGACCACCGGCTCACCACCTCGGTGGTCGCCGCGGGCAAGGACCGTGTCGTCCTGGTCGGCGGCGGCGACCCCACCCTGACCGCCCGCGCGAAGCCCGGCGGCGGCTGGACCGCGGCCTCCCTGCGCACCCTCGCCTCCGACACCGCCCGCGCGCTGCGCGCCAAGGGTGTCCGCTCGGTGCAGCTCACCTACGACACCTCGCTCTTCACCGGCCCGGCCGTCCACCCCATCGGGCACAACGACAACATCGCGCCCGTCACCGCGCTGATGGCCGACGAGGGCCGCAGCGACGGCAAGAGCTTCAAGGGCCCCGTCGCCCGCCAGTGGGACCCGGCGGCATCCGCGGCGTCGGTCTTCGCGGACCTGCTGCGGGGGCGCGGCATCAAGGTCGTCGGCGCGGTGAAGTCCGGCAAGGCGCCCGCCCGCACGCGCGCGGCCGACCTGCTGGCGGAGGTGCGGTCCGCACCCCTGGCCGACCTGGTCGAGCGCATGCTCACCAACAGCGACAACGACATCGCCGAGGCGCTCGCCCGGCACACCGCCCTCGCCGCGGACCGCCCGGGTTCCTTCTCCGGCGGCGCCAGGGCCATCGGCTCCGCGCTCCGCGAACTCGGGCTCCCGCTGAAGGGGGCCCGCTTCGCGGACGGCAGCGGGCTCAGCCGCGCCGACCACCTCACGGCGGAGCAACTGGCGGGGATGCTCGCGCTGGCGGCCGACCCCGACCACCCGGAGCTGCGCCCCGTCCTCACCGGGCTGCCGGTCGCCGGCTTCACCGGGTCGCTGCGGGAACGCTTCACCTCCGCGGGCGGGGCCGCGGGGCTGGTCCGCGGGAAGACGGGGACGCTCACCGGGGTCAACGCGCTCGCCGGGACGGTGGTCGACGCGGACGGCCGGCTGCTCACGTTCGCCTTCCTGACCAACGGCACGACCAACCCCGTGGCCGCGCAGTCCGCCCTCGACCGCCTCGCCGCCGAACTCGCCACGTGCGGCTGCCGCAAGTAGCCGGAACCGGTCGGCACCCCCCACGGCGGCGCCGCGGCTGCGCGGTACCGCGGGTCTCGTCGGCGTGGGCACGCCGGTGGGTGGGGTTGCGCCGGCCCTGGCTACCGCCGGGGGCGCCCCCGGCCTCCGGCGAGCGGCCGACCCGCAACCCGGTTCGCGGCCCGCGCCCCGGCGGGGAACGCTCCCGGGGAAGGGGACAAGCACGTACCGTGAAGGAATGACGAGCATCGGTGGTGCGGAGATGGTCGACTGGAATCTCGCGGTCGCGACCGCGACCCGCTTCGTGCGGCCCGGACCGGACGTGAGCCGGGACGAGGCGCGCGCGGTCGTTGCGGAACTGCGGCGGCACGCAAAGGAGTCGGAGGCGCACGTCCGGGCCTTCACCAGGATGTTCGGCGACCGGGAGGACCCGGCCGAGACCGGGACCCCGGTGCTGATCGTGGACCGCCCGGGGTGGATCAAGGCGAACGTGGCCGGCTTCCGCGAAGTGCTGAAGCCGCTGCTGGACAAGATGCAGGCCCGCAAGCCGGGTGGCCCCGGCGGTGCGGTGCTGGGCACCGTCGGCGGGAAGGTGACCGGCGTCGAGGTCGGGATGCTGCTGAGCTTCCTGGCCTCGCGCGTGCTAGGCCAGTACGAGACCTTCGCCCCCGCGAGCCGTGACATGCCGGCCGGTCCCGCCGCGCCCGGCCCGGGCGAGCCGCGCACCGGGCGGCTCCTGCTGGTGGCCCCCAACATCGTCCACGTGGAGCGCGAACTCGACGTGGACCCACACGACTTCCGGCTGTGGGTGTGTCTGCACGAGGAGACCCACCGCACCCAGTTCACGGCCGTGCCCTGGCTGCGGGACCACATCGAGCAGGAGATCCAGGCCTTCCTCGGCGAGACCGAGATCGACCCGTCGGCGCTGATCGAGCGGCTCCGCGAGGCGTTCCAGTCGTTCTCCACCGGCAGCCGGCCCGATGTGGAGGAGGCGTCGGTCGACGCGGACGGCGACGAGGGCCGCAGTCTGATCGACCTCGTGCAGACCCCGAACCAGCGGGAGATCCTGGGACGGCTGACCGCGGTCATGTCGCTGCTGGAGGGGCACGCCGACTACGTGATGGACGGCGTGGGCCCGGACGTCGTGCCGTCCGTGGCGGAGATCCGGGAGAAGTTCCAGCGCCGCAGGCAGAGCGGTGCCGGGCGGCTGGACATGGCGCTGCGCAAGCTGCTGGGGCTGGACGCCAAGCTGCGGCAGTACCGTGACGGCGAGCGCTTCGTGCGGACCGTGGTGGACGAGGCCGGGATGGAAGGCTTCAACCGGATCTGGACCTCGCCCAACACCCTCCCCACCAAGCAGGAGATCGCCAAACCCGCGGACTGGGTGGCGCGGGTGCACAGGCGGAGTGAAACCTGAGTCGCCCCGGGGCACAGCGGGCCCCGGGCCTCCCGGTTCACCCGTCCGAGGGACCGTGGGCGCAGGGTAAGCGTGCGATGCTCGAGTATCGCACGCTGTCTGTCACCATCTAGCTACCCTGCGTCATCTTCACCGTCCCGACGCCTCCCCCAGCCTCTCCAGGAGGGAAACCGGACATGGGTCCCCACCCCGCGGTCGCGGCGATACGCCTGGCGGTCCGCCGCGTACTCCAGGACGTCCTGACCGACCACCCCGGCGGCAGCCCGCTCGTGCTGGCCGCCTGCAGCGGCGGAGCCGATTCGATGGCCCTCGCCACCGCCCTCGCCTTCGAAGCGCCCAAGCTCGGCATCCGGGCCGGTGGCGTCACCGTCGACCACGGCCTGCAGGACGGCTCGTCGGCCCGCGCCGTCGACGTGGCCGACCGCCTGCGCGGTCTCGGACTCGACCCGGTGGACGCCGTGGCGGTCACCGTGGGCCGCCAGGGCGGTCCGGAGGCCGCCGCGCGCGACGCCCGGTACGCGGCGCTCGACACCGTCGCGGAGCGCGCCGGCGCCGCCGCCGTGCTGCTCGGGCACACCCGTGACGACCAGGCCGAAACGGTGCTGCTGGGGCTCGCCCGCGGCTCCGGCATCCGGTCGCTGTCCGGCATGCCCGCCGTCAACGGGCGCTACCGCCGTCCCTTCCTGCTGCTGGACCGTGACACCGTCCGCAAGGCCTGCCTGGTGCAGGGCATCGACGTGTGGGAGGACCCGCACAACCACGACCCCGCCTACACCCGCTCCCGGGTCCGCCACGAGGCGCTGCCGGTGCTGGAGAAGTCCCTGGGCAAGGGCGTCGTGGAGGCGCTGGCCCGCACCGCCCAGCTCTCCCGGGACGACGCGGACGCCCTCGACCAGTGGGCGGCCCAGGCCGAGCGGACGGCCCTGGACGCCGACGGCGGGCTGGACGTCGCGCGGCTGCTGACCCTCCCCGCCGCCGTGCGCCGCCGGGTGCTGCGCCGGGCGGCCGTCGCGGCGGGCTCACCCGCCGGTTCGCTCTTCGCCCGGCACGTCGAGGAGACCGACCGCCTGCTCACCGCCTGGCGCGGTCAGAAGCCGCTCAACCTCCCGGGCGGCGTCGTCGTCGGCCGGCGCAATGGCAGACTGTTCTTCCAGGCCCTGTAGACCGAGCCGGAAGTTGTGCGGGTGAACGAGAACGACATGGGCACCGACCTCGAGAAGGTGCTCGTCTCCAAGCAAGAGATCGACGACAAGCTGGCGGAGCTGGCTGCGCAGATCGACAAGGACTACGAGGGCAAGGACCTCCTCATCGTCGGCGTCCTCAAGGGCGCCGTCATGGTGATGGCGGACCTCGCGCGCACCCTGTCCTCCCAGGTCACCATGGACTGGATGGCGGTGTCCTCGTACGGTGCCGGGACCAAGTCCTCGGGTGTCGTGCGCATCCTCAAGGACCTGGACACCGACATCGCCGGCCGGGACGTCCTGATCGTCGAGGACATCATCGACTCCGGACTGACCCTGTCCTGGCTGATCAGCAACCTGGGCTCGCGCCGTCCGGCCTCGCTCGAGGTCTGCACGCTGCTGCGCAAGCCGGACGCCGCCAAGGTGGAGATCGACGTGAAGTACGTCGGCTTCGACATCCCCAACGAGTTCGTGGTCGGCTACGGCCTGGACTTCGCGGAGAAGTACCGGAACCTGCCGTTCATCGGCACCCTTGCGCCGCACGTGTACGGCGGCTGAGGCTCCGGGAACCCCGACGCCCTCCTTCACGTTGGAGGGTGGGAACGTTGTTTGTTTACGGTCTCCGGCGACTTCGGGTGACAATGCTGGGGTACCGTCCGAAGGTCGGTTCATACACCGGATGCACCGGCGGCCCCCAGGCCGAGGTGCCTCACTGTGGCAGGAGGGACGGGGCGAGATCGCCCCGCATGGATGGACGTGAAGCGCTATTTCCGTGGGCCAGTCATGTGGATCGTGCTGGCTGTCCTCGCCGTGGTCGTCTTGATGCAGGTCGTCGGTTCGTCCGGTGGCTACAAGACGGTGGACACCGGCCAGGCCATCGAGGCCATCAACAGCAACCAGGCCAAGTCCGCCGAGCTGACCACCGGCGACGAGAACACGATCAAGGTCGAGCTCAAGGACGGCGCCAAGGTAGGCGGCAAGGACCTGGGCTCCAAGATCAAGGCGAGCTACATCGGCGACCAGGGCGTCGACGTGGCCAAGATCCTGCAGGCCAAGGTCGACGACGGCGACAAGAGCACGCTGCCCGACGGTTACACCGTCGCGCCCTCGAAGCAGAACGCCTTCGTCGGCATCCTGCTGTCGCTGCTGCCCTTCGTCCTCATCGTCGTGGTCTTCCTGTTCCTGATGAACCAGATGCAGGGCGGCGGCTCCCGGGTGATGAACTTCGGGAAGTCCAAGGCCAAGCTGATCACCAAGGACACCCCGAAGACCACCTTCGCGGACGTCGCGGGTTCGGACGAGGCCGTCGAGGAGCTCCAGGAGATCAAGGAGTTCCTGCAGGAGCCGGCGAAGTTCCAGGCCGTGGGCGCCAAGATCCCCAAGGGTGTGCTGCTCTACGGCCCGCCCGGAACGGGCAAGACCCTGCTCGCGCGCGCCGTCGCCGGTGAGGCGGGCGTCCCGTTCTACTCGATCTCCGGTTCCGACTTCGTCGAGATGTTCGTGGGTGTCGGCGCCTCGCGTGTCCGCGACCTGTTCGAGCAGGCCAAGGCGAACGCCCCCGCCATCGTCTTCGTCGACGAGATCGACGCCGTCGGCCGGCACCGCGGCGCGGGCCTCGGCGGCGGTCACGACGAGCGCGAGCAGACGCTGAACCAGCTGCTGGTCGAGATGGACGGCTTCGACGTCAAGGGCGGGGTCATCCTGATCGCCGCCACCAACCGTCCGGACATCCTGGACCCGGCGCTGCTGCGTCCGGGCCGGTTCGACCGGCAGATCGCCGTCGACCGCCCCGACCTGCAGGGCCGCCTGGAGATCCTCCAGGTCCACCAGAAGGGCAAGCCGGTCGCCCCGGACGTCGACCTCAAGGCCGTCGCCCGCCGCACCCCCGGCTTCACCGGCGCGGACCTGGCGAACGTCCTCAACGAGGCGGCGCTGCTCACCGCGCGCAGCGACAAGAAGCTGGTCGACAACGCGATGCTGGACGAGGCCATCGACCGCGTCGTGGCCGGCCCGCAGAAGCGCACCCGGATCATGTCCGACAAGGAGAAGAAGATCACGGCGTACCACGAGGGCGGTCACGCCCTGGTCGCCGCGGCTTCTCCGAACAGCGACCCGGTCCACAAGATCACGATCTTGTCCCGCGGCCGTGCCCTCGGTTACACGATGGTCCTGCCGGACGAGGACAAGTACTCCACCACCCGCAACGAGATGCTCGACCGGCTGGCCATGACCATGGGCGGCCGCGCGGCGGAGGAGCTGGTCTTCCACGACCCGACCACCGGTGCGGCGGACGACATCGAGAAGGCCACCGCCACGGCCCGCGCGATGGTGACCCAGTACGGCATGACCGAGCGGCTGGGCGCGATCAAGTTCGGCACGAGCGACTCCGAGCCCTTCCTCGGCCGTGAGATGTCGCACCAGCGCGACTACTCGGAAGAGGTCGCCGGGCTGGTCGACGAAGAGGTCAAGAAGCTCATCGAGACCGCGCACAACGAGGCGTGGGAGATCCTCGTCGAGAACCGCGACGTCCTCGACAACCTGGTTCTGGCCCTCCTGGAGAAGGAGACGCTGAACAAGGAGGAGATCGCCGAGATCTTCAAGCCGATCGTCAAGCGCCCGCCGCGTCCGGCCTGGACGGGATCCTCGCGGCGTACGCCGTCGACCCGCCCGCCGGTGCTCTCGCCCCGTGAGCTCGCCCTGACCAACGGCACCCAGCCGACGGCCAACGGCAGTGCCACGGCGTCCCTGAGCAAGCCCGCCGAGACGGTGGGGCTCCCGGAGGAGCCGAACCCCGAGGCCTGACGCCTGCGACGTGGCCTTGGTCACGGACATCGGAATGCGTACCGCGCCCCCCAGGTTTCCTATCCTGGGGGGCGCTGTGTTTCCGCGGTTCCCCGCGGTCCACGCATTCGGCACGTCTGAGGAACGAGGCACACATGACCGACCCGGTGACCCTTGATGGCGATCTGCGCCCCGTCGGGGAGTTCGACGAGAAGCGTGCCGAGAACGCGATCCGTGAGCTGCTGATCGCGGTCGGGGAGGACCCCGACCGCGAGGGACTGCGGGAGACCCCCGCACGGGTGGCGCGGGCGTACCGGGAGATCTTCGCCGGGCTGTACCAGGAGCCGGAGGACGTCCTGACGACCACCTTCGACCTCGGCCACGACGAGATGGTGCTGGTCAAGGACATCGAGGTGCTGTCGAGCTGCGAGCACCACCTGGTGCCGTTCGTGGGCGTCGCCCACGTCGGCTACATCCCCTCGGTGGACGGCAAGATCACCGGCCTGTCGAAGCTGGCCCGTCTCGTCGACGTCTTCGCCCGCCGCCCGCAGGTGCAGGAGCGGCTCACCACGCAGATCGCGGACTCGTTGATGCGGATACTCGAACCGCGCGGCGTGATCGTGGTCATCGAGTGCGAGCACATGTGCATGACGATGCGCGGGGTCCGCAAGCCCGGCGCGAAGACCATCACCTCGGCGGTGCGGGGTCAGCTGCGCGATTCCGCGACCCGCGCCGAGGCGATGAGCCTGATCATGGCCCAGTGACCTGAAGGGCCGACGTCACCAGGCCCCCCATTGCACGTGTGCCGCGGTTCCCGTCCTACCGGTGGTTCCGGATCGAGTCGCTGTACCGGTTCAACGCCTGGTTCCAGCCGGAGTGACTACCGCGCTTCCTGGTCCTCCGGGCCACCGGGGACCTGCCCCGGATCGGCCTGGCGGCCATGCGGGCCGAGGGATTCGTCACCCTGGCCCTCCCCGCGTGGGCCTCACGGCGCCTGTGGAGAGCCGCCCGCTCTAGGCTGGCCCCATGGGTACGATGCGCGGCCACGTGGCCGGATTGCCGTCCTGGGACCGGTGCGCGGTCATGGGCGTGGTGAACGTCACGCCGGACTCGTTCTCGGATGGCGGCGAGTGGTTCGACACGGAGCTCGCGGTGAAGCACGGCCTGGACCTCGTCGCGGCCGGTGCCGACCTGGTGGACGTCGGCGGTGAGTCGACCCGTCCGGGCGCGGCGCGGGTGGACGAGGCGGAGGAACTGCGCCGGGTGGTCCCGGTCGTCCGCGAGCTGGCCGACGCCGGGGTCGTGGTGAGCGTCGACACGATGCGGGCCACGGTCGCGGAGAAGGCGGTCGAGGCGGGCGCGGCCCTGGTCAACGACGTCAGCGGCGGACTGGCGGACCCGGCGATGATCCCGGTGGTCGCGGCGACGGGCAGCCCGTTCATCGTGATGCACTGGCGCGGCCAGAGCATCGACATGAACAACCGGGCGGTCTACCAGGACGTCGTGGGCGAGGTCACCACCGAGCTGCGGCGCAGCTTCGACCACGCGGTGGCGGGCGGCATCGACCCGGAGCGGATCGTCCTCGACCCGGGGCTGGGCTTCGCGAAGAACGCCGAGCACGACCTGACCCTGATCGCCCACGTCGAGGACCTGCTGGCCCTCGGCCGCCCGCTGCTGATCGCGGCCTCCCGCAAGCGGTTCCTCGGCCGCGTGCTGGCCGGCGAGGGCGGCGATCCGCCCCCGGCCAGGGACCGTGACGCCGCCACGGCCGCCGTCACCGCCATCGTGGCGGGCCGCGGCGCATGGGCGGTCCGGGTGCACGAGGTGCACGACAGTGCCGACGCCGTACGGGTCGCGCGGGCCCTGGAGAGGGCGGCACGGTGAGCGACGCACGCGAGGCCGCCGGGCCGCGGGTGACGACGATGCCCGCGGCGGGGTGCCGAGCGGGCGGAGAAGCGAACGGGGGCGGCACGGTGAGCGACGCACGCGAGGCCGCCGGGCCGCGGGTGACGACGATGCCCGCGGCGGGGTGCCGAGCGGGCGGAGAAGCGAACGGGGGAACGCGATGACGCCGCGTACGGCCGAGGCCGCCCGGGTCGAGCAGGCCAACCAGGCGTTCTACGACGCCGTGGAGCGGTCCGACCTGGACGCGCTGGAGGAGCTGGTGCTGACCGGGCCGCTGGCGGAGACGGTGTCCGTGGTGCACCCGGGGTGGCCGGTGCTGCGGGGGCGCCGCGAGGTGATGCGCTCGTACGCCCTGATCATGGCGAACACCGAGTACATCCAGTTCTTCCTCACCGACGTGGAGGTGGCGGTCGACGGGAACACGGCCCTGGTGACCTGCACCGAGAACATCCTCACCGGCGGCCCCGCCGAGGAGGAGGGCGAGATGGGCTCGCTCGTGGGCGGTCTGGTGGTCGCCACGAATGTGTTTCGGCGCACACCGGAGGGCTGGCGGCTGTGGGTGCACCACGGCTCCCCGGTGATGGCCGACGGGGTTGACGAGGCCGCCGCGGAGGACGCCGACAACGGCGGCGAGGGGTCAGCCTGAGGCCTTCTGACCACTCGTTCGAGCCAAGAAGTGGTGAGAACCGGTGAAGGCCGGAGTAGGCCGTTCCGTCCCCGGGTAAGCGCGGTGCGGTCGGCCGCCTCGGTGCCCGGTACCGGGGACTGTCGGCGGTCGAAGGTAGATTCGAGTAAGGGCGGTGCGGCTCTCCCCTCCCGCTGGGCGGGTGGACCGCGCCCGCCCGTCCGTTCGACGACCAGCGGGAGTGAATCGTGGATCGTGTCGCGCTGCGCGGCCTGAAGGCCCGCGGGCACCACGGCGTGTTCGAGCACGAGCGCCGCGAGGGCCAGGACTTCTTCGTGGACCTCGTCCTCGGCCTGGACACCGCCCCCGCCGCCGCCACGGACGACCTGACCAGGACCGTGCACTACGGCATCGTGGCCGAGGAGGTCACCGCCGTCGTCGAGGGCGAGCCCGTGGACCTGATCGAGACCTTGGCCCAGCGGATCGCGGACCAGGTCCTCAAGCACGACCTGGTCCAGGAGGTGGAGGTCACCGTGCACAAGCCGCAGGCCCCGATCACCGTCCCGTTCGCCGATGTGTCCGTCACCATCACCCGGAGGCGCCCGTGAGCTACGACCCCACCGTGCAGCCGGTCCCGGCCTCCGTCGTCGCGCAGGTCGACGCCGCGGACTCGACGCTGCAGAATCCGAAGTTCGCCGTCATCTCGCTGGGCAGCAACCTCGGCAACCGCCTGGAGACGCTGCAGGGCGCCGTGGACGCCCTTGAAGACACCCCGGGGGTCCGGGTCAAGAAGGTCTCCCCGGTGTACGAGACCGAGCCCTGGGGCGTCGAGCCGGGCTCCCAGCCGAACTACTTCAACGCGGTCGTCCTGATCAGGACGACGCTGCCGCCGTCCTCGCTGCTGGAGCGCGGCCGGGCGATCGAGGACGCCTTCGCCCGGACCCGCACCGAGCGCTGGGGCGCGCGCACCATCGACGTCGACATCGTCGCCTACCAGGGCGTCGTCTCCGACGACCCGGAGCTGACGCTGCCCCATCCGCGGGCACACCAGCGGGCCTTCGTGCTGGCGCCGTGGCTCGACGTCGACCCCGCCGCCGAGCTGCCGGGCCAGGGTCCGGTGGCCGGTCTGCTGGCGAGCGTGGGCCGGGAGAGCGTGTGGGCCCGGGGCGACGTGGAACTCAGGCTGCCGGAGTAATCGTTACGATCTCGTCGGTACGTTCGTCGATGTGATGTGGGGAGCGAGCACTCGGTGAAGGCGCTGCGCATCAGGACCCTGGTCGGGCTGTTCGTGGTGGCCGGAGTGCTCTCGTGGGCGGGCGTGAAGCTGTGGGACTCGCTCGGCACGCTGCCGGGCGTGCCCGTGGCCGCGCCGATCGTGCTGGCGCTGATCGCCGCCGTGCTGGCGGCGACGGCGCTGTCGCTGCGGTCCCGGCTGCGCGCGCAGCGCGAGCGACGTCCGGGTGCCAAGGGCGTGGATCCGCTGCTGGCCGCCCGCGCGGTGGTCTTCGGCCAGGCCAGCGCCTTGGTCGCGGCCTTGGTCGCCGGGATCTACGGCGGCGCGTGCGTCTTCCTCGCCATGTACCAGATGGACAACGACCCCCGCCGTGACCAGGCGATCTACGCGGGTGCCGCGGTGATCGCCGGGGTCGCGGTCTGCGCTGCCGCGATCTTCCTGGAGCGGGTCTGCCGCCTCCCCGAGGACGAGGACGACAACCACACCGGCACGGTGGGCGGCCGGGCCTAGAGTCGGCGCTGCGCCGCGGGCGGGTTCGCCTGACAGCAGGGACGAGCCGAGCGGCGTGAGGCTGTGCAGGACGGTGGTGCCGAGCCGGGTCGTGCGCACCAGCTCGGCGTGCTCGCGGGCCGCCGCGAGGATACCGGGACCCGTTCGGTGAGCGCGGTGGTCGTCGCCGGCTCGCGCAGCGCCTGGAGCACCGCCGTCCGGGTTCTTCCGAGCAGCGGCCCGGGTCCCCGGCCGGTTCGGGCCCGTGCCTCGGGTAGGCGAGCACGGCCGGCTCGTCGGGCAGGTAGCGGATCGTCGGTTGTGTGGCGAACCAGGACGGCGGATGCAGGACCGGGGGATCCCGGCGCCAGGTCGGGCCGAGCGTGGTCCGGCGCAGATCGACGGTGGCGAAGTGTAGGCGGATCACGAAGCCCGATTGTCGGCCGGGCGGAGCCTTTCACCCAGACGTGAAAGGCGATGCGGCCGCTGCCGGGGGCCCGGCAGGCTCTCGGGCGTCCCCGCGCCGCGGGGACGCCCGCCCCGCGTCCCGGAGGTTGTGACGATGCCCGGCACCACCCGACTCCCGCGGCTGTGCGCCGCGGTTCTGCTGGCCGGCCTGGCGGCGCTGCCCGTCCAGACCGGCCCGGCCGCCGCGCGGGAACTGCCGCGCACCTACGTCGTCTCCCGGGCGCCCGGTGTGCTGCCCGAGGGGATCGCGATCGACCGCGACGGCACGATGTACGTGTCCTCCGACGGCACCGGCGCGCTGTACCGGGGCGACGTACGCGACGCCCGCCTGCGGCCCTTCCGCGCGCAGGGCCTGGCGGACCGCCCGAGCACACTGGGCGTGCACACCGACGGCCGGGGGCGGGTGTACTCGGTCGGCGGCGCCGAGCTGACCGTCCACGACCGTGGCGGGCGGCTGCTCGCCACGCGCACCGCCCAGGGCGGCCCGCTCGGCGCGCCCGACCTGAACGACCTCGTGATCACCGACGACGCCGTCTATGTCACCGACTGGGCCAACCCCGTGGTGTACCGGGCCGCCCTTCGCCACGGCCGGCCCGGTCCGCTGGAGCCGTGGCTGGACATCCGCTCCGCCTTTCCGCAGTTCCCCGCGCAGTACTGGCTGCTGAACGGCATCGTCGCGGACCGGACGGGCCGCACTCTGCTGGTGGCGTCCAACGGGACCGAGGCGGTGTGGCGGGTGGACGTCGCCACCCGGGAGGTGGGCCAACTGGACCTGGGTGGCGCGTCCTTCGGGGCCGACGGGATGCTGTTGCGCGGTCGGACGCTGTACGCGGTGCTCAACTACGGCGCGCCGAACGGCGTCTACGTCGCCGAGCTCGACGCGGACCTGCGCAGCGGCACGGTGACGCACCGCGTGACCGGCGAGCCCTTCGACCTGCCGACGACGCTGGCCCGCCACGGCTGCCGGCTCTACGTCGTCAACAGCCAGAACGACGAGCCGCCGGGCCGGCCCCCGTACACCGTGAGCGCGATCGACGACCCGGTGTGCGCCCGGCCGTCTCAGTAACCGCGCCGGACGTTCTCGGCGGCGGCGTCGGCCTGCCGCCGTGAGCGGCGCAGGCGTTCGGCGGCCAGCTCGGCCAGCGCGTCGTCGAGGGTGGCCAGGACGCGGGCCGCGGCGGGGTCGGTCACGCCGGGTGCCGCGTCGGCCTCCGGGCCGCCGCGCAGGCCGAGCGCCTTGGTGAGGGCGGCGAGGACGGGCTCGTCCGCCGCCAGGCGGTCGGCCGCGCGGCGCCGGGCGGCGGACTCGGTCAGCACGGTCCGGGTGTGGCGGACCAGCCAGTTGCGGTGCCGTTCCCGTACGGCCTCGCCCTCGGCCTCCAGGCCCGTCAGGTAGCCGTCGGTCAGGCCGCGGCCCCTGCGCCACAGCCAAGCGCCGGGGGTCTCGTACGGCGGCCGGCGCACCAGCGCGGAGGCGGCCTCCGCCAGCAGCGGGTCGGTGATCTCCCGGTGCCCGCCCGGCACGAGAAGGCCGCCGTCCAGGGCGACGGCCCCGGCGGCCAGGAGGTCGACGGCCTCGGCCGCGGCGAGCGCGAGGGAGAGGTCGCCGGGTTCCACTGCGTGTTCGGCGGCCCGTTCCAGGGCGGTGATGATGAGGTCCCGTGGGGTGGTCATGGAACGCTCCGCATCAGGAGGCATCGGCGTCCGGTTCCGCCCGGAAATCGTCACCCGCCCCCGCCTCGACCGCCACCGCCCGCCCCGCGTCCTGATCGGCGTTCCCGTCGTTCCCGTCGTTCCCGTCGTCGCCGTCCTCGTTGACCGAGCGGCGCAGCGCGGTGTGGAGGGTCGCGGGGGTCAGCACCCCGGCGAAGCGGTCGCCGTCCACGACGGCTGTCCAGCCCGCGTCGTGCTGGAGCATCGCGCTGAAGGCCCGCTTGAGGGGGGCGCCCACCGGCACCCAGGCCTCCAGGCGGCGGGTGTGGTCGGCCACGGTGCCCGAGGTGAGGGTGCCCGCGGTGACGTAGCCGCGCAGCCGGCCGTCGTCGTCGAGGACGACGGCGTAGGGGTCGCCCTGCTTCGCCAGGACGGCGGCGGCCTCCGCGGCGGGGGAGCCGGCGCGGACGACGGGCGGATGCTCCAGGTCGGCGGTCTCGATCGGGGTGACGGACAGCCGCTTCAGGCCGCGGTCGGAGCCGACGAAGCCGGCCACGTACGGGGTGGCGGGGGAGCCGAGCACGGTCGCGGGGGTGTCGTACTGCTCGATGCGGCCGGGGCCGAAGACCGCCATGCGGTCGCCGAGCCGGACCGCCTCCTCGATGTCGTGGGTGACGAACAACACGGTCTTGCGCACCTGTTCCTGCAGCCGCAGGAACTCCGACTGCAGCCGCTCCCGCACCACCGGGTCGACGGCGCCGAAGGGCTCGTCCATCAGCAGCAGCGGCGGGTCGGCCGCCAGCGCCCTCGCCACGCCGACCCGTTGCCGCTGGCCCCCGGAGAGCTGCTCGGGGTAGCGGGAGCCGTGCACGGACGGGTCGAGGCCGACGAGTTCCAGCAGTTCGGCGGCGCGTGCCCGGCGCTTTGCGCGCGTCCAGCCGAGCAGGTGCGGCACGGTCTCGGTGTTCTCCAGCACGGTCTTGTGCGGGAACAGCCCGACGTTCTGGATGACGTAGCCGATGCGGCGGCGCAGCAGCACCGGGTCGGTGCGGGCGATGTCCTCGCCGTCCAGCAGGATCCGGCCGGCGGTGGGCTCGATGAGCCGGTTGACCATCTTCATCGTCGTGGTCTTGCCGCAGCCGGACGGCCCGACGAGGGTCACGAGTTCACCCTCGCGCACCTCGAAGGTCAGGTCGTCGACGGCGGTGGTGCCGTCGGGGTAGCGCTTGGTGACGTTCTCGAAGCGGATCATCGGGACCTCTCGTCGGCGCTGGGCGGTGCGGCTCATCCCCCAGCTTGGTACACGCTCGGCGATGGTTGTGAAGGGGGTGTTGCGAGGATGTGGCAGGACCCGGGAATGTCGGCGGCCGGGTTTACGCTCACCTGCATGATCTGAACCGGGCGGGGGAGGTGGCATCGCATGGCCGGACAGGACTGTCTCGCGGCGAACGACTGGATTTGCGGCGAGTTCGTGCGCACACGCAGCCAGGAGTTGCTGGACGCGGGGGTGGAACATCTGTGGATCACCGCGGCGTCGGTGGCGGCGGGTGTGCTGCTCGCGCTGCCGCTCGCCCTGGTGGCCCGGCGCTGGCGGGCGGCCGCGGCGCCGGTGCTGGGGGTGACGACGGTGCTCTACACGATCCCGTCCCTGGCCCTCTTCTCGCTGCTGGTGCCGGTGTTCGGGATCTCCGCGTCAGTGGTCGTCACCGGCCTGACCCTGTACTCGCTCACCATCCTCGTCAGGAACTTCCTGGCCGGACTGGATGCCGTGCCCGAGGACGCGAGGGAGGCGGCACGCGGCATGGGCTACGGGCCGGTACGCCTGCTGTGGGAGGTCGAGTTGCCGCTGGCGATGCCCGCGGTGATGGCGGGCGTGCGCATCGCCACGGTCGCCACGATCTCCCTCACCACGGTCGGCGCGATCGTCGGCTACGGGGGTCTCGGCAATCTCATCAAGGACGGCATGCAGAGCTTCTTCAAGGCGGAGGTGCTCACCGCGTCCGTGATCTGCGTGGTGTTCGCCCTCGTCGCCGATCTGCTGCTGCTCGGGGTGCAGCGGCTGCTCACGCCGTGGACCAGGCTCGCGAAGGCGGTGGGCTGATGGGGGTGATCCCCGGCGCGTGGGACTGGCTGACCACGGGCGCCAACTGGACCGGCACCGACGGGGTCCTGCAGCGGCTCGGCGAGCACCTCCTGCTGACCTCCGTGTCCTTGGCCATCGCCTGCGCCGTGGCCCTGCCCGTCGCGATCCTCCTCGGCCACCTCGGCAAGGGTGGCGCGCTCGCTGTGAACCTCTCCAACGTCGGGCGGGCGGTGCCCACCTTCGCCATCCTGGTGCTGCTCATCGTCGCGACGAACTCGGCACGCTACTGGCCCACCATCATCGCGTTGGTGCTGTTCGCCGTCCCGCCGCTGCTCACCAACACCTACGTCGGCATGCGCCAGGTCGACCGGGACGCGGTGGAGGCCGCCCGCGGCATGGGGATGACCGGCGGCCAGCTGCTGGCCCGGGTGGAGCTGCCGCTCGCGGCGCCCTTCGTCATGAGCGGGGTGCGCTCGGCGGCCGTCCAGGTCGTCGCCACGGCCACGCTCGCCGCGATTCCCGGCGAGGGCGGCCTCGGCCGCCTCATCACCGCCGGCTTCGCCCAGTACGACACCCCGAAGGTCGTCGCGGGTGCGGTGCTCGTGGCCGCGTTCGCCCTGCTCGTGGAAGGAGTCTTCCTGTTGCTGCAGCGCCTGGTGTCCCCCGCGCACAAGTCCCGACCCGCCCGAAGACCTGCCCGTCCCACCCATCAGATGGAGTTCACATGAGCAAGGCCCTGCGTACCGCCACCGCCCTGGCCGCCGTGGCGGTCCTTTCCGCGGGCCTGGCGGCCTGCGGCGGCGACAGCCTGGAGAAGAGCGGGGGTGGGGGAAGCTCACAGGCCGGCGGCAAGGGCTCCCTGACCGTCGGCTCCGCCGGGTTCACCGAGAGCACGGTCCTCGCGCAGCTGTACGCGCAGTTGCTGACCGACGCCGGCTACAGGACCACCATCAAGACGGTCGACAACCGCGAGCTGTACGAACCGGCCCTGGAGAAGGGCCAGATCGACGTCGTCCCCGAGTACGCGGCCACCCTGGCGGAGTTCCTCAACGCGAAGGCGAACGGCAAGGACGCCCCGCCCGTCGCCTCCTCCGACGTCGACGCCACCGTGACGGCGCTCACCGAACTCGCAGACCCGCGCGGGCTGAAGGTGCTGCCGGCCGGGGAGGCCGTCGACCAGAACGCGTTCGCGGTCACCAGGGACTTCGCGGAGAAGAACAACCTCAAGACCCTTTCCGACCTCGGCAAGTCGAAGATCGCGGTCAAGCTCGCCGCGGGCGAGGAGTGCTCCATCCGGCCCTTCTGCTCGCCCGGCCTGAAGAAGACCTACGGCATAGACGTCACGTCGGTCGACACCAAGGGCGTCGGCACCGTCCAGTCCAAGCAGGCGGTCAAGGACGGCACCGACCAGCTGGTGCTCACCACGACCACGGACGCCACCCTCGACCAGTTCGGCCTGGTGCTCCTGGAGGACGACAAGGGTCTGCAGAACGCCGACAACGTGCTGCCCGTCGTCAACGCGAAGGAGGCCGGCGGGGCGGACGTCGCCGCGGCCCTGGACAAGCTCACCCAGGTGCTGACCACGGCCGACCTCACCGAGCTCAACAAGCAGGTGGACGCCGAGCGCAAGAAGCCCGAGGACGTGGCCGCGGACTACCTCAAGTCGAAGGGCCTGCTGAAGGGCTGAGCCCGAGGGACAAGATCGAATAAATCGTGGCGGGAGGGCGTTCGCATGACGTTTCGTATGCGCGCGAGCGCCCTCCGTATTTGTCGTTGTGTGTTCGGTGGGAAATCGGATGCCGCGGCCCCACACGGCGCACCGGCACGCTAAGTTCCCTACCATGCCCCGTGGACGACACCGCCATTCCCAGCCGCTGCACCGGCTGCTCCCGCCCGTGACGGTCGCCGGCTCCGCCGCGGCCCTCGCTGTCGGCGCCCTGGTGATCGGTGATCCGGTGCTGCTCCGTGTGTTCGTCGTCGCCGCGGCCGGTGTCGCCGGTGGCGGCGCCTTCCTGCTGCGCAGCTGGGACCGCGCCGCCGGCAAGCAGGTCGCCGACCTGAAGACCGCGCGGGTGCGCGACGAATGGCGTGCCGACGAGCGGATCGCGGAGCTCGAGGTGGACCTCGAGGACTCCCGCGAGCTGCGCGGCAAGCTGGAGAACAAGCTGCGCGGCAAGCGCGCCGAACTGGCCCGGCTCCGCACGGAGCACGCGGACCTGCTGCGCCGCTACGCCACCGCCGAGTCCGAGCGGGCCCGCGCGCTGGAGGACGGCCGGGTCGCGAAGAAGGCGGTCGGCTCCGCGCTGCCCGTGCCCTACACCGCGCCGGTCAGCGCGGCCACGTACCTGCGGGCCGCCGCCGCGCTGCGGGACCTCTCGCGCAACGGCGCCCGCCAGCAGGCCGCGCTCACCGTCGAGGCGGCGCGCCGCCGCGACCTCGCCGACACCGACGAGCCGCAGGGCAGGCACGCGCTGGACCCGGCCGTCCGTGAGCGTCCCGCCGACGACACCGTCGGTGGCACGGGGAGCAGCCCGGCGCTGCCGGTGCGCCAGCCCAAGCTCGTTCCGGCGGTCGCCGCGGCCGTGCTGCCGTACGCCAAGCCCAACCGCCAGGCCAGCCGTGCCCAGGGCGGCTTCGACTTCTTCGGCACGAAGAACGAGAAGGCCCGCCAGGAGCTGGAAGCGGCCGGCGAGGCGGCGTCCAAGGAGGCGGACCTCGCCGACGTCGTAGGGGACGAGGCCGTGGCCGAGCAGGCCGAGGTCATCGACCTGACCGCGCACGACGAGACAGAGCAGCTGGACCTCAGCGAGCTGCGCGCCCAGTCCTCCTGACGCCCGGCGGGCGGCCCGCGGGCGGCCCGCCGTTCTGTGGCCTTGTACTCCATCTCACCGTCGAGCCCGGCGGGGTTGCCCTTCACCTGCAGACTCATCGTCAGCGGGTGCCCGCCGTGCAGGACGGGGCTGACCTCGAACAGTTCGAGCTTGCGGATCATCCGGACCCCGGCGCGCTTGGTCGCACCGCCCTTGGGGACGGTGTACCCGATGGACCACTGGGCGCCGCCGCCCTCCTCGTGCCACTGCTTGACCTGCTCGTACACATCGCGGCCGCGGGTGGTCTTCATGTTGAACGCCACGTCGGCGACCAGGGCGCCGGCCGCCGGGGGCCACGGCGCGCCCATGGGCGTGGTCTTCGGCAGCCGGGGGTCGCCCGGCAGCCACTCCTCCACGCCGCGGCAGACCCCGATGGGGTCTTTCCACTCGTGGGAGAACACGGGCTTGACCGGGCGCTTTCGCAGCGTCTCGGCGAAGGCGCCGGGCAGGATCACGTCGCCGACGTCGTCTTCGACTCCGGTCACGGCGGCTATGGCTCGAGATGTCCCCCGCTCGGGGGGCTGAGGGCGGGGGCGCGGCGGCACGGTGGTCCTTCCAGGCCGGGGGTTTGGCCTGGGTACCGTGCGCGCCGCGTGTGCCTACCGTCCTGCGCTGTGCCTGCCGGGGTTGTCGTAGCCGAGCATCCAGAAGTGCCGGTGGAAGCGCTGCACTACGTCGCCATCGGCCGGGTAGGGGCAGGCCTGCGCGTCCTTGCCGGTGCGGGCAGCTTCCGCCCCGGCCTTGGCAGACCGGAAGCCCTCCACGAGCGTGGCGGGCGGGGTGGTGTCGCTCATTGTGCCTGCCTCCGGGTCACTTCTTGAACGGGTTGGGAGCCGCGGAAGGGTCGTCCTCTTCTTCGTCCTCTTCGTCGTCCGGCTCCTCGTCCAGGCCGGGCAGGTCGCCCTCGTCGTCGCCCTCGTCCAGGCCGTCGCGCTCCTCGCCGTCCGGCATATCGCCGGGGGCGGGGGCGCCGCCACCGGAGGGCGTCATCCCGGCGTCGTCCACGTCGGTTGCCCACGCGTCGGCGTCGGAGTACCGGTAGACCTGGCCGGTGGCGTCACGGACCCACCCGGTGAGGGTGCCGTCCGGGGCCTTCTCCAGCCAAGCTTCCTCCCCGTTCGGGTCGGAGAAATGGTCGGTGACCGACGGGTCGTCGGGCAGCGTCTCGTCCCCTTCGTCGTACAGGTCACCTGCCCACGGGCGGGAGTCGTCGGTGGGCATGGGTGGCTGGCCGGCGTTGGGGTCGGCGGCCGCGGCCGGATCAGCGGCGGGGTCCATGGGCGGTATGGCGGGGCCACCACCGGGGGCGCCCTTGACCTGGAGCTGGAGTCGGAATCTACGCACGCCGCGCACCATGGACCGCCGGGCGGCTTTGCGTCGAGCTTGGCGAGTCAGCTCAGCCTCGGCGCTTCGGCCCTCCTCCGAACATGGCTTCCTCGCCTAGCAGCCGCTGCTGGCGTAAAAGCAAGTGGATTTGAAGATCAGCCATTCGTTCTGTTGGCGCTGAAGGGCGAAGGCGTAGCTATTGCCATTGTTGAATTCCACTGTAATTAGAGAGTGGTTCTCGTCCAGTCCGGGAATTGCCTGAGATGAGTAAATGTCGGTATATGACAATAGCTGGCCAGAATTGATGTCCTTGCGTGCCGTAGCCATATAGTCGACGACGGTGTTCCCGCTGGCGTCCTGGGTGAACTCCTGATCATTGCGTCCCTCATCGAGTAGATCACTCAACGCGGTCGTGCAATCTCCGTCATTCTTTGCCAGAGTGGCTGGACTGATCTGTGTGCAGGCTGCCGCGAAGTCCCCGCGGGAGACATCTGAAAAGAACTTGGTTACGTGCCATTTCGCGTTGTCGGCAGGAGACAGAGGTGGCGTTTCATTGGACGACTGCTCGTTGCCCTGACTCTTGCCGGTGGGGTGACTCACAGGAGACTGAGAGTCGGCCATGGCTCGGTACACGGCCGTGCCCGTCCCGACCACGGCAAGTAGAGCCAGGGCTCCAAGGCCGATGCGAATGGAGCGGCGCGAGTTGTTGATGTCCCGTCCGGCGATCTGCCCTCTGCCTCTGACGTTCCCGCCAATCAACACGCCACCGATGGTGATCTTCCCTGGATCCCCGGTGACGCGTTCGTCCGTGGCGGCCTGAAAAGCTTCCCTCAGCGACGCTGCGAAGCTCGGGTCGGCCTCTGCTTCGGCCTGGAGCGCAGCGGCGGCGCCCTGCTGCAGGTCGGCATCCCCCGGGTCCTGTTGCATGCGCATGTACGCGAGAGCCCCGCCCGGGCTCTCCGCCAGCCGTGTCGAGATCAGCTCGGTGAGTCGTTGGCTTGCGACACCGCTGACCGTGCTGCCTACGATCCCGGCCACGTAGGCCATCGCCTGCGTTGCCAACTCCTCGATGCCCATGGTTCCCCCGACGCTCCAGTTGATTGGGCGTCAGACTAGTCCAGCTGGGGCTGCCGCTACCAATGGATCACTCGACTGCGCTCCCGGGCGGCAGCCTCGGGCGAACGAGCGCATAAACCCTCAACGCACGGCTCCGGCGGGGCGGGGCGGGCCCGCCGGAGCGGGCACCTACCCCGTCACCTCCATCACCTTCGTCCAGGCCTCCAGCACCGCCAGCACCGCGCGGGCGTTGGTGCCGTCCAGGTCCGGCAGCCGCGTGAACATGGCCGCGACCCGCTGCGACCCGATGACGGGCCGGGCCCGCTGCCCGGTCAGCCGCACCGAGTACAGCGACCCGTCATCGAACGCGCCCTTCACCTGCACGACGCTCACCGCTGCCACTTCCCTTCCGCCGTCACGGCCTGCGGCCCAGTACGGCGAGCGCGCCGAACAGGAACTTTCCGCAGGTCGTCGTCCAGATACCACGAGTCGGAGAACAGTGACTCAAGGCCCACGGGCAGGAGCTGCCACGACTTGCCGTCGCGGGCGTCCATGCCGGCCAGCAGGTCAGCCCAGCAGCCGTCACGGGCCGTCGCGTCGGCACGGTGCCCGCGGGTGGGGAACCGGTCGGCGAGCCGGACCTGCGTGTTGCGCTTCCGGTTCCCGATGCGGCCGGTCGACGTCCGCAGCCAGTGGTAGGCCTCCGAGGCGGCCGCCAAGTCCGTGATGGAGTGCTGCATGTGGTGGCCGAGCTGGTGGAGGGCCTGCGCGTCCAGGCCCGGCGCGGACGCCACCGAGGCGCCCTCACTGCCAAGGGCGGCCTCGCCCAGGTCCACGTTGTAGTAGCCGCGGGTGAGGCCGTCGGGGTGGATCGTCAGCTCCTCGGCCGCGCTCAGCCAGTCCGTGGGCAGGAACTGCAGGGACCGCTTCACGGCCTCCTTGCTGTCGCTGTCGGGGCCGCCCACGACCATGGTGTCGGCGCCCGGGCCCATGGGCCGGATGTCGCTGAGGGCGGCCAGCGAGGCCTCCCGCAGTGCCCGGTTGTAGGCCTCCTCCATGCGGCGGGCGTCCGCCGCGGCGTGCCGCGTCTCGGTCTCGGCCCCGGCAAGGTCGAGCTCGGCGCCGCGGTTCCCGGATCGGGCCTGCGCGGTGACCTGCGCGACCCGCTCCACGGCGCGCCGCTCGGTGTCGCGGGCGGCCGCCACGGTGGCGTGCGGGTCCGCTCCCAGCTCGGGCGCGGCCTGCCGCATGCGGGTCAGCACGTCGGCGTCCACGGCGTCACCCGCGCCCAGCAGCGTGTCCAGGTGCCGCATGGCGCTCTCGCCCGGTCCGCCGTCGGCGGCACGGTCAGCCGTCCACCGCGTGCCGTCGGAGACTTCCGGCAGTCGGCCGGCCTCGAGTTCCGCCGTGCTCGTACGGCGCCAGCCGATGACGCGGCGGGCGATCTGCCCGAAGCGGCCCGGCTCGGGCATGTCCGCGGCCTGGCGGGCGACGGCTTCGGCACTGTCAGCGCCGTCCTCCGCGCCCTGTACGGCGTCGGCGACCAGGGAGCGCAGGCCCACGGCCTCCGGCCACGACTTGATGCGGCGGGCGAGGCCCTTGCCGATGCGGGACAGCCGCTCGCGGTCCCGGTCGCGCCACTTCTCGGCGGCCTTGCGGGCCACGGACCGCACCCACTCGGCGACCTTGCGGGCAATGCGCTTGATGAACGCCCAGATCCGCGCCCACAGGCCCGGGCGGGGCTCCTCCCCGGTGGCGTCGGTGACCGCCGCGGCGATCCGCCCGGCCACGGCCTGCTCGCCGTTCTGCAGGGCGGCTGCGGCCTCGGCGGCGATCCGGTCGGCCTCGGCGGTGGTGAGGGTGCCGTTCGTGGCGGCGTCGGCGATGCGGTTCAGCGCGGGCGTGACGGCCTGCGTGACGTGGTCGCTGACGGCCCGGTCGGTCTCGGCCTGTGCCCGGCGGCTGCCGAAGCCGAAGTTGAGCTGAATCAGCGGCGCGTTGCGGCCGCCGCGACCGCCCCGGCTGGAGCCGCCGCCGTAGCCGCCCCGGCGGGAGCCGGCGCCCCCACTGCGGGGGCTGTTGATGGCGGTGATGGTGTGCCGGGACGTCGCAGCGTTGACGATGCGGTCGACGTCGACCGCGCTGGAGATGCCGCGCAGCAGGTCCACGGCCCGGCGGGCGGTGTCCTCCTCGGTCTCGTCGGGAAGGGGCTCGATGTCGTTGACGATCCGCAGGGCGGCCGCGACGGCCTGCTCGCGGGCCTTCTTGGCGGCGTCGTTGGCGACCTTCTGCGCGTACTCCAGTTCCGGGCCGCTGATGCCGTCGTACTCCAGCCCCGCGAGGAACGCCGCGGCGACGCGCTGCTCGGCGGCGCGGGTGGCCTCCGGGGTCATCTGCTCGGCGATGGACTGCCGCAGGGCGTGGATGCTGCCCGGGGTGGCTCCGGTGATCGCGGAGTCGATCACGGCGTCCATCACGGACCGGGCCCGCTCGGTCGTCAGGTCGGCGATGGTCCGCGGCTTGCGGTCGTCGCGGTCGTGGACGGTGGCGACCCACTTGGCGCTGCGGGACAGCTCCATCACCTCGCCGGTCTGCATGTCCTGGACGGTGAAGCGGCGCCAGAACCCTTCGACCTGCGGCGGGGCGATGATCCGCACTCGGCGGTGCGAGTGCAGGCCGGCGCCCAGCCCCGTCGGGGCGTCGATCACGTCACCGCGCTTGAGGCGCGATGCCGGGATGCGCACGGCGGCCCGGGCGGGGGCGCTCGATGCCGGGGTGGCGGGCCGCGCCGGGGTGCTCGGCGCCGGGGCCGGGGTGGCGGCCGAGGCGGGGACGCTGGGCGCATCGGCGTCCAGCGACTCCAGTTCGGCCTCCACGTCGGCCGGGTCCACAGTCACCGTGCCGTCCTCGTCGTCGCTCGACGGCAGGATGACGCGGTAGCTGTTCGCCGGGTCGGGCAGGTGCCACACCGCGGCGCCGGTCGCCATGGTGTGCTGCGAGGCGTTCCCGTCGGCGTCGGTGACGTCCAGGGTGCGGGTGCCGCCGGGGCCCGCGGTCACGTCGTTGACCGCGACCGGTTCGGCAGTGCCGTCCGCATCGGGGATGGCGACATGGTCACCGGGGGCAACGTCCCCTGCGGTGCCCGGGGTCGGCCGCTGGTCACCGTCGGGCTGTCCGCCGTCGAGCTTGTCGGCGGCACGGCGCGCGACGCGGCCGCGCGGCCCGTTGTCGGCGTGCTGCCGCAGCGAGTCCGCCAAGGCCTGCGCCTGGTCCTCGGTCACGGGCAGGTCCGCGTTCAGGCGGACGGAGGCCTGCACGGCGTCGGGGTCGTCCAGGTCCATCAGGTCCAGGTCGTCCACGGCGTCCCGCTCGGCCGGGGTCAGGTCCGGGTCGGTCGTCGGCCCGGTCACGGGGTCGATCGGGGCGGGCGCCTCGATGACCCGGGTGTCGTCCACCTGCGACGTGGCCTCGTGCGGGGCGATGTCGGCGGGCCGGCCGGAGCCGTCCAGGGCCCGCTGCACCTTGGTAGAGCTGACGTTCTCGAGAACGCCCACCTCCCCGGTGGCGATGTCCGCGTACTCCACGCGGGTCCGGTCCCCGTTGTGCGTCACGTCGGTGACGTGGACGGGGGTGGGATGTCCGGTGTCGTCCAGCATCACCGTGTCGCCCTTGTGCAGGTCCCGCAGGGTGGTGGGCTCCAGCGAAGCGACCGCCGGGCCCTGCTCGCTGCCGGTGCCCGACACGCGCAGGGTGGAGGCGTCCACCTGGCTGCTGCCGTCGGGGCCGGTCACGGTCACCTGGTCGCCGTCGACCTGGTCGACCACGCCCAGCGGGCGGCCGTCTTCGCTGATGGCGACCTGGCCCGGCTCGATGCGGCGGCCGTCGGCGGTCCAGCCCTCGGGCCGGGAGGCGCCGCCGTCGGCCACGCTCAGCGCGGTCGGGGCCGTCGGCTTGCTGCCGCGCTGGCCCTCCCAGTGCACTGCCACGGCGCTGCTGTTGGCCTCGGTGACGATGCCTTCGCGGCCGCTGTGGTCGCGCACGACCGTGCCGGGGAAGATGCCGTTGCCGTCCCGGTCGGTGGGCACCTGCCCGGGCAGGTTGCCCTGCAGCGCGTCGAGCTGCGCCCCGGTCGGGGCGGCGCCGGGCGTCGACTGCGGGAGCTGCTGCGCGCGGGCCGCCTGCGCGTCCATCGGGACGTACACCGGAGTGCGGTCACCGGACGCCGCGTCGGGGGTCTCCGCCACCAGGATCTTGAGAGCCTGCTGACGCTGCCCGCGACGGGAGACCGTCACCTCCTGCGGGACGCCCTGCACGTAGCCGGACGCGACGCGCGGGGTGCCGCCCTTGGTGGTGCCCTCCAGCCGGGCCACGTCGCCCTGCTGGAGCTCGTCGGCGCGGACCCACTGTGCGGGCTGCCCGCCGATGGGCTCCGGCGCGTTGACGGGCGTCTCGTCGCCGCTGGTCGCGGCGCGCTCGACGTCGGCCGCCGTCTGCTGCTGCGGGGTGGCCAGTTCACCGCGGCGCGGCCGCCGGCCGATGACGGTGTGCTCGCGGGTCACCCACGCGACGGGCACCGGCTCGGCGACAACACCGTCCGGGCCGTCCTCGCGGACCCACTGCGCGTCGTGGAGCTGCCCGTCCTCGCCGATGCGGGCCCGCACCGTCGCGTACTCGATCCGCGGGTTCTTGCCTGCGGAGGTGATCGACGCGTCCCGCTCATTGGGGTGCGCGAACGGGGACGGGGTGCGGCCGCCGCTTTCGCGGAACGGGACCGCCGCCAGGGCCAGCACCTCATCACCGGGGCGCAGTTCGGCGGAGTCCCACACCGGCCACGTGTAGCCGTGCTCGGCCCACTGGTCGCGGGCGGCGCGGGTGCGGCGCACCCACGCCTCGCCGAGCGGCTCCGGCACGGGCGGCAGGCCGGGCGCGTCGTACCGGGCCTTCTCGACGGCGGCACCGATACGGCGGCCGTCGGCGTCCCGGAACCCGGAGTCGCCCAGCGGCGGCAGGTCGGAGTCCCAACCGACCGGCCGGCCCCGCCAGTCCTCGATGCCCTCCAGCGCATCTGCCAGCGCGTGGGCCTGCTCGCGGGAGTCCAGGCCGTCGGCGTCGCCGAGGGCCTGCGCCGACCCGGGCGCCATGACGTGCCAGCGGCCGTCAGCGCCCTCGTGCACGGCCAGGCGGCCGCCCCTGGACAGTTCCAGCGACGGGTCGTCGGCGGCGGCCTGAGCGGCCTTCACGCGCCGCGCCCACTCGTGGGTCTTGAAGCCGGACGGGTCCTGATCCCGGGTGGGGCTCTCGGACCACGTCAGGTCCCACAGGTGGTTGCGCAGGTCGTCCAGGGTCGGGAAGCGGCGCCCGGCCTCGCCCTGGCGCTGTGCCAGGTCGGCGGCCGCGGCCTCCCGCTCCTCGTCGTACGCCTCCTGCTGGGCCCGGCGCTGCCGGATCTGTTCGTTGTAGAAGGCGGTGCCGGACATGGGGCGGGCGTTCTCGTCGCCCCACTTCTCGCGGACCCAGTCCTTGAGCTCGTCCGACGCGTTCTTCTCGTAGGTGGCCTGGTTGGCCTCGAATAGCAGGTACGTGGGGTCGTCCAGGCGCTGCCCGGGGATCGTCTTCGCGGGACGGCCCTCGGCCTCGGCGAGGGCGTCCTCGGCGGGCTGCTTCTCGCGGGCCTTCATTGCCCGGTCGATGGACGCCCGCTTGGCGACGTTGCCTTCCAGGCCCTGCACGGTGGCCAGCTCGTCCAGGATCGGCTGCTGGTAGTTGTTGCGGTAGTCCGCCGTGATGGCCTCCCGCTCGGCGGTCAGCCGGGCCAGACGGTCCCGGCGGGCCTCGCGGGTGGACATCACGCCCGTGGCGTCGGCGATGTCCTGCGCGTCGTCGCGCGGCTTGCCCGCGGCGATGCGGCGCGCCTCGGCTTCCCGCAGCTGGTCCTCCAGCGGCAGGGCGCTGCGCCGGTCCTGCTCGTCGCCGACCCGCTCCAGGTCCGCGATGTCGTCCCAGCCGTTGTCCGTGGCGTGCTGGACGAGCACATGCAGCAGGCCTTCAAGCTGCCCGTCATCCAGCGCCGTCAGGTCGTCGGGGACCTGGCCGGGGCCGCCGCTCCACGTCGGCATCGCGCCGTCCTGGACGGCCTGCGCGGCGCCGTTGGTGGCCTTCTCCGCATCGGCGGCGGCCTGTTCGGCCTTGGCCGCGCCGGGGGTCTGCGACTGCCCGGCGAGCCGGTCGGCGTCGCGGGCCGCCCGCATGGCCTGAGCAAGGTTGCGGCCCTGCGCGTCCCGCCATTCGGCGGCATGGCCCGGGTCGAGCGGCGCGTTCCATGTGAACGGCCGGCCCTTGGCGTCGGGCATCGCCTCGTAGGTGTCGGCCATCCGCTGCGCGTCCTTGGCGGTGCCGCTGATCTGCGAGTCGTCGTGGCTGCCGAAGGTCAGCGCGGTCCGGGCGTGCCCGAACTGCCAGGTGCGGCCGCCGTCCGTCGACCAGTACGCGACGCCGCCGTCAGCGGAGACACCCAGCGTCGGGTTCTCGGCGAGCTCGCGCCGGAACGCCTCGTGGTCGGCGTCGCGCGGGTACGGGTTGGTGCGGTACCGGTCCCGCAGGTCCGCGACGGCCTTGGCGCGGCCGTCCGCCGGGGCGCGGCCGGAGCCGCCGCCTGCCGGGGCGAGGGGGACCTTCGGCAGTGGGGCGAGCGGCAGGCCTCCACCGCCGGGGAGACCGTCAAGGCCGTCGCCGTCGCGGTCGCGGTGGCGGGGCCGCTTGCGGCGCTTCTTCTTCCGGCCGTTCTCGTCGTTCTCCTCCTCGCCGTCCTCGTTGACCGCGTCGTCGGCTTCGTCCTGCCAGTCCGCGCCTTCCTGCGCGTCCGTGTCGTCGTCGCTATCGCCCTGCTCGTGGTCGGGGCGGGGCTGCGGCTCGTCGGTGCCGTGCTCGTCGGGGTGCGGGCCGCCGGTCTCCGGGGTGGTGTCGACGTCGCCCTGGTCCTCGTGCGTGCCGGGTGCCGGCGTGCGGTCGTTGTTGCCGTCGCCAAGCTCGGCCGGGCGCGGCTTGCGGCGCACCACCCCGAATTCGATGTTGGCCATGTGGACGTGCTCGCTGCGCCCGTCGGGCATGGTGAGGGTGCCGTCGGCGGGGTACTGGGCGTAGTTCTCCGAGCCGAACGCGCGGATGCCCCGGGACAGCAGGCGCCCGGGCCCGGTGATCGTGGCGTGGACGGTGCCCATCGGGTTCGCGTTCTCGCTGAGGTTCGGCTTGGTGGCCCGGTCACCCCCCAGGAAGTCGCGCGTGATCGGGAACACGACCTCGTCGCCGGGCTCCAGGTCCCACGGGCGGGTTGCGACGGTGAAGCCGTCCGCTTCCTGGCCTGCGTGCCAGTCGGCGGCCGCTGCCTCCCAGTTCGCGTCCTCGGCGCCCTGCTGGAGGCTGAGGTTCCACTGGCCGTACTTGTTGTCGTGCTCGGCCAGCGCCCGGCCCATGGCCACGCTCAGGGACTCGCCGCTCGGGCCGACGAACTTCTGCGCGAGGGCGAAGGCGTCCGGGGAGTCCCACGGGAAGAGGTGGCCGTCCTTGTCGCGGACCCCTTCCAGGGCGTTCGCCATCGCCAGGGCGTCCTTGCGGGTGCCCGCGCCCACCAGGGGCTCCATCGAGCCGGGCACGGCCACGAAGTAGTGGCGCATGTACTGGTCGCCACCGCCGAGAGCGTGACGGTTCGGGTAGACCATCAGCCGCTTGCCCTTGGACAGGCCGGTCAGTTTGCTGTCCGCGATCTGCGCCCGCTCCTCGGCCGTCGGCCGCGGGGTGCTGAACCCGCCGCTGACATCGGTGCTCGCGGAGTACCAGTCGCCCAGGTCGCCGGAGCGGATGTGGTCCCGCAGCGCCCCGATGTTGGTGAATCGCACCGGGTGGTCGTCGGCCATGCTCGGGCCGCCGGCCGGAGTCTCGGGGACGTTGGGGGCCTCGGGCGTGCCGTCGGGTGTGGCCTCGGAGACGGCCCGCTCCACCGTGGCGCCGCGGTCCAGCGCGATCCGGCGGCCGTCGCTCGGGTCCATGTCGGGCCGGTCACCGACGACCAGCCGCCACACCGGCACCCTCTCCCGGCCCTCGTTGCGGATGCTGGTGGCCTTCACGGGCTCCGCGAGCAGGTAGCCCTCACGGGTCACCGTCGCACCGGACGGGCCCTTGCCGACCGCGCGAACCAGGTCACCGTGCTTGAGGCTGCCCGCGTCGACGTGCTCGCTTGCCCGGCCCTGGATCGGCTCCGGGGCGGCCAGAGAAGTGTGCGCCTCGGGGGTCTCGGGGGTGTGGTCCCCGGCAAGGGGGGAACCCTCGGGAACCGCGATCACCCACCTGGAGAGGAAGGCGTGCTCGCCGCCGTTGCCGCCGAGCACCGTGTACCCGTAGTGGTTGCGGGGGCCGACTCGCACGGCCATGTACCTGCCGGGGGAGGCCATGACAGTGTTCTTGGGCCACTCGACAAGGACCCGCTCACCCTCGGGCAGATCGATAAGCCGCCGGTTCAGCCGCACCCAGCCCTTCTTCGGGTACGAGTTAAACCGCTCCTCCACGGGCACACCGTCAGAAGGCGCCTCCGGCGCGGCAGGGGTCTGCGGCTCGGGAGCGGTGTTGGCGCCCTGGTCGTCGCGGACCGCCACCACTTGGTCGGGCCGGAAGGCGTGGTGGGCGCGGTGGTTCCTCTCGCCGCGGTCAGGGGAGAACAGCACCTCGGACGAGCTGCTCCTGTATCCGACGCGCGCCTCGTGGTACACGGGCTTGTGCCGGGTGCTCATGTAGTCGTCCCGGTACAGCACCCACTGGCCGGGCTGCAGGTCGGCGGTGGCGCCGTCCACCCGCGTGAAGCCGTCCGGGATGGTGTTGAACGTCCGGGTGACGGGCAGCTCCTCGCCGCGGGCGGTCAGCTCCGCGTCGATGGCGTCCTGCTCGTCAGCCAGCCGGTGCGCCTCGGCCTGGCGCCCGGCGAACCCGGCCATCGCCTCCTCGGCCTGACGGCGTGCGGCGGGGCTGTCGTCGCGCACGAACTCCAGCTCGCGGCGGGCGTGCGGGTTGTGCCAGATCTGGCCGGTGGCCAGGTTCACGGCCTCCACGTCGGACTCTTCCGGCGAGCCCTCGTCCTCTCGGCCGATCCCGTCCTTGCGGCGGGTGATGATCAGCGGGTCGGAGAAGACCGTGTGGTCACCTCCGGTATCGCCGCGGACGACGCGGCGGACGATCTGGCCGGGCTCCAGCTCCCCGACGCGGGTGACGGTGCTGCCCTCCGGGAGATCCTTCGCCCAGTCAGCCTCCGGCACAGTGCCGATGCTTCCGGTGGGCCGGACATCTCCCCGGCCGATGCCGTGGTCGTGCCCGTCGGCGTCGCGCACCACCACATCGCCGTAGCCGCGATCCAGGACGACGTGACCGGTCTGCGTGCCGGCCCCGCCCTCGGGGGTGAACTCGACCTCCTGGCCGTGGATCAGGTGATGCGGCTGCTCCTCGGTGTCCTTGAGGGCGTCCAGCTCGGCCTGCACCTTCTCCGGGGCGACTTCGACCGTGTTGGGGGCGTCGACCTCGGGCGCGTTGCCGGGCATCTCGCGCTGCCGTGCGGCGAACCGCTCGTCGGCCAGGCCGCGCAGCTCCTCGATGTACTCCAGAGAGCCGAGGTCCACGCCCTTCATGCCGCGGGTGGCCGCGACGTACGCCAGGCGCAGCTCCTCGTCGGAGGGGAGCTGTACCGGCGCGCTCGGGTCGGTGGACTCCTTCGGGCCGGTGAAGTCGGTGCCGATCTGGACCAGGTCCCATTCCAGGCCCTTGGACTTGTGGGCGGTGGAGACGACCAGGTCGGCGCGCTTCGGGTCCTCCTCCAGCCGGTCAACCATGTCGATCAGGTCGTCGGCGCCGTTCTCGTCCACCAGCCGCACGAACGCGGCGAGCTGCTGTGCGCCGTCGGTCTTCTCGGCGTACTTGCGGACGTCGTCCCACGACTTGAACGGGGCCAGGTCGGGGTGCTTCTTGGTCCGCTGGCCGTTCTGCAGCTCCCGCGCGCCCTCGGCCATGCGCTTGAGCTCGCTGCCGCCGCCGACCATGTGGACCTTGCGGCCCTCGCCCAGTGCCTTCATCACCGCGGCGACGACGCCCGCGTTGGTGCGGCCCAGCACCGCGTTGGGCTGGTCGATGGGGCCGATCGCCGTGGTGGCGTTGTCGTTGCCCTCCATCAGGTGCGTGGCACCCAGGAGCTTGAGGAACACGTTGGCGATGTCGGCGACCTCGGGGCCGAACCGCCACGACTTGCTCAGCGGCAGCGTGCGGTCGGCCGGCCACCCGTCCAGGGCGTTTTCCGCGCCCCGGAAGGCGTAGATGGCCTGGTTGGGGTCGCCGACGATGACGACCTGCGCGCCCGGGCCGCCGTGCGGGGGCCGCATGTTGTCCATGACGACGCGGCGCAGCACCGGGTTAATGTCCTGCGCCTCATCGAAGAAGATCGTGTCAGCGGCGATCTTCGGGCGGCTCAGGGCCCAGATCTTGAGGTAGTCGTCGTGCGAGAAGTGCAGCTTCCTCGAGCGCGGGTCGATCTTGTCGGCCCATGCGGCGCGGGCGTACTTAACCACGGCGTCCCGCAGGGCCTTCGGGTCGCGGGCCTGCTGCAGCGTGGGGTGCTCGTCCGACGGGACGTGCTTGCCGCTGATCTCGTCGTCGTCGCTGTTGCGGTACCGGCGGATGGCTTCCTTGACCAGGGCGACGATGTCTTCCCGGTCGATCGAGCCGTCCATGCCAGCCGCGGAGCGCACGCCCAGGAAGTCGGCCCACACGCTGTCGGCGCGCTCGCCGATTCCGCCGTCGGCTTTGCCCTCCTTCACCTTGTCGGCGAGGGGGGTGACGGCCAGGTCGCGGCCCGCGAGGGAGTGCGCGGTGGACACGCTGACGTGCCGCATCCCGGCGAACTTCTTTTTGGCGTCCACGCTGTTCGCGTTGTTGAACGCCAGGTAGGTGATGCGGCGGTTGCGCAGCCGGCGGGCCAGCATGACCAGGGTGGAGGTCTTGCCGGTGCCCGCGTAGGCGACGACGGCCAGGTTCTCGCCGTTCATGCCGGAGTCGAGCACGTCGCGCTGCTGCCCGGTCGGCGGGTACGTCTCGACCGCGGCGGCCTCACGCTCGTACTGCTCGCGGAGCTCCGGGGTGAGGGTCTTGCCGATCTGGGCCTTCTCGGCTTCCCACTGCTGGTCGCGCTCGGCGACGTACGCCCGCACGTCGCGCTCGATGCCGTCGGTGGTGCGGGTGACGTTGCCCTTGGTGCGCCAGCCGCCCTTGTTGGACTCCCAGCTCCTGGAGGCGGGGTTCCACGAGAACTTCTTGGACTTGAGCCAGGTGTTCAGCTCCACGTCGGGCGCGCTGGAGGAGACCAGGACGTTGTTGCCCTGCCGCGTGACCGTGATGTCCGCGCTTGGGCGCGGGGTGGCCCGCTCCCACTCGGCGGCCGCGTTGGGGTTGGCGACCGGGACAGCGTCCTTCGGCGTAATCGGCTCCGGGGTGGCCGGAGCGGCGGGCGCCTGCGGAGATGCCTGCGGCGCGTGTTCCGAAGACGCGGGCCGTATCAGGCCGATCTTGGACTCTTCACGGCGCAACTGCTTCACGCGCTCACCGCCGGGAGCCTCGGGGTCCTCCACCACAAGGCGGGGCGTCCCGTCGCTCCAGGTGTCCACGCGGGCCACCCGGTACTCGCGGTCGTGCCAGCCAACGCCGACAGCACGCCAGTGGTAGGCGTCCTTGGCGTGAGCGATGCGAACGGTGTCACCCGGCCGCGCCTCGGAGAGCGGAACCCGCTCCCAGCCCTCCGGGACCGTGGAGTTGGTGTAGGCCTCCAGTTCCTCCTTGCTCATCAGGCCCCACCTGTGGAGCTTCGCGGGGTCCTCGTCGTTCGGGCCGACGGTGCCGCGCACCAGGCCGTCGGCGGCGCTCTGCCACGACGGATACGTGCCGCCCGTGGCGCCGTCCTCGGACCGCCATGTGTACGCCTTGTCGTTGCCGGTGACCGTGCCTAGCTTCCGGGAGCCGTCGAAGATGTCATGCTCGAACACGCCGTCGGCTGTCTCGCGCTGGACGTGTTGCCACTTGCGGCCGGCGAACTGCACTTCCCTCGGCTTGTGCGGGTTGGCTCGGCGCTCCTCCCACCGCTGCAGGTTCTCCGCGATGTCCTCACGCGTGTGACGGTGAGCAGCCGACTTGAGGTGCCTGTTGGCCGCCGTGCGGGCCGCACCCTTGTCGACCACCGCAACCCACGGGTCGTAGTGCTGCCAAGTGGTGGCGGAGCCGCGGTTGAGCCTGTTTCTGTTGTCGAACGAAGCGAAATGCAGACTGTCCGGGACGGCCGTGTACGTGATCAGGTCGGCGGTTCCGTCATTTTCTCCTCGACGGAACAAGCGGGCCACGTCACCAGGACGCAAGTCGTTGCGGTGCACCCACCGCTGCCCCTCCGGCAGCTCGATCGACGGCGGGTTGTCCGCGCTGTTCTGCGTCTCCGGCACGCCCGGGGCCTCGGGCACAGACGGCGCCTGCGGAGCCGCCTGCGACTCGGGGGCGGTCTCCTGCGGCGTGACAGGGCCGCCAGGCTCCCCGTCGGAGTCCACGGCCTCCCGCACGTGCGCCTTGGGGTCGTAGAAGTGCTGGCGGCCGTCGGTGCCGGTCACCCTGACCTTGCCGCGGCCCGTACGGACCACAGCGTCCGGCGCGTCTCCGGCCTGGATCACGTTGCCGTCGGCGTCCACGAACCGGTCGCCGGGCTTGATGTCGGCCGCAGGCCGGTACTCGGGCGCGGCCTCCATCTGCTCGGCACCCTCGGCGTCGGCGAACATGTCCGGCGTACCGAACTGGTCCACCGGCTTCTGGGCGATCTGCTCCGGCCGCTGGTCCTTCGGCTTGGCCGGGGCACCGAACAGGCCGCTATCGCCCGCGGCAGCGGGCTTCGGCTTGGCCGGGGCGGCGGGCTTGCGGCCCGCACGGCGGTCCCGCTCAGCCTCCAGGACGGCCATACGGGTCTTGTCCGCGCCGGACAGCTCGCCCTCGGTGAAACGGCGCTCGTCCATCGCCATCAGCTCGGCGGCGATCTCCTCGTTGGACATCGCCGACGGCGCCTTCGCGGGCGCGGTCGGGGCCTGCGCGGGCTCGGGCCGGGTCTCTTCGCCCTCGGGGTCGCGCAGCTCGGCGCCGTCGCGGACGCGGGCGACGACCCCCGCCGGGTCGATCTGGTACTCGCGGCCGGTGCCGGGCTCGGTCAGCGTCCACTTGCCATCGTCCTCGACGCGGGCGAACGTGCCCTCGGAGTGGCCGCCGCGGCCGCCGATGACGTTCTGGTACCGCACCTGGTCGCCAGGCTGGAAGTCGGCCGCAGCCCACGCGCGGGACAGGCCCAGCCGCTCGGCCTCGGTCTCCGGGGTGGCCGTGGACGCCATGTCCTGCGCGACCTGCTCCGGCGAGGGCGTGACCTGCTCGCCGGGCGCGGTCTCCGGGGTCAGCTCGTCCGCGCGGAACGTGGCTCGCGCCGGCCCACGGCCCACGACCACGGTGCCGTCTTCGTCGCCGTCGGCGTAGACGTACCAGCCGTGCCCCTCGGGGTCGGTCACGGGCTGCTGGAACTGGAACCGGCCGCCGATCACCCGACCGGGGCGCGCTTCCTGCTGCTCACGGAAGCCGGGCTGCAGCGTCTCGTGCTCCGCGATGCTCACGCCCGCGGGGCGCGGCCGGAACGTCGCTTCGTGCCGGTCGAGCTGTTCCGTGTGGTCCTTGAGCACCTTGTGCAGCCGCGCTAGCGGCCCGAGCATGATGGCTCGCTGCTCGGGGGTGTACTCGTCCCACTCCAGCGATGTCGATGGCGTCCCGTCCATGTAGAGGAGCTGCTGCCGGCCTTCGAGCGTGTCGCCGCTGCTGCCGTGCTGGATCGAATCGTCCGCCAGGTCGCGCAGCAGCCGTCCCAGCGTGCTCGGGGGCTTCTTGCGGCCGAACGCCTGCCGGGTTGCGGCCTCCAGCTCCTCCCGGGCCTGCGCCACGTCCGCCCGGACCCGGTCCCACTCGGTGTCGGGGCCGGCCGCGTCGTGAGCCTGGTAGGCGTCGCGGAGCTCCTGCATGTACCGCCTGAGAGTCGGCAGGTACTCCGGGTCGTTCCTGTGCTCGTCGTAACGGTTGACGTCGTCGCCCTCGATGCGTCCCCGCACGTTCGAGTACAGCTTCGCCAACTGGTCGCGGTCCAGGCCCGAGATGTCATCGGGCATGCCGACCCGGTACGGGTCCTCACCCGGGCCCACGGGCCGCTGCGGGGAGGTCGGCGCCTGCTCCGCGTCGAGCTGATCGGTCGGGTACGTCGCTTCGCGGCCGCCGAGGTCCACCGTGGCGAAGTGACCGTCCCCGCCGCGGCGGGACTCCAGGTACGTGATGCGGCCGCGGCCGCCCGGCGTGGACACCTCGTCGCCCAAGGCGTGCCCGTCGAGCCGGTCATTAGTCGGAGCCCGGTCAAGGAGCTCCCGGATCTGCTGCTCGACCTCCGCCAGGCGCTGGCGCTTGGTCTCGTCGTCGCCCTTGTCCAGGTCGACCATGAGGCGCGTCTGCTCGTTGCGGAGCTTGATGAGCTTGGCCCACTCGCGGCGGCGGCTCTCGGCCGCAAGCCGCCTCGCCGGGTCGGAGATGGTCAGCTCGTCCGGCGTGTAGTCGGCCGTGGACTTGTCGCCGAACTGCACGACGACCTTGCCGGGCCGCCGGGTGGTGCCGGTGGTCGAGACGGCCTTGCCGGTGCGCCCGTCGGGGGTGGTCACGGTCTCGCCGAGCGGGAACCGTCCGGCCAGGAACTCGGCCGGGCCGGGGCCGCCGTCCTCCGGGATCAGGTCGTCCTCAGCGGCCGGCGCCGGACGCTTCGTGTCCGGGGTCGCCTTGTCCGGCCGGGGAAGCATGGTCTTCGCGTCTTCACCGCTGTCCGCGTGGCCGTGCAACTTCGCCGCGAGGCCCTGCAGCACCTTCTTGCGGCGCCGCCCTTCGGGGGTGGAGGCGTCCACGGCCTCGGCCGCACGGTCGACTTCCTGGGCGAGACGGCGCATCTCGGCCACGGTGATGTCGCCGTACTTTCGATCCGCAGCCCGTGCCAGCACCGGGTCATCGGAGCGGCGCCACTCCTTGGACAGGGCGTCGAGCTCGTCCTTCTGCCGGGTGGACAGGGCGCTGTACCAGACCTGCAGGCCGGTCATCTGCTCCGGCTTGAGCGGGCCGTTGCGCGGCCTGTCGCGGCTGTCGGCAGGCTTCTTCGAGCCGCTTACGACGGCGTCGGCGGCGTCCGCCATGGCGCGGACGGGTCGGCCGTCCCCGCCGAAGGGGCCGTAGGGGGCCCCGCCGCGTGCGTCCTGCGCACGCCAGGTACGGCCGTCGTCGCTGGCGCGGATCCATCCGAGCTCGTTGCCGTCGTCGTCAACGACGGTGCCGTGCCCGGCCTCGGTGTCCACGTCCTTCAAGCGCCCGCCAGACGGCAGGGCCAGGCCCTCGCTGCTGGTGGCCTGCTCCAGGTCCGCGGCGTCCGTCGCGGCGTCCTTCTCGGCCCGCTCCTGCGCCTTGCGGTCCCGCTCCTGCTGCTTGAGGGGCACCTTCGGTTCCGAGCCGGGCAGGCCCAGGTCGCGCAGCTCATGGATGGCGTAGCCGCCGGTCGCGTTCGTGCCGGGCCCGTGGTTGACGACCGCGGTGCCCTTGTCCTGGTCGATGCTGAAAACCTGGCCCGGGCCGTGCGGGGTCATGACCTCGTTGCCGACCTTGAAGTCCGTGGCTTCCGGGGTCTGCTCGGGCGCGGGCGCCTCGGAGGTCTCCGGGGCGTCGTCCTTGAGGGCGTCCAGCTCGGACTGCACCTCGTCCGGGTTGACCTCGACCTGGTCGGCGGGCTTCGCCTTGGGGGCGGTCTCGCCAGTGGCCTCCGGCGTCTCCGGGGCGTCGTCTCCGAGGGCGTCGATCTCGGACTGCACCTTCTCCGGGGTGAGCTCGTCCTGGCCGCCGGTCTCGCCGGGGGCGTCGTCCGGCGTATAACCGGCTCCATCGCCGTCCCCGGCGTTCGGCGAGGACGTGGTGGTGCGCGGGGGCTTGCTGCCGCCGCTGGAGCCGCCGCCGGAGGCCTGCGGGCGCGGCTCGGCCGGGGTGCTCTCGGGCGTGGTCTTCTCGTCGTCCAGGGCGTCGATTTCGTCCTGCACCTTGGAGGAGTCCAGGACGATGCGGTCGCCGTTGGTCTTGCTGCGGCGGCCGGAGAGCTGGCGGGCGCGGGCCCGCTCCTCCTTCTCCTTTGCGCGGCGCTCCTTCTTCGCCACGGCGTCCGGCCACACGATGCGGGTGGCGCCCTTGTCGTCGCTCTCCACGACCGGCGGGGCGGGCGTGCGCGGCGTCAGGTCGGTGTCCTGCGCGACGGTGGGGTCGTCGGCGTCGTCTTCGTTCTCGCCCGCGCGGACACGGGCGTCCTTGAGCTGTGCTTCAAGGCTGCGCAGGCGCTCCAGCTTGGCCTTGCGGGCTTCCTCGGTGGTGGTGTCCTTGCCTTGCTCGCGGATGAGGGCGTTGACGAGGTTGTACCGCTCGCGGGCGGACTCGAGATCGGCCTCCTGCTCGAAGGGCTTGCCGATGCGCTCCCGGGCCTGGTTGGCGGTCTGCCCCTCGGTGCGGAGCATGCTCTCGGTGTTGCGGATCCGGCCCTCGATGCCGTTGACGCCCTCTTCGATGCGCCGCACCATCACCGGGTTGTCGATCTGGGAGAGCGTGTAGCCGTTGCGGCTGCCGGGTACGTCGGGCAGCTCGACGTCCACGACGTGCTGCACGGTGCCGTTGGCGAACGACACGCGGAACTTCATGGTGACGTCCAGGCCGCCGACCTGGCCGACCTTCACGGCGGGGTGGTCGTTGCGGTACGGGTCGCGCTTGCCGTCGGTGAAGACGTCCTGAGCCTTGGCGACGAGAGCGGCCAGGGCGTCCTTGCGGTCGGTGATGTCCTTGCCGCCGATGGAGGCGTTGAAGTCGTCGCCGCGGGTCGACTTGCGCTTGGCGAGTGCCGCCTGCCAGGTCTGCATGTGGCCCTGGGCGACGGTCTGCAGCTTGTCGAACGCCTGGACGGTGTTCTTGTAGCCCTCCTGGGCCCGCATGTAGGCCTTGGCCTTGCGCTCCAGGGTGCCGAGCGAGGCCTTGAGGGTGGCCTTCTCCAGCAGGTAGGGGTTGCCGGTGGCCAGGGCGGTGACCTGGTCGGCGTTGAACACGCCGTCGGGGATGTCCTCCACCGTGCGGTCGGTGAGGTTGCCCTTCATGAGCTGCCGGATGAACTTGGCCTTCCGGGCCACGGTCTGCCAGGAGAACCCGTCGAACGACTGCTCGGTGACGTACTGGTAGATCGCCACCTCGGGGTTGATGTTGCCCTGGCGGATGATGCGGCCGTTGCGCTGCTCCAGGTCCGCCGGCCGCCACGGGCAATCCAGGTGGTGCAGCGCGGTCGCGCGCAACTGGACGTTGGTGCCGGTGCCCATCTTGGTGGTGGAGCCGACCAGGACGGCGATCTTGCCGGTGCGGGCGTCGTGGAACAGGCGCGCCTTCTCGGCGTCGTTCTTCGCCTCGTGGATGAAGCGGATCTTCTCGGCGGGGATGCCTCGCGCTATGAGCTGGGCCTTGAGCTCCTCGTACGCGGGGAACTGGCCCTGTTCCATCTCCTCCACGGAGGTGGGGCCGTCGGCGCCCTTCTTGGCCTTCTTCTTCCGGGATGGGTCCTTGGGGGTACCCATGTCCATGAAGACGATCTGCAGGCCGCCGCGCGTCGGGTGCGGGGTGTTGTCCTTGGCGCTGACCGGGTACTGGGTGTCCTTGGTCTGCTCGTGGATCTTGGCGATCTGGTCGGCGGCCGCCGACAGCTTGTTGCCCGCCTCTTCCAGGCCGACCATGCGCGGGTCCAGCGACACCTTCCGGCCGTCGCTGGAGATCTTGAGCATGTTGTCTTCGGAGGGATCGACATGCCCGGCCTTGACGTCCCGGGCGCGCCGCTCCAACTCGCTCTGGTAGTCGAGCTGGGCCTGCGTCGGCTCCACGGTGATGGTGATGGCCTTGCCGCCCACCACGTCCGGGGTGTCGACGTAGTCCGCCAGGTCGTCGGAGTCCTTGACGTCCGCGACGGTCTTCCAGATGCGCAGCAGTTCGGGCATGTTCCGGAACGCCGCGAAGCGGGCGACCTCACGGAACCCGGAGCCGTCGGGGGCGAGCTCCGACCCGGTGACGATCTTGCCGAAGGTCGACGCGAACTCGTCGAAGTCGCGGACCCGGGCGGCCTCCAGCAGGTCCGGCCGCAGGTAGCGCAGCATGGTGTGCGCTTCGGTGACGGAGTTGGAGATCGGGGTGGCGGTGGCGAAGGTGACCACGCGGCCGGACTTCGTCTTGCCCCGCAGGTACTCCAGCTTCATGTCCAGGTCGGAGGCCCTGTTCGAGCCTTCGATGCCTGCGCCGGGGATGGAGCTGTTGGTGGCAAGGTTCTTGTAGTGGTGGGCCTCGTCCACCACCACGTAGTCGATGCCGGTGTCCTCGAACGACAGCCCGGCCTTGTCCTTGCTGGCCCCGGTCTTCTTCTCGATCTTCGCCCGGAGCTTCTTGATCCGGTTCTCGATCTCCTTGACCATGCGGGTGTCGGACTTGTTGCGGCCGCGGCCGTCGGCGTCCTCAGCCGCCTTCTGCCGAGCCATGGCCCGCTCAAGGGACTCGATCTCGCGCTCCATGTAGGCGCGCTGAGCCTCCGGACGCATGTCGATCGACTCGAAAGCCGTCTGCGTCATGATGATCGCGTCGTAGTCGCCCGTGGCGGTGCGGGCGACGAACTGCCGGCGCTTGCGGCCCGCCAGGTCGTCCGACCCGGCTGCCAGCAGCTTCGCCTCGGGGTAGATCTCCTGGAACTCGTCCCGGAACTGCTGCAGCATGTGCCCGGGCACGACGATGACGGGCTTGTTCACCAGGCCCAGGCGGCGGAGCTCCATGACGCCCATGGCCATCTCGGCGGTCTTGCCCGCGCCGACCTCGTGCGCTAGGAGCGCCGCGGGCTCGTTGACCATGCGGGCGACAGCCGCGTGCTGGTGGGCGTGGGGCTTGAAGTGCTCGACCAGGCCGGGCAGGGTGCGGCGCTGGCCGTCGTAGGAGCGCAGCGCCAGGTTGTTGTGGGTGTCGTTGTAGAGCTTGGCGACCTGCGCGGACCGGGCGGCGTCCTGGAACAGCCAGTCCTGGAACCGCTCGCGCATCTCCTCGGCCTTGTCCTGCGCGAGCTGGGTGGCCTCAGCGTCGACGTAGGAGTTGCCGTCGTCGTCCTTGCGGCGGACCTGGATGCGGCCGTTGGTCAGGATGGCCTCGGCGAGCTTGACCGCGTCGTAGTCGTCGGTGCCCCACAGCGAGGTGGCGCGCTCACTGCGCTTGACGCGGTCGGGCGCCTCCACCTTCCACATGGAGCTGCCCTGGTAGTCGACCTTGACCTGGTTGCCGAGGATCGACTGCAGGAACTGCTCGACGGGCTCCTTGCCGAGCCAGGAGGCGCCCATGGCGGCGTCGATCTCGCCGGGGGAGATGTCCGGCGGGATGACGTCTTCCAGGTGGCGGACGTTGACCTCGAACTCGGGGTCGTCGGCGGCCCGGGCGCGGGCGTCGTTGAGCTTCTGCCGGACGTTGCCGGACAGGTAGTCGGCGGCCGGCACCAGGTCGGGGCCGCCGTGGTCCTGGAAGACCAGCGGCATCTCTTCGCCGGTCTCGGGGTCGGTGGAGCGGGCGGCGAGCAGCTGCCGGCGGGCGTCCTCGGGGGTGGTGCGCAGGGCCCGGGCGACGTCGTCCACGTCCAGGCGGCCGTGCGTCTCCAGGGACAGCACCAGCGCGTCTTCGGGGGTGTCGGCGTGCTCGGCGATGGCGCGGTGCCGTCCCTGCCGCTTGGTGAAGATCGCGGCCGGAGTGGAGGTTTTGGTGTTCTCGTCGTAGCTGTCCAGGCCAAGGACGACCGCCATGGTGGGGTCCTTGGTGAGCAGCCCGCCCATCGGCGGCCGCTTGCGGGTGGCCTTCTCGACGGTCTCCCCGGTCTCGGGGTCGGTGGCCTTGCGCTTGGACCACTCGAAGCGGTTCAGCGACCCGAATTTGCCGTGGTACGCCTGGTAGGCGTCGTTGAGGACGTGGCGGAGCCGTTCGACCTCGGCGTCGGAGACGGCCGGGTCGTTCTCGGCGCGCACCAGGTCCTTCATGGCGTCGCGCAGGCCGACGAGCTGCCGGGCTTCCTCGAACTGCGTCTTGGGGACGTGGTACGGGAGCACCTGGCCGTCACGGACCTGCGTGAACGTGCCGTCGGCCTCGAACTGCACGTGCCCGTCTTGGCGGTCGGAGCCGGGCTCCAGCAGCCGCGGCTTGACGCGGGTCGCGGAGTCCGGCCGGTACGCCAGGCCGTCGGCCTTGGCGTCGCTGGCGATGTGTCCCAGGACGCGGTGCAGGTCGGGCGCGGCGTTCCGGTTGCCGTCCACGTTCAGGTCGCCGGGCCCGTACATGCCGTGGCCCACGGACATCTGGCCGAGCACCCGTTCCGGGTTGACCAGGAAGTACGGGTTGACGTGGACCTTGGGCGTCTGGGGGTCGTCGGCCTTCTCCGGGTCCTGCCCGGGCAGGTCGGTGACGCGGGCGGTGTGGACCCACATCGGCGGGTCGTCGGCGCTGCGCTGGGTGAGGGGCTTCACGGCGCCCGTGCGGTCGCGGCCGGAGGTGAACTCCTTGTCCTTGTCGCGGCGCCGGAAGACGAGGAGGTCGGTGACCACGTCGGTGCCCGCGGTGCGGCGGTGTGCGCCGCCCGGCAGACGCACCGCGCCCACCAGCTCACCCTTGGAGGCCATCTCCATGCGGGCGTCCTCGGCCCGCGAGCCGCTGCCGTCCATGGTGAAGCGGCTGGTGATGACGGCGACCAGACCGCCGGGGCGGGTCAGGTCCAGCGACTTGAGGATGAAGTGGTTGTGGATGTTGTGGTTGCCCTTGTTGTGCCGGAAGTCCACTTCCTGGTAGTCGCCGAAGGGGACGTTGCCGACCGTGGCGTCGAACATCCCGTCGGGCAGGCGGGTGTCCTTGAAGTTCTCCGCGCGGATGTCCGCGTGCGGGTACAGGGCCTTGGTGATACCGGCGGTGATCGGGTCGAGCTCGACGCCGGTGACGTGCACGCCGTCGGGGGCGTGGCCGATGAAGTTGCCGGAGCCGGCGCCCGGCTCCAGCACCTCCCCGCCGTCGAAGCCGAGCTGCCGCAGGCCGTCCCAGATGGCCTGCGCCATGGCGGGATCGGTGTAGTGCGCGTTGAGGGAATTGCCCTTCGCGGCCGCCCACTCGTCATCCGACAGCAGCTCGCGGAGCTTGTCGTGGAGCGGCGCGAACTCGTGCGACGGGTTGTCGGCGAAGATGTGCGGAACGGCGCCCCACCCGGACCAGCGGGCGAGGATGGCCTGCTCCTCGTGGGTGGCGGGACGGTTCTCCGCCTCCAGGCGGCGCAGCACCTCGATGGCGGCCACGTTCGCCTTGGCACGGGCCAGGACCGTGGACGGGACCAGCACGGACCCGTCGGCAGGAGGCTCCCACGACGGGGCAAGGGCCTCCTGCTCGGGGGTTCCGAAAGTTACAGCTCCAGGCGAAGACTCGGCAGCGTCGGATACGGCGGCATGTCCAGATCCTCCGTCCCGGGCTCCTTCTCCCGGTCGTACACCGTCTCCTGCAGCACCTTCTCCCGCGCCCGGTACCGAGCGGCGTTCATCTCCCCGATCCGATCCCGGAAGTCCTGCCCCGGCGTCCCGCTCGGCATCAGATCCAGCGCGTCCTCCGCGATCTGCTCCTCGATCTCCTGCCCCAGAGCCGTGAAGAACGCTTCCGGATCGGGCAGTGCCGCTGTCCCCTGCGGCCGGTACGTCGTCCAGTACGCCTTCGCCAGGGCGCCGTACGGATTCATCAGTGGTCCTCTCGGGGGTGGTGGGCGCGGCCGGCGTCACCGTACCTGTGCGCGCGGACTGCACCGCGGCCGCGGCGTTACGGTCGCCGTTGCCGTCGGTCTCGGCGGCCTTCGCAGCCTTGGCGTCCTCGCGGGCCTTACGGGCGGCCTTGTTGCTGTCGAGCGTGGCCTGCATGCGGTCGACGTGGTCACGGACCAGCCGCTCGAACGCCTCCAGGTGCTGCCGGTCGCGGCCGTAGCCGTCCAGGCCCGGGCGCTCGTCCAGCTTCGCCAGTGCGGCGCGGGCGGCGTCGTCCAGGTCGCGGTAGGCCTGGATCCGGTCGGACAACCTGCGGTGGTACTGGTTCGTCGCGGCTTCCACGGCGTCGCGTAGCGCCGGGGCCTCGGGGTGCCGCCCGATGAACATGTTGTCGCGGGTGGGGGTGTGGTCCCACTTCGGCCACGCGTCAACGATGGCGTCCTCGGCGGCGTTCATCTGCGCGCGGGTCTCGGCGAGGCCAGCCTGCGTCGTCGGGTCGCCGTACACCTTCGGCCGGTCGCCGTCCGCCTTCGGCGCGGCGGGCTGCGGCTTGCGGCCGTCGAGCATGGCCTGCCCGGCGTCCTCGGCGAGGTTGTCCAGGACGTGGGGGGCGTTCCAGTTGAAGGCGCGCCCGTCGGCGTCGCGGTAGGCCTCCAGCTCGTTGGCGCGGGCCAGGGCGGCGGCCTTGTCCGGGAACGGCTTGCCGATCTGCTGGCCGGTGCCGGCGTGCCGCACGTACCAGACGTCGTGGTCCTTCTTGACGACCAGCGAGCCGCCCTTGGACATCTGCCCGTTGGAGATCAGGCCCTTGGCCCAGACGCGCGCCTCCCGGCGGGTCTGCTCGGCGGCGCGGTCGTTGGTCGACCACGCGTCGGGGTTGTCCTGCCAGTGGGCCTGGACCTGCTGCAGGGAGGTGAAGCGGCGCTGCGGCTCGGTGCCGGACGGCAGCCACGCATCACCGGACGCGGGGGCGACCCGCAGGGCCTCCCGCTCCGCGGCGTGCGCGGCCCGGGAGGCGGCAAGCTCCTCCTCGGAGGGGTTCCAGTACGAGGTGTTCGACCTGTCGTAAGCCCTCTCGCCTTCGGGGCTGCGAAGGCGGTCCTCGAGGAACGGCGCGTCCCAGTTGAAGGCGCGGCCGTCGCTGTGGCGGGTGTCCTCCTCCATGCGCTTGGCCCACTTGAGGGCTTCGCGCTTGCTGTCCCACGACAGCACGGACACGGTGTCGCCGGTCCCGGCGTACGCCGCGCGCCATTCGCGGCCGGACTGGTAGATCACGAACCGGCCGTGCGCGGAGAGCTGCGCGTTGTCGGGCAGGCGCTCGGCGAGCGCGGCGGCCTGGCTCTCCTGGAGCTTGCGCACCTCGGGGGTCTGCTTGGCGGTGGGCTGGTCGGGGTTGGTGGCCCAGTGCTCGCGGACCTGTTCGACGGTGTTGAAGCGGCGGGGCTGGTCGGCGATGGTCTGGCCGGCGGGCAGCCAGTCGTCGCCGGAGGGCGCCGGGACGGCTGCGGGGGCCGCCGGGGTGAGCTCGGGCTGCTCCGGCTGCGGGGCGGCCTGCTGCGGCTGCGGGGCGGGCTCCGGGGTGGCGTCCTGGTGGTCGCGGCCGCGCTCGATGGCCTTGTTGATGCCGTCACGGCCGTTGGCCATGTCCAGGCGGTCGCCGACGTGCTTGGCGTTCCAGTCGATGAGGTTGCCGCGGGTGTCGCGGGCGTCCTCCAGCTCGTTCGCCCACGCCAGGGCGTCGCCGCTGTTGGAGAACCCGGCAGTGTCGTTCATGATCAGGCCGGAGCCGCTGTGGTAGACGTACCACTTCTGCTTGCCGGAGCGGGTGACCAGGAAGTTGCCGTTCTTGGAGAGCGCCGCGGTGCGGGCGATCTCGGTGTGGCTGTTGCCGGAGTAGGTGGCCAGGCGGACCTGACGCTTTTCCGTCGCGGTGGCGCCGCGCACGGCGACGCCGTTGTGGGTGCGCGGCGGGCGGGCCCACACCTCGTCGCGGCCGCGCGCCCAGTGCGCGGTGACGTCCTTGACGGTGTGGAACTTCCGCGCGGGGGCGGGACGCGCCGGGGCCGGGGTGGTGGGCTTGGCGGCCGCGCGGGCTGCGGCCTCCAGCTTCGCGGATGGCGCGCCCGAGTTGGCGCGGTCGCGCTGGTAGTCGTCCAGCGGGTAGTCGACGCGGACGACATCGAAGCCGTCACCGATGGAGTTGTCGATGACGTTGGCCTCGAAGCCATCGTCCATCGTGATCTTCGTGCGGCCGTCGGGGAGCTTCTCGACGGCGGCGACTCGGCGGGTGAACCATCCGCCGTCGTTGTCGACGCCACCGAACGCCAGGTACTCGCCTTCCTTCACGTCGCGGGCGCGGGAGTGCCGGTAGCCGGGCTGGGACTTCGCGGAGCCGGTCGGCCGGCCCCGGTGCACGGGCGCCTCAGCAGCGGGCGGGGCGACCAGGGACGTACGGCCACGGCGGCGGGCTTCGGGCGTGTCCAGCACCCGGGCGAGCGAGGCGAGGCCCTGCGCCGGGGTGGGCAGCCACCCTTCCTGGTCGTGGAACGGAAGTTTCTCGAGCTCGCCCGCGGCCGCGAGGGCATCGGACTTGGAGTCGAACCAGTTCCGCTGACGGCGGCCGGTGGCAGCCTCGAACACGTGCCAGTTGTCGCCGATCTTGCCGACGATGTGGCGACCGGACGGGGTGAGCTGCGCCGAGTGGATGACGCTGGCCACGTCCTTGGCCTGCTTCGCACGCTCACGCGCGGTCTTGTCGCTCTCGGGCGTTGCGGCGATGCCGTGGACGCGGCCGTTGCGCCAGTCGCCCAGGACGCCGGACACGGTCGGCTTGTCGTCCGGGATGGGCTCGGGCGTCTTCTCGTCGCCGTGAGTGTGGGCGCGGGGCGTGACGCCCGGGTGGCCGTTGTCGCGCTGGTCCAGGCCGTCACCACGGCTCGCGTCACCCTTGCGGCGCTCGTCCTCCTTCTCGACCTTCTCCTGGTCCCTGGTCGGGCGGGAGCCGTCGGGGCGGGCGACCATGGTGAGCCGGTTGGCCATCATCCGCTCGTGGATGCCGCTGTCCAGGCGCTCCACTTCGACCATGTCGGCGCCCAGCGCGCGCACGACGCGGGCGAGGCCTCCGCCCCACAGGCGGGCGATGCCGCCCGTCTCGACAAAGCGGCCGCGGGAGTCGCGGGGGTGCAGGGCCGGGTTCCACGCCCTGCGGGCGATCTTCGACTCGAAGGCGGCGGGGGTGGCGGCGGAGCGGCGGCGGAGCGACATGCCGCGCACCATCGAGCGCCGGCACATCTAGCGTCGCGCGCTCACCTGTCTGGCCAGGCTGTGACCTGAGTCACAGCAGGTGGGGGCTTCCCACAGGGTCCGGGCGACGTTGTCGACACCCCGGGACTGGCGCGGTCTGCTCGCGCAGTCCCAGCCCCGCCGCGGCGGCCGTTGCGCCAGTACCCGCCAGCCTGCGGCCCGCAGGCTCACCCCGGTCTCGCCCTCCTGCGTGTACGTCACCAGCCGCGTGTAGCCCATGGCTTGCGCGGCCCGCCAGGCCGCGCCGTACAGCATGCTGTTCGCGTTGGGGGCGCCGTCGGTGGCCGTGCGGGTGACCTCCAGCGTCTGTCGGTTGTCCAGGTGCCGGGCGACGGGCCTGCCGACCATGGCGACAGCCCGCAGCACCCCGTCGTCGTCGGCGGCCCCGACGGCGAACACCATGCCCGGCGGCGGCTTGTGGTCAGGCGGCGACGAACGCCGCGGCGTCCCGGAACCGCACCGGGACCAGGTGCAGGCGCTCACCCACCCTTCGGGCCGTTCGTCGGGGGCAGCTTGCCCGCGTCCTTCGTCGGCGCGGTGCCGTCCGGGCGGGCCACCATCGTCAGCCGGTCCGCACGGTGGGTCTCGCGGCCGCCGCCCTCCAGGCGCTCCACGCGGATGCGCTGGTTGGCGAGGGCGCCGACGACCCGCACCAGTCCGCCACCCCACAGCCGGGCGACGCCGCCCGGCTCGATGAAGCGACCCCGGGAGTCCCGGGGGTGCCGTGCCAGGTTCCACCGGGACCGGCGGGCGCTCTTGCCCTCCAGGCCCGGGCGGATGCCGTCAACGGGCCAGTAGTAGAGCCTGCAGCGGCAGTTGATTGTGAGGTGCAGGGGCGCGAGCGGGTCACCGGGGTATCGCAGGGACGCGCCCTCGATCTCGAAGGGCTGGTCGACGGGCAGCGTCTCGTCGTTCAGTGCCTCGTGGGCGGGACGTACCCGATCGTCGCCGACGGTGTGCCAGGTCCGGACGATGCCGGGGACTTCCTCCGCTGCGGCCTGTGCTGCCCCGTTGACGACCGCGGCAGCCACCTGCCGGGCCAACCCTTCGGCCAGGTCGTGCGCGGCCTCTGTACGGCCGTGTACGACCTCGGCGAGGCCGTCAACGGTGTCGGTGTGGCCCTGAGCTGCCATCACGTCGTCCGCCAGGGCGTTGAGGAACGTCCGCACGGCTTCGGCGACGGCGGCCAGCGCCGCCATGACGGCTGCTGCTGGCCCCCCTCGGCCGCGCAGTGCCTTGCCCTCGATGGCGGCCGCGCCCGACAGGGCCCGGATCGCGTCCGCGTACGCGCGCTCTGCGGCCGCCGTCACCAGCGGCGACAGGGTCGCGGTCGCTTCGGTCGCCCACCGCTCGGGGGAGATCGCCCGGTGCGCGTCCAGCGGCCCGTCACCACCCCGGGTGTCCACCCCGGGCAGGGACGTGTCCGGCTCCCAGTACCGGGTGCCCTTGCGGGCCTTGGGGGACCGCAGCCGGGCGACGGTGATGTCCGTCTGCCGGGCGAGGATCGCGTCCAGGGCGCCGGCCGCCGCGGTGGCGAGCCGTTCGACGGCCGCTTCGTCGGGGGTCCAGCCGGGATCGCGCCGCGCGGACTTGGTCTCGCGGGCCGCGCCGACGGCTGCGGCGGCCGCGCCGGGCGCGGTGGGCTGCTGGGAGGCGCGGGCCGCGGTGACGGCGGACGCGGCGGCTCCCGGGGCCTGCGAGGTGACGCCCGCGGCCCGGGCGGCATCGACGGCTGTAGCGGCCGCGCCGGGCGCGGTGGGCTGCTGGGAGGCGCGGGCTGCTGCCACGGCCTGCGCTGCCGCGCCTCCCGCGTCCCCGAGCTCCCCGCGGGCTTGGGCGACGGCCTGGGCGGCCGCGCCGCCGCCGTCCTGCCCGCTCTCGGGCGCATCGGTCGGGGGAAGTCCGCCCGGGCCGGCCCCCGGGGCACCGGGGGGAGCTCCGGGGGCGCCGCCGACACCGAGGGCGACCGCGTCTTCGGGCCGCGTCGGCACGGGCGCCTTCTGCGGGTTGAGCCAAAGGGCGCGGGTCTGCGGGTTGTCGATCGGGTCACGCCCGGCCGCCGCCCGGTACTCGTCAACGCTGATCAGCCCGGCCGACCACTCCTCGCGGAGCACCTGCAGGCGGTGACGCTGGGGCAGTTCCAGGGCTTCGACGCCGCTGGTGTCCAGGTACGGGCGCCACCCGTCGTCGTCGTCCACGTCCGGCCAGAACGCGGAGGCGATCAGGTCGTTGTGGGACGACATGGTGATCGTCCAGAACGTGTACTCGTCCTGCTCGGCGTTGTCGTAGGTCCGGCCGGAGGTGTTGCCGAACATCGACTCGGGAGTGCCGAACGCGGCCAGGATCTCGTCCTTGGAGATCTTCGACAGTTGCTCGTACGCCATGTCACGGGGCCGGGTGGCGACGTCGATGTAAGACATGCCGCCGGGGCCCATGCCGATCACGGCGAGCTCTCCGGCGCGCTCGACGCCCGGCGCGAACCGTTCCTCGATCCGGTCGAGCTGGCGCCCCGTGGCGCCCTTGAGGTCGACGCCCAGCACACCGCCGGGCCGGGCGTCGTTCCGCAAGAAGGACACGTTGTAGAGCCGCGCCAGGTGGTCCAGGTCCACAGAGATCCCGGCGGCCTCCAGCGGCGTCGTCCCCGAGAACGGATCGGTGGGGTGAGGCTCGCGGACCCACCGCACCCGCTCCGGGTCCAGCTCCCGGGTGCGCCCGTCGCGCTCGAACAGCTCGAAGTGGGAGATGTACTCCCCGCGCTGGTCAGGTATGGGCATCACCCGGTCCGGCGGCAGCAGATCCAGGCGGGTCATCGTGCCCCGCCGGGAGCGGGTCACCTCGATGAACGCGCCGCGCTTGCTGAGGAGCACCTGCGCGGACAGGCGCTTGCGGAACACGCGCCCGGTCTCCAGCGGGTTGGCCTGCCCGTTCAGCAGCCGGTACAGCGGGTGCTCGTCCATGGTCTCGTCGATCTCGCCGGGGCCGTCCCCGCGCCCGACCATGAACGGCAGGCGGGAGGAGTGCCCGGCGATCGTCTCGACGGCCTTGAAGACCCACACGCCGCGCTCGTAGCCGTCGGCGATGACCTTCTCCAGGTCCCAGCCGTCCGCGCGGCCCTCGGTGCCGTACATGCGCGACACGCCTGCGGGCACAGTCCAGCCGCCGGACCACCCCTTGGTCTCCTGCATGGCCGGCGCGACGGCGCGGCGGCGGGCCAGGGCCCGCATCGCGGGCAGCAGGGTCCGGCGGCGGGCCATCAGACGGCGCCGCTATCGCCGAGGGACAGGAACAGGCCGAGGCCGGTGAGTGCGAGGCCGACGGCGGCCCCGCCGAGCAGCGGATGGACGGCGAACGCCACGGCGGTCAGGCCTGCGACGCCGAGGACGACCAGGACCAGGCCGACGATCTCCCTGACGGGCAGCGGCGGCGTTGGCGGCGGGGGCGCGTCGGTGGCGGAAGGGATGTGAGTCACGGCGCGCAAGCTAGGAAGCGGCGCGGCTAGTGTCGCGGCGTCACCCGCGGCGGGGGGCCGGCCGACTCACGGACCGGCCCCGGGCGGTCTGCGTCAGGGGCGGCAGGTCGGATCCTGGGGCACGACCGCGATGGCCGTGTACGAGCCATCACCGTGGAACGACTGATAGATGCGGTTGCCGTGGTCGCACTTGGTGCAGGAGTTGGAGAACCCGTCGGGCATGGCGATGACCTCGCAGGGCTCCCGGTTGACCGTGCTGGCGCGCGGCGCGTCGTTGTACGGCTCCATGTACTTGGCGCAGCCCGCCAGGCCCAGTGCCAGGGTGGCGGCGGACGCGGCGGCGACTATGCGGAGACGGCGGTTCACGGGGTGGTGCCCTTCTGCAGGTGAGTGGTCAGACGGTGCCCGCGACGTACGCCTCGATGCCGCGTCGCGTGTAGGTGTGGCCCGGGATGACCCGGGCGCCCTTGGGGGGCTGGGGCGGAGGCAGGCGCTTCGCGCGGACCCGCTGGTCACCGCCGATGAGGTGCCGGTTGTCGATGAGCGCAGAGCACTCCTGGTCCGCTACGTCCTCGAAGGGACGCTTGCACGCCTTGCAGTACACCTCCAGGGCGTTGACGCGCTGCCCGCCCTCCTTGATCACGAACGATCCTCGGAAGTCGGCGTAGCGGGCAATGTTGGTCTCCACGGGCAGCTCGGCCGCGACGACCCACGCATGGTCGGCCTTCTTCGCCGGGGGAGTAGGCACGGGCGTCGGTTCCTTCCGCCGGACGGATTCGGATACACAGCCCCTGCGCTAAGCGCAACCCCCACCCATGGGGAACGACCGGCGGTCCCGGAGTGTGACAACAGCGGCCCTACCGGGGCGACAGCCCCAGACGGGTACGCAGATCGTCGGCGTCCACGACGCGCGGCCCGCCGTCGTGCAGCTGCATGGTGGGGGCGGCCGCAACACGGTCGAGCACCGCGCACGCCCGGTCCAGGCGGGCTTCCGCCTCGATCGCCACGGCCTTCTCGTGCTCGGCCACGCGGGCCATGTCGGCCAGGCCGGAGCGCAGTTCCCGCACGCGGCCGCGGAGCCGCTGCAGCGCCGCGTCCCGCTCGTCGGTGCCGTTCAGGGCGCGCAGCAGCTCCGAACGCGCGGCCCGCTCGTCCGGCGGCCCCGACTCGTGCCACCGCTCCAGCAGGTCAGCTACCCGGCCGACCGTGTCGTTGGCGCGCATCGCCTCCACCTGGGCGGCGCGCCACACCTCCACGGGCACGGCCGGTTCGGCGGCGAGCTGGGCACAGCGGGCCTCGGCGGCAATCCACCGCTCGCGCATCCGGCGGGCGCGGGCACGGGCGGAACGCCACGCCGTCAGGGATCGGTCCACCGGGGGCCTCCTCGCGGGGTTCGGGGACCAGACGGCCCCGTCCGGTGTGCTACCGGACGGGGCCGCTTGCGTCGCGTCAGACCCGGGTGCGGTGGAAGCGCTGGGACGACCGCGACGGGGTCGGGCCGCGTTGCCCCTGGTACCGGGAGCCGTATTGCTCCGAGCCGTAGGGGAATTCGGCCGGCGAGCTCAGCCGGAACAGGCAGAGCTGCCCGATCTTCATGCCGGGCCACAGCTTGATGGGGAGCGTCGCCACGTTCGACAGCTCCAGCGTCACGTGCCCGGAGAACCCGGGGTCGATGAAGCCCGCGGTCGAGTGCGTGACGAGTCCGAGCCGACCGAGGCTCGACTTCCCCTCCAGGCGCGAGGCGATGTCGTCGGGCAGCGTGATGACCTCGTACGTGGAGGCCAGTACGAACTCCCCGGGGTGGAGGATGAACGGCCCGTCGCCCTCCGGCTCCACTTCCCTGGTCAGGTCCGGCTGCTCGGCCGCCGGGTCGATGTGCGGGTACCGGTGGTTCTCGAACACCCGGAAGAAGCGGTCGAGCCGTACGTCGATGCTCGACGGCTGCACCATCGACGCGTCGAACGGGTCGATCCGCACCCGCCCGACGTCGATCTCGGCCTTGATGTCCCTGTCGGATAGAAGCACGGGGGAAGGCTCTCACGTATAACTGGCCCCCGCGCCCGCTGGCAGATCGCCTGCGGCGGGCGCGGGGGCCGGCCCTTCGGGCCGTACGCCCCAGCAGCGAAATACTGGGGCTGTCAGTCACCTTCGGCGCATGCGGCGCCGGGCTGCCCGGTCGGCCCGGCCCTGCACCTGCACCACGGGCCCGGCAGGCTCGGCGGCGGCCGCCCCGACGACCTTGACCGCGTCGAACACGTCCTTCGCCTTGTCCTTCGCGGGGCGGACGTATGCCAGCTCGGCGACGTTGGAGCCGGGCGTCCACCGGCCCGCCTCGTTGAGCTCCTTGCCTCGCACCCCGGCCTCCGCGAGGTCGGTGGCCGCGCCCGCACGGAGGCCATGCGCCGTCACCGGCCGCCCGTCGGTCTCGAGTCCGGCCTGCTCGAACCGCTTCTTCACGATGCTGTCGCACGCGGCACCGGTCAGCTTGTCGCCCCGCTTGGTGGCGTGGGCGCGCCCGGCGAGCTTGCCCTTCTTGGTCAGCGCCCGCAGCAGCGGACCCGAGGTGACGCCCTGCTCGGCGAGGTACGCCAGCCACGCCCGCATGCGCTGGACCTGCTGCAGGTCGGCGCGGTTCTTCTGGATGAGGGTCTGTTCCTCGGTCTGGTGCGTCTTGTCCTTGGCCAGCTTCACGACGATCTGGTCATCGGTGATCACCAGATCCTCGATCAGCAGCTCGGCGGGCTCGGTGCGGCGCGCCACGAACCGGTACGCGAACGCCAGGTAGGCGGCGTCACGGATGCCGATGGGCGTGGACTCGTCGCACACGTCGATCATCGCCAGCACGAACGGCAGCGTCAGCGGGAACGCCTCCCGCTTGCGGTTGGCCCGCGGGTTCTTCGCCGTCCAGCCCTTGAGGTTCTCGTTGAACATCGTGCGGTCCGGGCGCTTCCCGGGCGGCTGCCACATGCGGATGTGCGACATGTAGGCGCGGATCGACGCGGCCTTCATGCTGCGCGTGCCGTCCTTGCGGTTGGCCCGGGTCATCAGGTGAGTGCCGTACTCGGTGTACGTCGCCGTAGTGCACGGCCGGGCGACGCGGCCGTGCTCGGCGCACCAGGCCTCGAACTCCCTCACCGCGGTGGTGCGCATCCGGCGGGTGTTCTCCGCCTTGGCCTCGGCGTGCAGGTCCATCGTGGCCTGCGAGACCCGGAAGTCCTCTTCCGAGTAGCGCGGGCCCTCGCCGGCCACGGGCAGATCCTCGCCCGGGCCGACGATGGTGTGCTGATCGACCTCGTACCGCGGCGCCGGCAGGCTCTCCCGGACGGCGGGAAGCCCCGCGGGCTCCTCGTCGTCCAGGAGCTCCGCGACGATGACCTCTCCCTCTTGCTCGCTCACGCGTTCTCCCTGGTTCCGTACATGGAGCGGATCAGTTCCTCCAAAGACGGCAGGTCCAGGAGGCATCCGCAGGGCTGGAAGTGCAGGTGGGCGCCGGTCTTCGGCGGGCAGGGCTGGAACGGGCAATACCCGGTGTGGCCGGTCAGCTTGCCGGACACGGGGACGTCGCCACACACCGGGCACGGCGGCACGGCGGCAGGGTTGGGGAGCCGCGCCGAGGACAGCTCCGACCAGTCGATGCCGCCGTTCGCCGCCTCCGCGGCCCGCTGGTAGGCGTCGAACCAGGCCTTCGCCGCGCCCGGCAGGGCCGGGACGCGGCGCCCGTACTCGTCGGTCACTCGTCCGCGTCTCGCTTGAGGTACAGCGGGGAGGAGAGGCCCGGATCGAAGTCCAGGAACCACATGGTGACGGCGCGCTCGAACCTCGCGCAGGCGTTGCGGTGCTGGGCGGTGAGGTGGCCGACGTACCGGTGGGCGGCCGTGCTGTACCCGTCGGCGCCGATCGACAGGGCGTCCTTCAACATGCTGATCGCCCCCCACCAGCCGTTGAGATGGTTGGTGAACCCCTCCACGTTTGCGAGGGCCACACTCGCGCCGTGCTCGGCCACGTCGCTGAGGATCCGGTCGGCATCGAAGCCCTCGAAGGTGTCGTCGGGCATGTCGGCGACGAATTCGCGGTAGCGGTGAATCGCCTCCAACTCGGCTGCGGTGAACGGGTCGGTGCCGGACTCGTACTTGGACCAGTCGTCAATGCCGGTGTCTGCCATCGTGCTCCTTCGGTGGCGCTATTGGGTGATGTGGGTCAGTTGTCAGGGTGTTCGGGGTGGCCGGCCCACTGCTGGCCCGCTTGGCGGAACCAGGCGAGTTGCGTGCGTGCGCGGTGGGGCTGGTCGTCGGCCAATGCGGCCTCCCCGAAGCCGAACGCGTACGCGGCCTTGACCCGCAGCGGCGTGGTGATCGTGCGGCATTCCAGGCCTGCGCGGGAGTGGATCGCGTCGGCCATGGCCTCGCGCTCGTCCAGCCGGGCGGAGACGAACCCGAACCACTGGTTGAACAGGGCGCGGCTCATCTCCGGCGAGGCCGGGGGGCCGTCTTCGGAGGGGTGTTCGGGATCTTCTGACACCCCCTTAGAATAGCCTGTGATTCTCCAAATTATCACCGGTAAGGCGCACCTAACCTTGCGTTCGGGGGTGTCCGGCCGGATGTTCGATCCCGGTTCGGCGGACTGCCGGAGAGATCGGCGAAGACGCGCACCGGTGCCGGGGCAGGCGCCGGGTAACAGGGTGGCCCCCCTCCCGAGTGAGAGGGGGGCCACCGTGTGCTCGTGTGTGGATCAGCCGCCGAAGAACCGGTTCCCGGCTTCGGCCAGCGGGATGGCCACGCACGCATGGACGGCGCCGCCGAGGGCCGCGAGGGTCACCTCACGGCGATTGTTCTTGACCGCGCGGGCCACGGCTTCCACGACGGCCTTCACGAACTTGACGACATCCTTGATGCCCTTGGCGCAGGCTTTGCTGCAGGCACTACTATTGAAGCGCATTGTGGGTTTTCCATTCTCGAGTTGGATTCCTACGGCGCGCCAGAGGAGGGCAACGACCCCCAGCCAGGATTGGACCCCAGAGGCTGGACCACGGGTCTTGCTCTCCTCTTCGGCGTTCTAAGCTTACGGCTTTCGCGGCCGCGTGTTGCAATTGCGCGTAGGGCTGCGAAGGGGTAACAGCCGCCCCATGTATAGGTCGTTGTAAGGCTCACCGAATCAACCGGTCAGGAAACAGCCGACACTTGCAGTGATCCAGCACTCAGGGCCGACCAGCTTCCACCCCGCAAAAAATCTTGGAAACTACGCACACCTATGCGCATAGACGTAGCGGAGGTCCCGATGCCCGCACCGTTCCACCGCCCCGCGGCCCCTCCCCTCCCCGAGGCTCACCGCGCGGCCCTGCGCACCATCCGCGATCACGCCGTCAGTCACGCGAGCGTCCCCGGCTCCCCGGGCCGCACCCACTACCGCTATGCCGCACCGGAGCCCGGGCAGTGGCTCACCCTGCCCAAGCTCGACGTCCTGGCGCTGCTCCGCGCCGAGCTCGTACGCCACGGCGCCCGCACCCACGACCGGGGGCAGTGGACGGAGCTCGTCGGCCTGACCCTCGCCGGGGAGCGTGAGCTGCGGCGCAGCACCAAGGCCGCGGCCACCAAGCCCACTTCGGCCACTGCCAGGCCCCGCAAGGCGAAGGCGCCCCGCCCGGTCGCGGCCGCCGGCCCCGCGCCCGACGTGGACCTAGACGACCTGGTCGCCGAGTTGGCCGGCGCGGGCCGCTCGTGGGTGATGCCCGTGCCGCCGCTGCCTCTGCTCAGCTCCAACATGCGCCTGCACTGGGCGCCCGAGGCCGACCGGATAGGCGAGCTGCGCAAGACGGGGAAGGTGCTCGCCCGCAAGCACCGGCTGCCGACGCTGGCCCGGGCCCACCTGTTCTACGTCGTGCACCCGGGCCCGCGTACCCGGGACTTCGACCCGGGGAACTGGGCGCCGTCGGCGAAGGCGCTCCTTGACGGCCTGGTCGACGGCGGGGCCCTGCCGGACGACAACGCCCGGATCCTGACGGGGCCGGACCCTCGCCCGGGGGCCAGGTCTGCAACCCCCGGGGGAAGGCTGACACTCGTCCTGACAGAACTGGTCGCGTGAGCCGGTTATACGCGGGAAAGCCTGGAGGGCCCGTCACCGGGATGGTGGCGGGCCCTCCAGCGTGCAGCGCGGGTCACGGAGTCCAGTAGTCCGGGTCGGCCGGTCCGATGCCGGGCCCGCCGTCGATGTTGTCGAAGGTTCTGCCGTAGCTGCAGAGCACTTCGGCTTCGTGGTAGTACGGCCCTTCGGGGCTGGGGGCGGGGTCTCCAGCGTTCATCAAGCGCGAGAGGGCGCAGCGTTCCATGGCGGCGTCGTACTCGGGGCCCTCACTGGGGTAGTCCGGGACGACGGAGACGTTCGCGGGCTCGCCGTGGGCGCCGAGAGTGCCAACGCCGAAGGCAAGCAAGCCGACGACGCTGGCACCGATGACGACCGGGAGTATCTGGGCACGGTTGAGCATGAATCCCCCCCTGGGATCTGCTGGCAGGCGGTCAGGCTACGGCTTGCGCAGCAGGTCGGCCAGGAGGTGCACGGCGCCGTCTGCCGCCCCGGGAGGGCTCGTGGTCGCCACCTCCACCAGCAGGAGCACCTGCGCACCCGGGCTGTCCGGCCGGTACACGAGCACCCCACGGAGCTGATCCTTCGGGATCTCGACCGGGAAGTGCCGGTATCCCGCCTGATGGAGGCCTTCGGAGATGGCTTCCGCCACGTGGCGGCCGGTGCGCTGGGCGCCAACGGCTTCGCGTAGATCCCGGACGTTCAGCACCGCGTATCCGGCGCCGTCATTGACGGCGGCCTCGACCTTCGTAAGGTCCATGTCCTCCCCCTTCGGTGGCGCTACGCGCCGAGTAGCTGCTGCATGACGAACCCGGCGTGGCCGTGCGTGGCGGCCGCCTTCTCCTCGTCGCTGTAGATCGGGGCGTCGCCCCAAGAGACCCGGCCCCGGTCGACGCGGGCCCGGACCCTGGCCGCCCACGCGTCGTACTCGGCGGGCGGCATGCCGGCCAGCCGCAGCAGCTCGTCGGCGTGGCACGCCTGATCCGGTCGGCACGTGCAGGCGACGTCCTTGCCCCGCAGCTCCGGCACGCTGACAAGGATCCGCTCGCGCCGCCGGTCGGCCTCATCGGTCGGGGCGTTGGTCCGGTCCCCGGCCAGCCACATGCGGAAGTTGGCGGCCGCCGCGGCGTGCGGGTCGACGTCTCGCATCTCCCGCATGACCGCGATCGTGCACGCGTTGGCGAACCGGCTGGACCCGCTGACGATGACGGCGCCGTTCGGGTTGGTGGTGGCGTCCGCCAGCCGCCAGCCCTTCGTGCGGCCGCGCTGGATCCGGGCGGGCACCGCCAGGGTCGTCGCCGTCACCGGACGGTCCAGCCGCGAAGCGCCAGAGCGATCTCCTTCACGGTGACCCGGCCGGCTGCCGTGTCGCGGACGAGGACCGCAGCCTCCTTGGGCGGGTAGTTCAGGCTGCGGCCCTGCAGGGTCAGGAACCCGACGGTGCTGACCCATGCGAACTGCAGGTTCGAGTGCTCCAGGCAGGGAATCCGCGCGAGCTCGTGCATGAGCGCGGCCGCCTTGAGGTGATCAGAGCCGTAGCAGTCGCGCCCCATGGCGCTGGAGTGGACGCGGGCGACCGCGGCGTACAGCACGCCCAGTTCGTGGACCTGCGGGTCGCCGTCGATCTGCTCGGCGACGTGCAGCAGGAACGGCACGTCGATGCTTTGGGTCACGCGGCGTTCCCGTGGCCAGCCTCGGCGCGGTCCAGCTCGGCCAGGCGCCGCTCTGCGGCCAGGGCGGCGGCGTGCCGGTCGCTGTCGGGCACGTTGTCGCCGAGCTCGGCGAAGGCCTCGCGGGTGTACTCCATGGCTTCGCGGGCGGCCTCGAGGAAAACGCGCTCGACGGCCGTGGCGCGTTCGTAGGCGGCCGACAGCACGTACTCCTGCATGCTCATGTCGGCGGCCTTGGCGGCCGCGGCGATGGCGTCGTACTGCTCCGCGTTGGGGAACCGGAGGCTCATGGCCTTCTTCTCGGATGCCTTCATGGTGGCAACGGTACCACTGGTGTCATCCGTTTGGGGAGGGGATCCGGCGGGCCGGCTTGCCGGTCCCGTTTCACGCCCGGCCACCGCCGCGCCGCGCCCGTCCGCCGGCCCCGCCGCCCAGGTGTTGTTGATGTTCGTCTAGTTGAAGTTCTTCTAGTTACTAGGTGTTGCGCTAGAGCGTCAGTCGGACTTGCGCTAGAGCGCAACATGCAAGTTGCGGTAGAGCGCAAGTCGCCGTGTTGCGCTAGAGCGCAAGTTGTCTCCGGCAGAAAAACCCCAGGTCAGAGGCTTTTCGTCGTTGAGTCGCGCGGAATTCCCAGTCTTGTGTCACACCTGGCGGGCCTCCGACGTTCCCCCTCATTGCAAGGCACCACCACCCCAGCCGCACGGAGGCCCCTGGTGCGAGACACCGAGCCGAATACGCAGACATTCGGCACCCGCCGAACCCCTGCCAGTCCCGCTGTCGGGCAGGCTCGGCAGATCGTGGAAGAGGCTCTGCTGCCGCTCTACCTCGCCGACGCCGAGCGCATCGAGCTGGCCCGCACCATCGCCGAGGCCCTGGTGCGACCGGCCGAGGACGAGATCCGCGCCCTGCGCACCGAGCTCACCGAGCTGCAGCGCAACACCGCGGGCCAGGCGGACCTGATGGCCCGCGCCCGGGCCGTCCTGGAGCGGGTCGCCGCGCACATCCGGCTGGATTCCCGCGAGTGGGACGCCAACCGCAACGACGCCTGGCTCTACGGGGCGCTGGTGGGCTGGAGCGAGGACGGTCGGCCCGTCGGCATGGACGACGACCCGATGATGCTCGAGGCCGTAGGGGCCCGGCACCGCTGGTCCCTCGCCCGCATCCAGAACCTGCGCTTCTGCGCGGCCGTGGTCCGCCAGATCCGGGGCGAGAACGACCCGCCCGCCGCCCCGGCCCGCCAGGTCGTGCCGACCGCTCCCGCTCCCGGCTCCCCGCCGGATGGCTTGACCGCCGTACTCGAAGCCACCCACGTGCACGGCCCCGTTCGCATGCCCGCCTTCTCCTTCGCCAAGGGATTCTGAGATGACCACTTCGGCTGACGCCTCCCACATCACCGACGCCGAGCTCGACGCGCTGTTCGCCACCGTCGGCCGCCTCACCACGCGTATCAACCAGCTGGAGGCGACGACCGGCAAGACCGCCGAGTCGGCCGCCGTCAGGGAGGTGCTGGAGCGGATCGTCCCGAAGGACGGGACCACGCCCATGGTCTGCATCTGCGGGAAGACGTTCGATGCGACGGGCAAGGGCCGGCCGCGCGTCTACTGCTCCAAGTCGTGCAGGCACAAGGCCTACAGGAACCGCCGGGATGCGGGACTGCAGGAGGCCGAGGCCGAGGTGCGGGAGCTCCGCGTGGTCGAGGACGAGCCCGTGACCGAGCCCGTGGTCGAGGTGGCAGCCGAGGTGGAGCCGGAGCCGCAGGAGGAGCCGGAGGACGCGCCCGAGGCCGAGCCCCAGGCGGCGGCTCCCCGCCGTACGCGTGCCCCGCGCGGCCCGGAGTGGCTGACCGTCGAGCAGGCCGCGGTCGCCTGCGACACGAGCGTCACCAACATGTACCGCTGGATCAACGAGGGCACCGGCCCGAAGGTCGAGAAGGTCGGCACGTCCAACCGCGGCATGCGCATCCACATCCGGGACCTCGCCCGCTGGCGCAAGACCCGCATCTTCCCCAAGCCGCGCAAGCGCCGCCAGGCCCAGGCTGCCGACGCGGCCTGACGACAGGCGATAGAGTGACGGCGGCCGGGCCTGAGAACCCGGCCGCCGCTACGCTGCGCCCGTGACGAAGAAGAAGCCGGTCCGCAAGGGCCTCGCCGTGTGCGCGATCTGCCGGAAGCCCACGGGCGGGCAGCGGACCGCGAAGGCCGCGTCTGGAAAGACGTGCCATGAGCGGTGTCTGCAGCAAGCGAAGAACGCCGGCACCCGGAGTACGGCCCCGGCTCCGGTCGTCCGCACATGGGACACCAGGGCAGCCGAGCGGGAATTCGCGCGCAACAAGGGCCAGGTGGACAGCGGAGAGACCTTCCGGGGGCAGGCGCGGTCAACCTGGCGAGTGGGCGGCACGCCGTCCAGCGCAGGCGAAATCGGTCGAAGCCGTTGACTCCAAAGCGATGAACGACCCTGAACCGGCCCCCACGGGGGCCGGTTCTTTGCTTCCCGTCACGCCCTGGCCGACGCCCCACTCCGAGCCCAAGCCGGGGGCGTCTGGCTGTGCTTGGGCCTGACCGCGACCCCCCACGCCGCCAGGTCGCGGGTGCGCCACAGGAAGCTGGACTTCTCCCGCCACAGGGCCGCACTCACCGCGTCCAGGTGCAACATGAGCTCCCCGCCGTCGTACGCCCACGCCTGCCAACCGGACAGGCCACCGCGCCGGTTGACGTACCGGGCGACCTGACCCCGCGTGCGCTCGCCGTGCCGCACGAGCCACAGCCGGCGTTCCTCGTCACCGTCGCGCTGCACCAGCGACCACCCGTCGCCGAGCCGCGCCGACATGTCCACGGTGCGCACCGCAGGCCGGGCAAGGTCGCGCTCGAACTTCGCCGTGCGGACGGCGGTCGCGGCCGCGCACCGCGCGCACCGCAGGTTCAGCGGCGTCCGGACCCGGGCGCGCCCGTTCCATTCGCCGCCGGCGATCTGCCAGCCCCGCGCCTCCATGTGCGCGCGCAGCTCCTCGCCGAGTACTTCGGACTCCAGGCGCGGCTCCTGGCCGTCCGGGCCCGTCGCCCTGGTCCCGCACCACGGGCACCGGGGCACGTAGTAGGTCACCCGGTCGAAGCTCATGTCGGCCCCTGGTTGCGGCGCGGCTTGGGTCCGCCGCCTTTGCCCTGTGCCTTGGGGTGGGTGTCGAAGTAGCGGTCGACGGCGTCGGCCGGCCAGCGGGGCCGGGTGCTCCCGGGCACCAACACCGCCTCGGGGAAGTCCGGGTCGTTGGCGATCCGGTCATGGACCCCCTGGCGGCTCCAGCCTCGTCGCTCCGCGATCTGCGGGACCGTCAGCAAGGCGACCTCCTCCTCGGGTTGGCGTCGCATTTCCATGGCACCACCATCCCTCAATCCTCTTGACCGCGTCCAGAGGATCGCCGTAGGTTGGACCCAACACAAACGAAAAAAGCCCCGACGCGGTGAGCCAACACCGCGCCGAGGCACCCCCGGTGAGCCAACACCGGGAACAGCTCAGCCCTCGCCTGCCAAAGCCGAAAGGGCCGAACAATGCACGATCGTAGCTGCGCGGGTAGCACCGCGCCCCATCCCGCACGCCGCACCGCCTTCGTCCGCGACACCACCAGCCCCGACCGCGCCCGCATCGCCGTCGACCACGCGCCCGCGCCGGTCCGGTCCGGAGCGTGGGACCAGCACCTCGCCCCCCTCGGCGGTGCCCGATGAAGGAAACCGTGACCGCCCTGTTCTGGGGCCTCGTCGAGTGGATGCTCGCCATGGCCCTCGGCTGGTGCGCCGCCGTCGAAGGCGGCCTCAGCCTCGGCCGCACCGTCACCCTCGCGGGCGTCGGCTTCCTCGTCGTGCACTTCGTCATCCGCCCCAAGGACAACCGCGGCGGCCGTCGCCCCGCCGGCCGCCGCAAGAGCTGAGAGAGGAAACCGTGAGCGAGACGCCCCAGTTGGAGAAGCTGCTCGGTGCAGCGCACTGGCAGAGGCGCGGAGGCCTGCTCCTGCAGGACTACCCCGACGCCGCTGCCGACCCCGTGACGCTGCCCGCGCCCGCGCCCGCTCCGGTGGCCGCGCTCGCCGTCGACCCCGCCCCGGTAGTCGAGGCGGCCCCCGCCCCCGCCCCTGCACCCGAGCCCGAGCCCGCCCCGGTGGCCGCGCCCGCCGTCGACCCCGCCCCTGCGCCGCAGCCCGAGCCCGTATCCGCACCTGCGGACGACGCGGACCAGGACGCGGACCAGGACGACGACGGCGAGCCGGCCACCAAGGACGTGCCGCCGCTCGGCAAGGGCGAGAAGTTCATGGCCTTCGCGGTCGTCGTCATGGCGACCGGCGTCAGCGTCCTCGGCCTGCTCTCCTCCTTCGAGGCCCTGAGCACCAAGGCCGAAGCCGAGTGGGGGTGGGCACACCCGTGGATGCTGCCGCTCGGTCTCGACCTGGCCATCCCCGCCTTCACGCTCGCGCGCCTGCTGCTCATCCGCCTGGACCTCCACGTGCCCGCGTGGCTGACGTGGATTCCGCGCCTCCTGACCGCCGCCACGATCTACCTCAACTGGAACGTCACCGACTCCCTGCCCGGCCGCGCCGGACACGCCTTCCTGACGCTCCTGTGGGTCGTGTTCTCCGAGATCGCCAGCAGCATCTACGCCACCCGCATCGGCGCCATCACCGGCCGCCGCATGGACCGGATCCGCACCTCCCGCTGGTTCATGGCGCCTGTCGCCACGGCGGCCATCCGCCGCCGCATGATCCTGTGGGAGGTCACCTCCTACGCCGACGCCTTGAAGCGCGAGCGGAACCGCCTCCTGGTGCGTGCCGAACTGCGCTCCCTGTACGGCCGTGGATGGCGCCGCGTGGCGCCCGCCAAGATCTGCGTTCTGGCCCGCCTTGGCGAGCTGGAGCCGGGCGCCGCGACGGCGGCCGCCGAACACGCCACGACTGATCTGTCCGGCCTCACGGCGGGGTGCGACGCCACCGCCATCGACCCCACCACCGAGCCCGCCACGGACGACGCCGAAAGCGCCGCCCGGGAGCGGACCCACATGGCGCTGTTCGGGCGCCGCCCGCCGGAGCTCAAGGCGCCCGCCGAGAACGCCGCCGAAGGCGCCTCGGGAGACGCCGCAGGAGGCGCCACGGGCGGCCGTGGAAGCGCCGCCGCGGCGGACGCCAAGGCGCCCCGTGTGAACGCTCAGGTGGAGCCCTCAAAGCGCCCCCGTGGCGCCGCCAAGGACGGCACCGGAAAGCGCCCCGCCCCGCTCCCGAAGCGCTCCACCGCGGAGGAGCAGGAAGCGGGTCGGGAGATCATCCGTGGCGTCTTCCGGAGCCTCGGTCGCGAGCCCCGCGAGAAGGAGATGACCGACGCCTTGAAGGCGGAGGGCCACCCCTCCACCTCCCGCTCCTACGCCAACGCGCGGCGCCTGGAGATCCGGGAGGAAGACGAGTTCAAGACCTACCCCGGCCCTCAGTAGCGGGCCCCGCCCCGTGCCCGGCGCAAGCCGGAAGCACTCCCCATAGAGCCGGTTATACGCAAACCCCCAGGTAGGAGGCCCGCAATGGCGTACAAGAAGCAGCAGGAGCGCGAGACGCGCCGGCAGCAGGCCGCCGCCGAGCGGTGGTCCGCCCGGCTCAACGCCGCCGAGACCCCGTGGGACCGGGTCGCCGTCACCTACGACCGCATCCGCGCCCAGGTCGCCAAGCTCCCGCCGGAGAAGCGCGACCGGGCGGCCGCGGCGGTCGAGCGGGCGCTGCAGACCGCGACCGCCGAATTCCTCGGCGGGTGACCGTCCGTGAATCCGCAATCCGATCCGCAGTCCAATCCGCACCGCGGATCGGACCACGTCAGGGACCTACACGCCTGGGCGCGCCTGCGCGCGTAACGCGCGCGAGGGTAGCCCCGGCCGTCACCCACCGCAACCACCAAGGAGCCCCGAAATGAACGACGTTCGCCCCCTCCAGCCCCTGCAGCCGACCGCCGTGAACCTGTCTGCCGAGGCCCCGGCCGCCCACCTGGGCGCCCTGCACCTGGTCCCCACCACGGTGCTGCTGCCCAACGGGCAGACCGTCACCGGCTACGCGCAGGCCGCGCCGCCGCAGCCCGACCCCGCCGCCGTGGCGGTCGCGTCCAGGTCGGTCGTCTCCGGGTTCCTGCTGAACTTCTGCCTCGCCGGGGTCGGCTTCCTCGCGTTCGCGGCCGGCCTGCACCTGGCGGCCGCGTTCGTCTCCGCCCTGGCCGACCTGATCTCGCAGCTCATGTTGCTCGCGGCGGTCCTCTTCGGCGCCTTCGTCTTCGTGCAGATGGCCACGGCCTTCCGCTCCCGGGGCGGCGGCGGCAACCGGACGAACATCCGCATCAAGAAGGCCGTCATCAAGCGCAACAAGTTCAGCGCGTGATCCCCCGACCCGCCCAGTTAGGGCCCGACCGATGAGGTGGCATGAAGTGGTTGAACTCCTGATTCTCGGGTGGCTGGCCTGGCAGATGGCCAACGGCTCCAGCTCCGGCGGATCGTCGGGCGGCTCCAAGGCAGCGAGCCCCAAGGCCAAGGCCCCCGTGGCGGCCGCCAAGCGGGAGTCCCTGGCCGCGCAGTGGCGGGCCACCCCCGTGAAGAAGGGCAGCCCCACCAACCGGGCCGGGGCGGTGACCGGCAAGGCGGCCGCCTACCTCACCCGCGCAGGCCTCGGCCACGTGAAGGCCTTCACCGAGGGGTGGGGGGCGAGCTGGAAGGAAGCCGCCTCCGTCCTGTGGGAGCGCAAGGACGAGCTCGACCCCGAGGACGACGACGAGGACGAGACCCCCAACCCGGAACCCGATCCGCCGAAGCCGACACCGCCCCCGCCGCCCCCAAAGCCGACCGGAGGTAAGGCGCCGGCCCCGCCCGAGAAGCCGACGGTGGCGGCGCGACCCGTCAGGAAGCCCGCCCCCGCCCCGACCCCGGCACCCGCCCGGGACACCGGACTCCCGCCCAGCACCCACCCGTACCCGGCCAAGCCCCTGCGCCTGGTCCAGCCCGACGAAAGGAAACCCCCCACCATGAGCGGCACTCTCACCGGAGAAGCGACGAACTTCGACAGCGCCCGGGAGCAGCTCGGGGCCGTCGCCGACACCGCCCTGGCCGACCTGGAGATCGCCACCGGGGACGCCACCCGCTCCAGCAACCGCGCCACCGCGCTGGACGACCTGGCCGCAGGGATGGCCGCGCTCAAGGTGGACCCCGAGACCGTGCGCGACGCGCATGCCGTCGCCGAGGCCGCCATCGCGTTCGCCGAGGCCCAGGAGGCCGCTCGCGCGGCCGCCGAAGCGGTCTTCACGGCCGCGAACGTCGCCCGGGAGAACCTGCAGCGCCGCTACGGAAACCTCGTGGAGGCCGCGGCCGCCGCGCCCGCCATCCCCGACGCGGAGTTCATCACCAGCCACTGAGCGGACGGGGCCGGTGTTCCCGCACCGGCCCCGCCCCGGCCCCGGCCACCCAACTTCCCCACCGTGCAGCAGCAGAGAAAGGCACCGCGACCATGGCACTCCTTGACCGTGCCGAGCCCATGATGACGGACGACGAAGCGGACAAGCTGATCGCCCTTTACAACCGGCTCGGCGAGCAGCGGGCGGCGGCGCGGCGGCGTGCGGAGCGGTGGAAGCGTCTGCCCCTCGTGGTGCGCGGTTCGATCCGCACGGGCCGCTTCGTCGTCCGGCACCGCCGCCCCCTGGCCCCGTTCCTCACCACCGCTGGCACCCTCACCACCGCGCAGGCCCTGCAGATCCAGGGGGGTTGGCCGGCCGCCCTCGGCCTGGCCGCCGCCGCTGCCCCCGAGCTCGCGCTTCGGCTGCGCCGCCGGGCGATCCGCCGCCGCAAGGGCGCCCGCTGGCCCGAGCGGGCAGGCCGCGCCATGCTGCGCCGCCGTGTCCTGACCGCGTGGGGGCGGCTCTACACCTCCGCCGTGTACGCCGCAGTGTTCGGCTGGCTGCTGGTGTCCGCCGCCACCGGGCAGGTACTCCCGCCGCCGGGGGGACTCGAGGGTCTGGGCGTCGCCATAGGCTCCGGCGCGGTTCTCGGCGCGCCGTGGTGGTGGCACCTGGCCCGCCGCCGCCCCGAGCCGGAGGCGCCGCTTGGCGAGCACCTGCAGATCTGGCTGGAGTTCGTGGCCTGCCAGGGCGGTGCGCTGCCCGACTCCGGACTGCACAACCTGCTGATCAGCAACAACGACAACTGGGGCGCCGACATCGAGCTGCCCCGCGGCAAGGGCACCGCGACCGCCGCCATGACCACACAGATCCAGGAGCGAATCGCGTCCGCCTACGGCGTGCCGGCCGTGTCGGTGAACATCGACCGGCACCCGTCCGGCAACGAGCAGTGGGCGCACATCGAGGTGTACGAGCGGAACCCGCTGCAGGAGGTGAAGGAGTGGGAGGGCCCGCACCTGCTGGACCCGAACACCGGCATCGCCCCCATCGCCGTGCACCCCGACGGCCAGTTTGTCGACTACCGGATGTGGCGCCCCGGATCCGGCCCCGTCCACGACCTGTTCGTCGGCTCCACCGACTCCGGCAAGTCCCGACTGACGGAGATGTGCCTGGCCTACGAGCGGCACACCCCGCACATGGTGAGCTGGGTCATCGACCCGCAGCACGGGCAGTCGCTCCCGGACTGGCAGAACGCCGTCGACCTGTTCGCCGGGGACGTGACCGAAGGCCTGTACGCGATGCGTGACGCGGTGGACTTCATGTACGACCGCAACCGCCGCCTGGCCGACTGGGAGTGGGTGGACGACAAGGGCCGCGAGCGGCGCGGCGTGGCGGCGTTCGACCCCGTGAAGCTGGGGCTGCCCATCCTGTCCGTGACGATGGAGGAGGCCGCCGCCGTCTTCGCCGCCTACAAGGAGGTCGTCGTCCTGGCGGAGCGGTTCGCCACCATGGCCCGCAAGTGCGGCGGCAAGCTGCGCATCGTCATGCAGAACCCGTCCCTGGGCAACCTGGGCGGCTCCAACACCCTGCGGGAGCAGCTCGCCGCCGGGAACGTCGTCGTGATGCGCACGGGCGGCCGCATGTCCGGTCAGCTCGCCCTGCAGGGCTCGATGCCGGTCGAGCCCCACAAGATCCCCAAGCAGTGGCCCAACGGAGACAGCACCGCAGGCCTGGCGTACGCGAGCGTGGGCAGCGCCCGCGCCACGCTGGCGCGCACGTTCCTGTGCGTCGACCCGTTCCACTGGGCGTCGACCGGCGAGACCACCACGTTCAACGCCACCGAGGCCGCGCGGCTCGGCGACGGGTGGCGGCACTGGCGTCAGCGCCGCGACGACCGGAAGGCCGGCCGCCCGGTCACCGAGCCCGGCGCGGGCAAGGCCGCTGCCGAGACGGCAGCGCAGGGCGTGGCCAAGACCGAGGCCGCCGCGGCGGCCGCCGAGACGGCCGTCCCCCGCTCGTCCTCGCGGGCCGACATCCTGGCGCACCTGCGGGCCAACGGGCGGTGCACCAACCAGCAGATCATCAACGCACTCGGCATGAAGTCGACCACGGTGAACAGCTCCCTCACCCGCATGGAGGAGGACGGCCAGGTCCGCCGCGTCGAGAAGGGAGTGTGGGAGGCCGCGATGGCGTCCGCCGCCGTAGCCTGAGCACGCTTCACCCCTCCTAGAGCGGCCCCGCACCTCTTGCCGGTGTGCGGGGCCGCTCTGCGTTCACGTGCGGGTTCCGGCGGCCGCCGTCTACCCTGACCCGCATGCCTGCACAGCCCACCCCACCCAGTGCCGCCCTGGACACCCTGCAGTCCGTGGTGGCCCAGATGACCGCCGGACTCGACAACGGCGACGCGGTCGGCAAGCAAGTCCGCTGGGTGGCGGGGATGCTCGGCAGGGCCCTGGAGCGGCACCCCGACCAGTTCCCGCCCGACGCCGCCGACGACCTGGCGGTGCTCCTGTCGACGCCATCCGCCCTCGCCTTCCTGGACCTGGCCCGGGCCGGGGAGCTCCGCCGCCGTACCGGCCGCGCCCAGCACGGCCCGTCATCGGACGCGTCCGTGGACATGGCCGCCACCCGCCTTCGGGACATCACCCGCGCCGCAGGCCTGCCGCCGCTCGACCTGCCCGCCCGGCCCGCCGAGTCGCAGTCCCCGGTCAACCCCGTCGTGCCCGCCCAGCCGCGCGCCCTGCTGCTGCGCCACCTGGAAGCGGCCGCCGACCACTGGGAGGCCGGCCCCGAGGCCGTTCGGCTCCTGGCCATGCTCGGCCTGGTCCTCGATACCGGCGCCCGCTCCGGCGAGCTCGGCGCGCTCACCCTCCACGACGTGGACGCGAAGGCCGGGACCGTGCGCATCACCCGCCGCCCCCAGCACCGCGTGCGCGCCATGCCGCCCGTGGTCGAGACGATCGCCCTGTCGAAGCCCACCATCGCCGCCGTGCGCCGCTGGCTGGAGGTACGCGCGGACCTGGTCACCCACCTCCAGGGCTCCGACCACGGCGCCCTGTGGGTGTCGGTCCGCCCCGGCCACAACGAGCACCCCGACAACACCACCAGCCCGCGCCCCGTCGGCAGTCCCCTCATGGCCCGGGGCGTACTCCGCTCCTTCGAGCGGGGCATCGTCCGCCTCAACCTCGGCATGGCCGGATTCCCCGGCTGGGAGCCGCTGTCGACGCGCATGGAGCAACTGCGGCGCGCCATCGAGCTGGAGGCGCCACCCGGCGGAGAAGGCGGCCCAGCGCGCGCAGTGCGACCCCGCCCCTGAGCCATCCCCCCTGGCTGTGGCATGATCCGCCGCCATGACGATGATCAAGCCGGGGGGCGTCGTCGTAGTCGCCGCCGCCCTCATAGCCACACTCGCCGCGTGCGACAGCACACCGCCGGCCGCAGCCAAGCCCGCCGCCACCGCGAAGGCCTCGCCGAGCGGGCCGACCGTGCAAGGCGCGGCCGACGCGCTGCAGGGGATCCTCAAGCCCTGCCCGCCGCAGCACCCTGACGGGGCGTGCGAGGACATGCTGCAGAAGACGTACCACGCGATGTTGGCCGTACGGACGGCCATGGAGGCCGACCCGTCGGGCCGCGACTACTCCGGCGCGTACACGATCATCGACCACACCAAGGAGTGGGCGGGGAACGTGCCCTACCTAGACCAGGTGCCGTTGGCGCGCACCGCCGTTCTGCAGGACGCGCAGCAGCTCCTGGACTGGATCGCCGCGCACCCGGCCTGACCACCGCCGCACACAGCAGGGCCCCCGGCGCAGCACGGCTGCCGGGGGCCCAACTACTAATCTGGGACGAACTGGTAGCTCAGTAGTAGTTCTGGGAGTTCGGGCGGTCCGCCGTCACTCGTCGTCGTGGCCGTCCAGGATCGTCTCTGCGCGCTCGCGGCCGCGGGCGACGGCGTCCGCCTTGGGGCCGGGGCCCGGCAGTTCGACGTCGGGGCGGGCGAGAAGGTGCAGCAGTTGGCGCGCCATCCCCGGCACGCTGCGGGTCATGTACGCCTGCTGGAGGGCGATCGTCCCCCCGGGGGGATAAGCCAGGACGGACGCCAGGGCCTCCCGCATGAGCTCGCGGTCGTTGTGGCGCTGCTCGGACACGGCCTTCGAGATCGCCTTGTCACTGACGCCCAGCTCGGCCGCCACGGTGGCGGCGCTCGCGCCCGGGCGGAGCGTGGCGTCGTAGACGGCGGCGCGGCGCACTTCGGCGATGGCGGCCTGGAGCTCGGGGATCTTCCGGGAGAGGAGGTCGTCGCAGGCGAAGGCGCGCGCGACTGGGTCCGTGATGCCGGGCAGCACCTGGAGGGCGTTGCCGGGGGTTATCTCTGTCATGGGAAAACTCTACCCCCCCGTAGACGAGTGACCGGGGTCTCCCCGTACGCGCGGGACGTGTGTCGCTACCGGCCGCCGCCCATCGAGCGGATGACGTCCGCCGCATCCCGGTCGGTCCGCAGCGAGAGCTCGATGGCCAGCATCGCCACCTGGCCGGCCATCGCCATCAGCAGACTCGGCAGGATGGCTTGCTCGTCGCTCCCGGCCGCAGCAAGCCGGGCGTAGGCCACGCCCAGCTCGGCACTGAACCTCTCCTCGATGGCCGCCCCCGCCTCCTGCGGGGACCTAGTCGCCGGGATGGTCAGGTGCTCCATGCCGTTCTCGGTCATGAGGAGGGCCAGGCGGCGAGCTTCCTGGTCCAGCACGGGCAGGTCGATGTCCACGGGGAACCCCTTCTCTCGGGCGTCAGTCGGCGTAGCCTCCCACCGGGCAGGCCCGGGCCGCAGGCGCCCGTCCCCCGTCCGGGCGATACCGCCACGCCCGGGCCCCGGCGTACATTCGGACGCGTGTACGAAGACCTGCCGCCCGACGTCGAGCGCCTGGACATGCTGGCGAAGCACCTGCAGACCCAGCTCGACCGCGTCCGGGAGCAGTGGAACACCAAGGGCACCGCGCACGGAGACCTGCCCGGCGACCCGGCGGAACTCGACTTCGTCGGGAAGTGGATCGCCCTCACCCTGCGGCGCGTGAAGGAGCAGCGCGAGGAGGCCGACACCGGCACCCAGCCCTGGCGCTCCGGACGCCCGCCGGGATTCGTCCTGCAGCACGTGCGTACCGGTGAAAACGTCGTCGGCAAGGGCATCCTGCACCGGCCGGACTGCCCCATGGCGGACGGCAAGCGCCTGTCGTGGGAAGACGCACGCCTGGCGCTGCAGGAACGGACCATCTCTGTCACGGAGCCCTGTACGGAGTGTCGCCCCGACGAAGACCTGCGAGCGGGCTGACCACGCCGGTACGGTCGCGGCATGAGCGAACCCCAAGACGGCGCCCTGCCGCCGGCCGACCCCTCCGAGTTCCCCGAGCCGCTGCGGGAAGCACTGGCCCGCATGAGCCAGCGCGGCCCCGTGGTCGACATGGGCACCGGCCAGGTCGTCGCCCAGGGCGGCCGCATGGTCGCCAACCCGCAGGATGCTGCCGAGCTCGTCGCCTGCAACGAGTGCGCGCGGGCGATCGGCCTCGGCTGGTGGGGCAGCACCGCCCGGCACCCCGCCCCGGACGGAGCGCCCGTGTGCGTGCTCTGCCTCGAAGGCGAAGCCGTGCACACCGCCGCGGCGTGGTTCGCGGCCGCCGCGCAGCTCGTCCAGGCGCGCACCGCCGACGGGCAGCGCCGCACCTGGCGGGATGACGCAATCAAGGGGCTCGGCGCGATCTCCGGCCCCTTCCCCGGCTGACCGCTTCACCACAAAGGCCCGGCACCCGCGAGGGGTACCGGGCCTTCCTGCTGCTCGCTGCTCAGATCCAGTCGGTGCGCGGCCCTTCGCAGTACGCGCACGGCCCGAACGCGTCGCAGTCCCGCCACCCGTTGTGGGGTAGGGCAACGCCCGGGCATGCCGTACCGGTGGAGCACGACATGCTCCCGTCCTTGTGGTCGAGCTGCTGCCCGGCGCACGCCTGCGTGGCCGGGGCCGGCGCGCTCGTGCACCGGGGGCGGCGCGGCTTGTTCGGCTTCTGGCGGCCCATCGGCCCCTCCTCAGTCAGCGGTGAGCAGGGCGACGCTACAGGGCCCGATCATGTGCAGCTGCAGCACCGCGCGGCGGCCGCCGCCGCAACGACCGGGCGGCCGTCCCGCACCCCGTCAGGGGCCCCGTAGACGACGACCACCGTGTCCGGGTCGGCCAGGCACGCATTCCCGGTCAGCAGCGCGTCCAGGGCCGCGTGCGCCGCGCGGGCCCGGGCGTCCGGGTCACCCTTCGGCCACTGGCCCGTGCCCGTGTGGGCGCGCCCGGCAGTGCCCGCGCCGACGGCGGTGAGCAGCACGTCGGGGTGGTAGCCGCGGAATCCGGGGTCACAGGACATGGGGCCTCGATCAGGTGGTGCCAGGGGGTACATGTCCACGCTAAGCGGGCCCGCCCGGGCGCCCCGTAGACCGCCAGGACGATCCAGACCCGTGCCGTATCCACCTCGCGGCGTACCCGCCCGCCCCTGCCGTGACCTGGCCGAGACCAGGGCCGGTCAGTTCATCAGGCCCAGGCGGCGGGAGTCGAAGATGTCTTCCGGCTCGTACACCGACAGCAGCGCCCCGTCGGCGCGGTCCGGGGAGTCGATGCCCCGCGCCCGCATGGCCTTCTTCGACTCGACCACCGACGCGCCGGAGCTGTTCGTGCCCAGGTTCGGCGTCGAGAGCTGCACCGCGCACTTGTGGTCGACGCGGAGCCGCAACTGGCCGTGCCCGCCCGCGTCGTCGCCGTCGTCCTCGCGGCCGTCGACCCGGCGGGTGGGCGCCGGCTGCATGAGCGACCGGGCCGCCAGCCACATCTCATCGCGCTTCCGCCACGGCCGCATGACCTGCCCGGGGTCCTCGCGGTCCGGGTCGATCGACTCCGACACCATCACGCCGACGATCTGCGCCTCGTGCTCGCCTTCCTCGCCCCACCGCTCCAGCAGGGAATGCGCGCCGTGACCGAGGCCGTTGCGGTCGATCTTCACGCGCACCGGGGCCTCGGTGCCCAGCGCGCGGGCGAGGAGCTGCGCGGCCTTGATTTCCTCGAGGACCCGCCCCGCCACATCCACCTGGTTGATGTTCACCTGGCCGCTGGAAGCGTGCCGGAACTCGACCGCGTCGCCGACGGCCCGGTAAATGGTCATCTCGTCGCCGCCGTCGGCCGCCACGTCCACGCCGAGCCGGATCCACGCGCCGCGCTTCACGGTGTGCTCGGCGGTCTCCCCGGGCAGGCCCAGGTCGCACAGCCGCACGTACTCGGGGCCCTGCGGGTCCGGCTTGGCCTGCGCGGCCTCGATGAACGCCAACGGGATCGCCTTGTTCGCGCCGCCCTTGGGGAACCGGGCGTGCACCTTGGCGATGACGTACGGGTGATCCGGGCCGTACTCGCGGATGGTGCGGTCGACCCAGTCCATCGACGGCAGGTGAATCGCCAGGGAGTGCCGCTCCCGCGTCGGCGGACAGTCGTTGCAGTAGGGCACGCGCTCCCCGGTGATCAGCGGCGAGTCCAGGGTGCGGATCGGGATGGTGATGGTGCCCGGCTTCTCCGGGTCGTGGCCTTCCTCGCACATCACCTCGAACCACGACCGGGGGTCATCGGCCGGGGGGTTGCCGATCGCCAGCATCGCGGCATCACCGGTCAACAGGTTGTTCGTGCCGTTGCCGATCAGCCTGTCGATGCCGCCCGCCTCATCCACGATCAGCAACAGCCGCGGCGTGCCGTGGATGCCCTGCATAGCGGCCTCGTCGTTCGAGGGCGCGGTGAAGCCGTACGCCACCACCACGTCATTGCCGTGGACGTCGGGCATCTTCCACTGCGTGGTGTCGCAGAACCCGGGCAGGCCTGCGCGGGCGACCACCTTCCGAATGTGCGGCCACAGCTGGTAGCGGACCTGGCGGAACCGGGTCGCCGTGGTGACGACCACCATGGTTCCGGCGGGGTTCACGCAGCCCGCCCACGCCACCAACCGGCCCGCGAGCCACGTCTTCCCGACGCCGAACCCGGCAGGGACCATCGTGCGGGTGTGCCGGGTGACGGAGTCCAGCACCTCACGCTGCTTGGACCAGATCGACTCACCCAACACGTCCTCGGTGAACCCGGACGGGGTGTCGTGCCACAGGCCGTACAGGCTGCCGGTCTCCCGCTGCACCTCGCCCAGGACGAACGTGCGCTCCCGCGCCCCGAGCGTCTTGAACGTGGCGCGGCGGGGGCCGGCGGGGGCGCGCAGCAGGAGATCCGCAACGTTCGCGGCGTCGGAGGACCGGACCCCCCGGCCACGGGTCCGCGCTTCCGCTGCCGCCACTGCTGAGGTGGTGGGCGGGGGCGGGCCAGGGCGGCCGGGGGTCGGCATGCGGGGCATCGTGCGTCCCCGTCGGGGGTTGTGTCGCCAGGTCACGGACCCTCGGGGGGTGGGGGGCCTAAGAAGCCCGCGACCTGGCGGCACGTCCAATCCCGCCGTCGAGCGGAGCAGTCCCGACGGCGGGAGCTGTCGCCGACGGCGGGTGGACGCTCCCACCGTCGGCTGCTGGCACCCGGCGGCGGGGGGAGTTCGGGGGCCCCACCGCCGGACGTGGCATCCGGCGGCGGGGCCTGTAGTAATAACCGCCGCCGGAAGTTTCCGGGTCCGGCGGCAAGCGCGGGGAGTGTGCCCGCCGCCGGGAGCTCATGCCCTCGCGGTAGGGGCTGGGCTGACGAGTCAGACCCGGCCGCGGTGGCCTTGCAATGAGTAGGAACGTCGGCGCCGCCCAGAGTGTGACAACGCCGCCCGGCGAATTTCGCGGGGCGGCGTCATGGCAGGTCAGGGGCCGTGTCAGGCTGTGGCCTTCTTCGCGCGGGCGATCCACGTGCCGAGCGTCGCCGACGGCACGCCGTACTCCTCGGCGACGTCCTTGCGGGCGCGGCCGCCCAGCACCTCGGCGACCGCGCGCTGCCGCAGCTCCTTGTCGGCGGCCGGGGTGCGGGTCGCACCCACGATGTCCGTGATCCGGCTGTAGGAGTTGAGGCCGAGCACGACCATCACCTGATCGCGGGTCCACCCGTACTCGGGGCCGAGGAGCGTCTTCACGGCGTCGTTGCGGACCTTGAGCGCCACCTCGCGGCGCGCCCGGGCGGTCTCGGTCTTCTCGGCCAGGTCGATGAGCTGCTTGATGGCCTTCGCTGTCGGCATGTGCGCGATCCCGGCGGCCTTCGCGGCCGCTGCGCGCTCCGGGCCGGGCGCGGGAACGTCCTCGCCGTCGGCCAGGCCCAGCGCGGCCCGGGTGATCTTCACGACGGCTTGCTCTGTGACGCCGGAGGACTTCCACACGCCCCGGGTCCGCTCGTACGCCCACAGGGACAGCAGTGCGGCGTCCCGGCGGGGCCGCAGGCTGGCCATGGCGGCGTCGGCCTGGTGCACGATCTGCCCGGCACGGTGCCCGCGTCGGGTGAGGTCGGCGGCCAGGGCGTCGAGCTCGGCGGCCACCTCGTCGGCGGCCTGGCGGCGGATGTCGGCGAAGTCGGGGCGCGGGATACGGACGATGTCCGGGTTCGGTGCGGTCACGGCGGCTCTCCTTAGCGGGCACGGCTTTGCAGTCGGGCCGGCTGGGGCATCCCCATCACCGAGCACCCTCAAAGATACACCGGCAGAAGTGAACCGGGGCCCCGTCGGGGACAGGGCGGCCGCGACCGCACCGGGCTCAGCCAGCCTCGGTGTCACCCACGGCGCGCCCCCGGCCACAGCCGCACAGGCCTGCCCGGTACGCAGTCGCACAGGTCGGGGAACTCCCCGCACTCCGGGCACAGGTGGTGTCGGGGGCACTCCCCGTGCTGGTGCGCTTCCCGGTCGCACGCCGGGCCCTTCGCGGTCACCGCCGGAACCCTTCGGGCGCCTGGATCTTCGTGGCGGTGCCGTCGTCGCTCATGAGCATCCAGCCGCCGAGCGTCGTCCACACGGGCACCGTCGCCGGGTCGGTGGGGCGGCGCACCTTCCACCCGAAGCGGTAGGCCTCCGCCGGGCGCGCCTCGAACGCCATGTTGCAGGCCTGGCAGGCGGTCAGCAGGTTCGCCGGGCTGTTGATGGCCGGGTCGCTGCTGCCGCCCATGGCGCGGTTGACGCGGTGCTGCACGGTCAGCGTGGTGGCGGATCCGCAGCGGACACAGCGGGTCAGGTCGCGGGCGTACACGGCCTGCCGGACGGCGGGTGTCGGGCCGGTATTGCGGGCCCGGGGGCGGTTCTTGGCTGGCATGGCGGGCACGGTGCAGCGCGGCCGGGCTCAGTGTCGCGCCCTGCCCGCGCAGTCGTCGCACGGCTCCTGGCGCAGCGGCACGTTCAGGCAGGCGAAAAGGACCCCGCCGGGCAGTCGGATCCCCACGGTGCGGTTGCAGTTCTCGTCACCGCCGCGCCAGCCGTCCAGGTACAGCGGGCGCCAACGGCGGGTGAGGCCGTCGGCGGTCCACCAGAAGAACCGGGACGACACCGGGGCCGGTTCGTCGTCCTGCGGGGTCACTCCGGCTCCACGGAGCGGATCTCCAGGTCTTCGCCGTCCTGGGTGTGCACGCCCATGTCGAGCTGGTTCTCCCACGCGTCCCGGTTGCCCTCCAACCAGTCGTAGAGCTCCGCCATCGCCGGGTGCATGTCGTCGCCCCAGTCGTCGGCGCGCCCCGCCTCCACGGCCTCACGGACGCCTGCGGCGAGCTCCGGCGGGATGCGGACCACCGCGGGGATGTGGAACACGCAGGCCTCGGCGCACGTGATGCCCATGCGCACCGGCACCATGCCGTCGTCCCACTCGTCGTCGTCCTCGTCGTCCTGGTCGTCGCCGTCGGCGGGCGCGGCCGCCTTCCCCTCCGGGGCCTTCTCGTCCTCCCACCCGGGCACGTCGTCGTCCTCGGCGGTCTCCCCGTGGTCGATCAGGCAGTCACCGGCCGTCTGGTGCTCCTCCACCCACATGCGGGCCGCGTCGGCGCCGTCGAACGCGTCCAGCACAGCGGCCAGGGCCTCGACCTCCGTACACGTCAGGTTCGGTCCGACGTGCATGGCGGTCATCCCGTCGGCGAACGCGTCAGCGAACTCGTGGGCGAGCATCGACGGCACGGTGACCGTGGGCGCCTGGATCGGGTGGGAGTGAGGCATGGGGGTGGTTCTCCTGGGGTGGTGCGGGCGGTGCTGGCGTAGCGCGGCCGAACGTTGCCGGCCGCTGCGCACTACGTCGCGTGCTCACCCCACAGGCGCGTTCCTGGGCTGCTCCTTGCGCAGGTCGTTGTAGTACCCGCCGAACGGCAGGCCCGGATGCTGGTTGGCGGGCCCGTCGAGCTCCTCCACGTCGTCCTCCTCCTGCTCCCGCCACTCCACGAACGACGGGAGCTCCTGCAGCCGCGCGCGGGCGTCGTCCAGGTCGGCACCCACGACGACCCACAGGTACGGGGCCTCACCGTCGTGGCGCTCCCGCCCGGCCCACGTGAGCGTGAACGTCCGCCCGGACAGCGGCGACCCGTACACCTCGGTCAACCCGCGCATCACCTCGGCCAGCATCTGCTCAGCCTCCGCCGACTGCTCCGTGCGCACCTGGTCGAACGCCACCAGGGCGCCCTGCCGGATCGACCCCCCGTCCTCGGTCAGCAGGGGCGCGAGCTCCCCCTTGTGGCGGGCGGTCATGGCCTCCCAGCCGGTGATCAGGTCCCACGCGAGCGCGGTCGGGTCGGAGGAGAACAGGGGCGGGGCGGTGCCTTCGGCGGTGTTGGTGCTCATGGCGCGGCACCCTGCGGCCCGGGCCGGTCTTGCGTCCCGTGCTGCCCCCGGACACGGAAGCGCCCCGCCGACACAGGGAGAGTCGGCGGGGCGCAGCTTGGGGGCGGCCTAGGGTTCGACCCTTCCCGGGAGCACGGGGGACGCGCGGGCCGCCATGGAACGACCGGTGTTCCTCCGGCCGCTGCTCCATCGCGCACCCATCGTAGGCGCGCCCACGGGGTGCCGGGCTCACGCGGAGGCCGGCTCGCCCCCTCGGCGTCAGCCCTCGTACTGGTCGGTGTACTCCGGGCCGCCGGGCTCGGTCTCGCATCCCTCGTAGTGGTCGGGTGTGCCGTGGCTGAGGACCAGGCCGTACGACTGGGGGACCAGGTCGCAGCCCTTGCCCGCCCACTGGTTGGCGAGGAACGTCCATGCGATGAGCGCCACGACTACGAGCGCGTACTTGGTCTTGCGGCTGATGCGGGGCTGTCTCGCGGTGTCAGTCATGCCGTGATTCTCGGGGTGCCTGCCGGGCCTACGCGGGCGGCGTGATGGGACCGTGATCATGAAACCGGCCCCTCCCCGTCGTCCTGGTCGCCGTCGGTGGAGAGCGTGCCGGAGAACGTGACCACGAACCCGGTGCCGTCGTCGGCCTGCCGGAAGTGCGTGCCCCACAGCAGGGGCCCGGATCCGATCTGCACGGCGACCTGCTCCGCGATGGCGGTCAGTGCGGCCAGGGCATTCACCGGAAGCTCTCCGGGGGTGCGGAACTCGACGCTGACGGGGTGGCCAGTGGGCGGCACGGGGGGGTTCCTCTCGGGGTGGGGCGGGACGGGCGGGGAACGCGCGTCTCACTGTGAGACACGCGTCCGGGGCGGCCTCACGCAGGCCATAGGAACACGGCAGGGACGGCGTCCCTGGGGGCGGCCTCCCGGTCCTGCGGGCTGTAGTGCTCGCCCGTGTGGGCGTCCTCGGCCAGGTACAGGCCGAACGCGACGTCGTCGGCGAGCGCGTACCGGTTCCCCTCCGCGTCGGACGACAGGACCACGGGCGTCTCACCGGGCAGGTCGGCGGCGGCCGCGATGAACGCGCGCAGCTCAGCGAGGGTCACGGGCGCGTCCTGGAGGCTCGGTTGCAGGCGTGGCAGTACCGGCGGCCGTCGCCACGCACCCGGGCTTCGGTGTCCGGGTCGTGGTCGCATGACCAGGGCCGGTGCCTCACCCCAGTGATCCCCGCGTAGGCCGTGCGGTCACGCTGGCGGGTCTCGGCGTCTTCCACGTGCTCCGGCTCGCAGCACGACGGCACCTCGCACCACGGGCGGATGTACCCGACGGGCATCCGTCCGGTGCGCAGCAGGAACGCGGCTTGCTGGGCGGTGTAGTCGCGGCCCTTGTGGCGGAACCGGCCTGCGGGGTGGCACTTCTCGACGCGACGGGCCCACATGCGGTGTCCGTCCTCGGTGGGGCGGGTGCGCGCCGCGAACGCTTCGGCGAGGCCTTCGGGGACGGCGGCGGCCGGGGCCGCGTGCAGCAGCTCGGCAACGGTCACGGGCGGGGCCTCCCCTGGCACTGGGCGCGGTGCTCCGCCACCTGCCGGGCGAACTCGACCGGGTCGGCGCTCTCGATGGGGTAGTCGCAGCGGCCGCAGCGGAATCCGGCGCGGTCCCAGCCTCGCGCGGCGCTCACTCGTCGTCCGTCTCGTCCAGGGCCTCCGCCGGGGTGATCTCCCCGGCGCACAGGCGGCGGATCACGTCGGCCATGTGCCAGTTGTCGCCGGGCAGCGCATCCCCGAGCGCGGCCGCGAGCTGCGCGGCAGTCGCCAGGCGCTCGGCAGCGTCCGCCGGGGCCTCCTTCTCGGCCTTCTCCAGGCGGCGCGTGATGGCGGCCGCCACCTGCCCGATCAGGGGCGCTCCCGTGCCGCCACGGCGCCGGTACTCGGACTGCGCGGACAGGCGCATCCCCTCACCGACCGGGGTGTCGGAGCCGAACGCGTGCCGGATGGGCTCCGGGGCCTCCGTGAGCTCGCGCGCCAGGGCCACGATGATCGGGTCCTGGTCCAGGTCGGCATCCACCTGCTGGCCGGACAGGAGGGTGATGGGCTGGTTGTCGGCGAGCAGGTTGACGCGGTCGAAGGCGCGGGTGTCGGCCGTGCCATCCCGGTGCCGGGTGACCGTGACGACGCGCGGCGTGGCGGGCGGCGGGATCTCCGGGAACACGTTGGCGCGCCAGTAGTCGCCGATGAGCTCCCGGGCTTCGTCCACGTCGATGCCGTCGCCGGTCATCGCTTCCACCAGGGCTTCGGTCGCCCGGTGTTGGGCGGGGGTGATGGTGCGGGCCATGCGGGGGTGTCTCCGTTCGGGGGGTGGGCCGGCTGCCTGCCTCACCGGGAGGCAAGCAGCCGTGCGGGCACAACGTCAGGCGGTGGAATCCGCGGGGGTGGTCAGTCGATGGCTCCGGAGGCACGGAGCTCGGCGACCTCACCGACGGTCAGGTACCGGCCGGTGTCGATGTAGTGCTGGCGGGAGACGCTGGTCTCCTTGTCGGCGTGGTCGTCGGTGGTGTTGCCGAACCGGGCGGGGTCGAGCAGCCGGATCGCGGACGCCACGGCGGCGTTCCACTCCGTCCGCCAGGGGCCGTTGGCGATCAGATGGTCCAGGGCCTGCGGCTCGGGCAGGTCGTCGGCCTGGTCGTCGCTCACGCGGGCGGCCTCGGCCCGGATGAAGCCGAACAGGTCGTCGGCGGTCTGCTGTCGGCGGGTGCGGAAGGTGTCGCTGCTGCTCACGGGGGCGTTCTCCGTTCGGTGTGGATGGGTCCAGGAGCGGCCACAGGCGGCCGCAGGAGCGCCGCAGGGGGCGCGGGGGCCCCGATGCCCGCCCGGCGGTCGCACAGGCGGGCACGGGGCCGCACAGGGCGTCAGGAGACGTACAGGCGCGGCGGGTCGAACTGCACGGTCAGCAGCTCCCCGCCGGACAGCTCGGACCACTCGGAGTGGTCGGCGAGCATCCCGGGCAGCTCCCCGTCGTCGGACAGGTCCAGCTCCAGGTGCGTGCGGTTGGCGAAGTTGGCCGTGGCGCTGGACTCGTTCCAGAACTCGCCGTTGTCGTAGTGCGTCGTGCTGAACGTGACGGACGTGAGCTCACCCGGCACGGGCGTGCCTGCCTGCTCCAGGTGCTCCAGGACAGCCGCGCGTACGGCACCGGGGAGCGCCGCGTCGGTCCGGCGCCTCAACTCCTCCTCGGCGGCCGCCATCAGGGCGTACAGCGCGGAGTCGTCGAGCTGCTTCACGTCGACGGGCAAGGGCCGGTCGCGCAGCGGGCCGTTCACCTCCTCGGGGGTGTTCAGGTCCACCTGCACGGCGCGGCTCGTCCCGTCGTGCCGGGACACGTCGTAGACGCACGCGATGCTGCCCGGGTCACGGTGCTTGGCCAGGGCCTGCCGGGCGGCGTCCTCCGGGCCGTTGGCGTGCACCTCGATCGCCCACTCCACGTGGTACTCACCGGGGCCCGTCGGGGCCGGGCGGGCGTCCTCCCACTGCCCCTCGGGCATGCGGGACACGGGGATCAGGTGCGGGTACTTCTCCGCGTGCCACATGGCGGACTCGCGGGTGAACGAGATGTCCATGACGCCTGCCTGGCGGGGCCTCACGGACCACAGCCGGAACTCCTCGGAGTCGTGCTCGGCGCAGGGGGTGGCGGTGGCGGTGGTGCGGGGCTCGGGGGTGCTCATGCGGGGTGCTCTCCGTTCGGGTGGGGCCGCCGCGCACCGTCGGGTGCGGGGCGCGGCGGCCGGGGATGTGGGGGCGGGCCGGCTGCTGCGCTCAGCGGCGCGCGGCGGCGACGTCGGCGTGCTCCATGGGCGCGCACTCCTCGCACAGGCCGTCGGCGTCGAGCTCCGCCGGGAGGAAGTACCAGCGGCATCCCTCGCACGGGCCGAAGTCCTCTTCCCGGGGCGCCTTGAAGCCGAAGCGGCTCATGACGTCCTGGATCGAGTCGAGCAGGTCGGTGTCGGTGATCCCGGGGTTCCCGATCCGGTACATCACGGCCTTGACGGCGGCGTGCGGGTCGGGCTGGCCGGACAGGCGGGCGAGCAGGGCGGCGGCGCGCATCAGGGCGCGGCGGGCGGCGGCGGTCAGCCGGTGCAGCATGGCGGGTGTCCTTCGGTTCGGAGTGCGGGTCTTCGGGGCGGGGCCCGCCCGGTTGCTGGCCGGGCGGGCAGGGGCGCGGCAGGGGTCAGAACGGCAGGGCGTCGTGGTCCTTGAGGCTCTGGAAGCGGGCCAGGATCAGCGCGGCCGCCCGGGCGTTGCCCTGCTCCCCCCGGTGGAGCTTGTCGATCGAGTTGTCCAGCTCCGCGTACAGCCGGGGAACGTTGGCGTCCTCGGCGGCCACGGCGTGCCGGAGCCGGTTGGCGCGGCGCGTCAGGGAAGCGGCGATCCGCTCGGCGGCGGCCGCCTGGTCGTGGACGTATGCCGCGTCGGACTGGAGCGTCCAGCCGTCCAGGTGGGCGCGGACGGTCGCGGCGGCCGTGACCAAGCTCAGCGCCATGTGCCGGGCGCGGATGAGGGTGGCGCGGGCGCTGCCGAGCTGCTGCTGAGTGGGGGCGGTGATGGTGGCGCTCATGACGTCAGGTGCCTTTCTGCGGGGCTGTGCGGGGTGGTTGGGGGTGTCGGGGCCGCCCGGTGCTGCCGGGCGGCCCCAGGGGGCGTCAGGCGCCGCGCAGGGCGTCCGTGCGAGCGGCCGCGGGGACGATCAGCACGCGGTCGGCGGCCGCCCACGGGTCGCACGTCTCCCACGGGTTGTGCGGCGCGTCCGGGGTGGTGAGCCGCACGGCGGGGCCGCTCACCTGGCGGCAGTGGGCGCAGCACTCGGGGTCGAGCGGCGCGGGCGCGGCCGGGTAGGCGTTGACGAACCAGTCCGGGCCGTCCGACGTCCAGGACGCGAGGACCAGGTCCCCGGGCTTCACCTGGTCGGCGCGCACGATCTGCTGCATGCGCGGCATGTAGGCGACGGGCTCCCAGTCGGGGCCGCCCGGTCGGGCCGGGATGTCGGCGAGCCGTGCACACTCCCCGCCCGTGCACCGCTGTGCGGCCTCGCACATCCGGAGCATGCCCCGCTCGAACGCCACAGCCGGGCGCAGGTCGGTCGTCCACACCTCGCGGTCCCCGGTCTTGTCGAACGCGACGGCGGTCATGTCCCGCGTGGGGTCGGTGGCGTGCGGCACATCGGCCAGGACGGTCCCGAACCCGCCGTGCAGCGTGGAGACGACGCGCTGCCCGACGCCGTACGCGGTGCGGGCCGGCCCGCTCCCCATGGCGATGGCCTTCATCTCCGCGTAGGTCAGCGTGCAGTCACGCCCGGCGTGGTGGCGGGCGAAGTCCAGGGCGTCGCGCGCCTGCTCCTCGGTGTGCCCCTTGCCCATGGCGTCGGCGAGCAGCTCCCGCTCGGTGGCGCGGTTGATGGCGATGTACCCGGCAAGCGTGAGCTCCCAGACGTGCCGGTCGTACGTGACGCGGTCGGTGCGGATGGAGCGCGTGCCCGGGGTGATCTTCCGGCGGGCGACCCAGCCCCAGCGGGCAAGGGACCGCTCGGTGCCGCCGTTGATGGTCAGGTATCCGTGCTCTCCGCGCAGCGTGGCGATGACGCGGCCGGGGTTGTCGGCGATCAGGTTCAGTGCGACGGACTGGGCGGCGGTGGGAGTGCGGGTCACGGCAGGTGCCTTTCTGCGGGCCGTTGCGGGTGGTGGTGGGGTTGTGGGGGCCGCCCGGTGCTGGCGGGCGGCCCCACGGGCTGTCAGGGGCCGTCAGACGGCCGTCAGGGCGGGGTAGCGCTCGGCGTACTCGACAAGCTCCCGCTCCCACTCGGTCAGCGGGGTCGGCAGCCACCCGGCGGGCACGGGCTCGGCGGGCTGCTCCTCCTCCGTCGGGGCCGGAGGCAGGACGAACACCACACGGGAGACCCGGTCGTGCATGACCGTCCACCCGGCGGCGCGCATGTCGGCGGCGTACGCGGAGAGCTGGGCGCGCCACGGGCCCCGGTCCGGCGTGAGGTACTGCCCCTTGACCAGGTGGGAGATGACGACCCGCCCATCCGAGCGCTGCCCGATCAGGAAGCCGGTCGCGGTCGAGAGCTCGGGGTTGTAGTTGGCGTCGAGCTCACCGGAGTCCGTGCGGCTGTTCGCCTTGAGGATCAGGGCGGCGGCGGCCGGGGCGTCGCCAGCCTCCAGCAGCTCGGCGACGGCGGCGGTGGTGAGCACCTGGCGGGCCTCGGCGCGCTGCTCCTGGTCGCGGTCGGCGTCCAGCGTCCCCGCTTCGGCGGCCGCGTCCACGTGGTCGTACGCGGCGCGCAGCGCGTCCACGGAGTAGGCCTCCCCGTAGCTCGTCGTCGTCTCCGGGCCGTAGCAGTGGAGCACCTTGCCGACCTGGCGCCAGGTCTCCGAGTCGGGCCGGAGCTTGGTCTCCGCGTCCAGGGGGTGCGCCTCCTGCTGCGCCACGTCGCAGGCGCTCGACGCGGCCATGCAGGTCTGGCCGAAGACCCACAGGGCGAGCGTGAACTGCTGCTCTGCGGCGGCCTTGGCGGCGGCCTGCGCCTCGTACTGCTCCACCGTCAGGGTCAGCTCACGGTCCCCGTCGCGGAAGTAGTCGCGGGCCTCGGCGAACGCGGCCTCGATGGTGGAGCCGTACTCCTCGATGGCCTCGGCGATGAACGCCAGCTCCTCGGCGGCCCACAGCTTCGCGGTGGTGTCCGTGAGCACCTGGCGGGCCTCGGCAACGGCCTCGGCCATCCGGTGCCCGTCCAGCGTCCCGGCCTCGGCAGCGGCGTTCAGGTGGTCGTACGCGGCGCGCAGGGCCTCCACCGGGTAACGCTCCTCGGTGTCGTTCGCCATGCCGCCGGGGCCGTAGTGGTCCAGGCTGTCGCCGATCTGCCCCCAGACGGACGCCTCGGTGAAGCCTTCGCCGGTCTCCTGCTCGGTCTCCAGCGAGTTGGTCTGGTAGGCGTCCACGGCGTAGTTCGCGGCGTGGCAGGTCTCGGAGAAGTAGAGGGCGGCCAGGCGGTACTGCTCCTCGGCGGCGGCCTCGGCGGCCTCGGCCGCCATCACGGCCTTCTCGGCCTCCCACTCGGCGTGCGCCTTGCGCTGCTCCTCCTCGTGCTCGGCCTTGGCCTTGGCGTCGGCCTCCTGCTTGGCGGCGACCGCGCGCCAGTGGGCGGCGCCTGCCTCGTCGCCCCTGAGCTCAGCCTGCGCGATCAGCCCGGCGGTGGTGTAGTCGCCGAACACGTCCAGCAGTCCCAGGCGTTCGAGCACGGCCAGGGTGGGCTTGGTGGTGCGGACGTAGCGGGCGCCGTAGCGGATCGTGCGGGCCTGTGCCTTGGTCAGGCGGGGCGTCGGCGTCATCTCGGTTGCTGCCTTTCGTCGGTGTGCGGGGCCGGGGTGGCTTGCTGGTTCCCTCCCGGGAGCCCAAACACTACACCATCGGAAGTGACACGCAACAGGGGAGATCCCGGGGCGCTGCTCCGCCCCATCCGGGCCGGTCGGCCCCCTGCGCGCCCGCGCGATTGAGCACGGTCCCGAAAGTCCCGTCGTGCGTGCGGGCCGGCGGCTTCACTCAGGCTGTGCGTGCCAGGTCGGGGAGCTCGTACAGGCGGGAGCGGGCGGCGGCGGTGGCGTCGAGTGCGGCCAGCAGCTCCCGGTGCTCGTCCGCGTCGTGGGTGTCTACGGCGTGGTCTGCCAGCAGGTCGGAAGCGCGTGCCAGCACCAGGTGCAGCGCCATCACTCCCGGGTCTGCGGAGTGCTGGGCGGTGTCGGCGACGGCACGGACGGCGGCGGCTGCCTCGCGGGCTTCCCGGGGGCCGGTGGCGTGCAGCAGAGCGACGCTGGCAGTGCGCAGGGCGGCGGGGTCGATCACGGGTGTCTCCTCGGTCATGGCACCGCGCCCCGGCGAGGGTTGGCCGGGGCGCGGTGAAGTGGGGCGGGGATGTCAGGCGGTGGCGATGCCGACGCCGTGCCACCACGGGGCGGGGCCTCCGTCGAGCGGCTTGCCGGTCGAGAGGATCAGGGAGCGGCCCGGGGCGGCGGTGAAGGGAAGCGCGCCTTCGTCCAGGGCGACGGACAGCATCGCGGCGGCCACGCGGCGGGTCACGGTCGCGGTGTCGGTGCTGCCCCACTCGCCGACGGCCAGGTTGTCGCCCTCGGGGAGCATGCAGGCGGCGCGCAGCAGGCTGACCATGTCGTCCCCGGCGGCGTGCTTCACCTGCGGCCAGGTCAGCAGCGGCGGGGAGGTGACGGGGATCGGGTTGTCCGCGCCTGCCTCGATCGCGCGCATCGCGGCGACCTTGCGCTGTTCCGCCCGGCGGGCGAAGTCGGCCATACGGGCCGGGACAGCGCTCGCGTACAGGGCGCGGTCGGCGGCGGGGGTGGCGGTGGTTGCGTCCATGGGTGGTGCTGCCTTTCGTGTGCGAGGGGCCGCGGGGCCCCGTAGGTGGGGAACGTCTGCGCGGTGTCGGCTGTGACAGGCGCGGGCCGGCCGCCGCACCGTGTGGGAGCGGGGGCCGGAGGCTGCGGGTCAGTCGTGGGGGTTGGCCTCGGTCCAGGCGAGGAACGCGGCGGCTACGTCGTCGGCGGGGCGGTCCCATCCGCTGTCGGGGAGCGGGCCGTACGCGCCTCCGTCGTGGCAGGTGATGAGGAGGTCGTCCGCGCGGATGGTGAGCTGGTACGGGCCGCTGCCTTGGACGAAGTCGCCGAAGGTGCGGGAGATGCCGGTGCGGGTGTAGCGCGTGCCCCGCTCGTACAGGGCGTAGCTGATGGCCATGGCGCGGGCGACGCTGGCGACGGTGCCGGGGCAGGTTGCTGCCGGGCCGGTCGCGGCCTGCGTGCGGGCGTAGTCGTCCAGGGCGTGGGATAGGTCGCGGGCGGTGGCGTACTTGCGGCCGCCGTTGGCGTCCAGGACTGCGGCGGTGACGGTGTCGGTCACGCTCCGGCGGGCGGTGCGGGCCTCGGTGGTGCGGCGGTCCTCGGCTTCGCGGGTGTTGGTGGGGCCGGTGTACTGGGACCAGTCCATGGCAGGTGCCTTCCTCGGTGTGCGGGTGGCGGGGGGCCCGAGACCCGCGCGGTGTGCAGCCGCGCGGGCCCCGGAGGGGTGGTCAGGCGGCGGGCGTGGTCAGCGCGTCCAGGAGCGCAGCGAGTCCCTTGCGGGCGGCATCGGTGGGCAGGCCGCTCACGTGGATCGCGGTCATGCCGTTCGGGTAGACCGTGAGCGTGCCGTCGGCGCGGACGCCGTACACGTCTTCCAGGCGGTGCCGTCCGGGCGCGGCGGCCGTCAGGTCCTCGGTGCGGCCACCCTCGGCAGCCATGAACGGCTCCAGCTCCACGTGGGCGTACGCGGCGTCGATGAACGCTCGGGCGGCGGCCGTCGGCAGCTTGGCTTCCACCAGTACATCCGTGGCGGTGGCCATCATGAACAGGCGGTGTCCGTCCGGGGCGTCCGCCCATGACACGTCGGCGCGGCCCCGGATCTGTCCGGGCAGGGGCAGGGGGCGCAGTCCGGGGAAGGTGGCGGCGAGTATGCGGGCGGCGGCGATGGCGGCCGCGGTGGTGGCGGAGCGCCAGGCGGTGACCGGGTCGACGGTGAGGGGGGCCGGCTCCTCCTCGATGTCGATGCCGAGTCCGGTCAGCCACTCGCCCACAACCTCCAGGGCGACCCAGGCGTCCCAGCCGCGCCCGCTGTCCGCCTTGCGGTGCAGGTCGGCGTACAGACCAGCGATGGCCATGCCTTCGGGCGAGGTGACGTCGAACACGGGGGCGTGCGTCATGGTGGGATCTCCGATCCAAGTTACTTGCGGGTATGGGTGCGACCTGCGGGTTTCCAGCACTCCGGCCGCGCCGTGCGGGGGCGCGGCCGGAGTGCGAGGGGGTGTCAGCGGTCGCGGATGACGCGGAGCGCTTCGAGCTCGGCGATCAGCTCGGGCGTCACTCGCTCGGTGGGCCCGGCGAAGTCGTCCCAGGGCCACCAACCGGAGATGTCGTACAGGCCGTCAGCGTCCGGGGCGATGTCCCGGTCACCGGGCTCCGGCTCGTAACTGGCGTCCCACGACATGCGGATCACTTCGCCGTGCCACTCGGCGGTCAGGCCGTACTCGCAGGCGTTCAGGTCGCGGACGATGTCCTCGGCGGTGGCGCGGGTGAAGCGGAAGCCCTTGCCCTCGGTGCCCACCCACAGCGTGGGCGTCAGCGCCGGGTACGGGCCGTCTTCGTCGCTGCCGTCCACCATCACCAGGGACAGGGCCTCACGCTCGCGGCCGTGCCCAAGGCACTCCGAGGTGTTGCAGGTGCGGCCGGTGCCGTCCCAGTAGGCGCGGTGCGCTTCGAGTCCGGTGGCCTCCCAGTCGTCCCCGGCGGTCCACTCCGGGCGCCGCTCAGCCCAGTACGAGAACGCCTTGCGCAGGCTCGGGCGGCCGTACTGCTCGTTGTGCCCGTGCATCGTGATGTGGGCGATCCAGGATGCGCGGACGCTGTCGTACCCGTTGCGGGACAGGTCGTAGCCGGTGCCCGGCTCGATGTCGGCCGGGTCGACGCCGGAGGCCAGGCACAGGGCGGTGCGGCGGGCCACCATCTCGGGGGTGTGGGTCATGGGTGTTGCTCCTGTCTGCGGATCGGGTGGGCGGGCCGGCCGCCGCGTCGTGCTGGGGCGCGGCGGCCGGTGGACGGGTCAGAACTGGGGGGTCAAGCCCTGGCGGGTGGCGCGGTGCCGGAAGCGGCGCAGCGTCGCTGCGGTGCGCGGGGTGTCCTGGTCGAGACCGAAGAACACGGGGTGCAAGCCGTAGTCCCGGACCTCGTAGGCCAGCGTGTGAAGGGCGTACACGTCGCCGGGCGTAGCGTCCGGCCCAGCGGCGGCCGCCCGTGCCTCCAGGCCCAGGCGCAGCAGGCCGAACACGGTGGGGGTGGAGTGCTTCTCCGCGCCGATGATCCGGTCCCGAACCCAGCCCGTCACCGGAAGGTGGGCGAGGTGGGGCCGGTTGGTGATGGCGGTGGCCTCCTGGAGCGCGGTCGGCATGATCGCGGCCGCCTCGTTCAGCTCGTCCATGGTCAGGTCGTAGTGGCGCAGGATCACTGCCATGCGCCAGACGGGGGCGAGGGTCGCGCGCAGCAACTCCATGTCGGCGGCGGGGTCGGTGACGGTGCGGGGCATGGGGTGTTCTCCGTTCGGTGTGCGGGCCCGGGGCGGCCGAGTGCTGGTCGGCCGCCCCGGGAAGTCCGGGGGGTGTCAGGCGGCGAGGGAGTAGCGCAGCGCGTCGAGCGCGGCCCGGTACTCGGGCTTGCGCGGGTTGTAGGCGTTCACCAGGGCGGGGAGCTGCGCGCGGCTGTAGTGGCCGACGGGGCTCCACTTGCGGAAGCGGTGACCGTCCACGGTGCGCAGGGTTCGGCCGTGGCGGACGGGGGCGATTCCGATGCGCTTGGCGGCGGCGGACAGTCCGCTCGCGGCGCCCTTGATGGCCTTCACGTCGTCCACTCCGGCGGCGAGGAAGTGTGTCGCCAGTGCGCGGCCCCGGAGCAGGGACGCTTCAAAGCGGGTGTCTGCGGAGCGGCGGCGGAGTGCGGCGCGGGCGTCGCGGGCGCGCTTGTTCATCGGTGGCGGGGTGCCTTCCGTGCGGTGTTCCCGGCGGGAACAGCGGGTGTGCGGGGCCCGATCGGTGCGGTTGCTGGCCGCTCCGTCGTGCATGGCTAACGCTAGTGGATCAACCCCGGAACGCACAACCCACGGAAGTGACACGGATGGTGTACCGTGCCGGACCGGCGGTCAGCACCCGCCAACTCCCGCACCCGAAAGGCGCGCTCATGCCCTCTTCTCTGCCTGCTCCGGTCGCTGCCCTTGTGGCGGACCTGGTCGCCAACACCCCCGCGGCCGTCGGTGCCGCCTACGCCGCGAACGCCGTCGACGGGCCGTTCCCGGCGGGAACGCTGGTCCGCTACTTCGGCTCCCAGGTGCGTCACCACGGCGTCTACCGGGCCTTCCCCTGCATCTGCCGTTACTGCCTCTTCCACGTGGCCGGGTTCAACGACGCGGGGGCCGGCGCGTGCCCCAAGTGCTCGACCGGCCGGGCGGATGAGTGCCGCGCGATGATCGGCGAGCCGGTGCGGTACATGCTGCTGCCGCCGGAGCAGCAGCCGGTGATGCCGTTCGAGAACGTGGCGCTGCGGTGCGTGCGCCCGTCGTCTCTCGCGTCCGCCGAGCCGGAGACGAACGGCAGCGCAGGGCCGGCTGTCTGACGCTGGGCCGGATTCTCGCCACTGCCTGTTGCGTGTCACTTCCGGTCGTGTAGTGTCTGGGGTGTCGGAAGGGGTCAGCAACCCCGACCGGCACCCGCAGCGCAGGCATCCCGCCGCGCCCCGAAGGAAGGCACCCGCATGTCCGTATCCCTGCTCAAGCCCGCCAGCACCGAGTTCTCCATCCGCGACCTGGTCGAGCACGCGGCCCGCATGCTCGGGACCGGCTGGCAGGCGGTCACCCCCACCGACTGGCTGTCGATCGGTCAGGAGCACCTGGTCTCGCCGTCCGGCGCGTACGTCTCGCTGTCGGTGGACCCGGAAGAGGTGATCGTGCTCAACGCGGTCGACGCCGACCGGTGCGGCGCCGAGGAGTACGTCGCCCCGCTGGAGGGCGCGACGCTCCACGAGGTGGCCGTGACCGTGGCCGCGTCCGCCCGCTGGATGCTCGCCCTCCTGTAACACCCCCCGCCGGGCCGCTCACCAGCACTGAGCGGCCCGGCCCCCGCACCCCGCCCCGCACCACCAATCGAACCGGAGAAACCCCGTGTCCGTGCTCGTCGCCCCCGTCTGCCTGGTCCCGCCCACCGCTGCCACCCTGGTCGCTCTCGCCGACGCCGAAGAGGCGATCGTCAAGGCCCTGCCCGTCAGGGTCACCAACTCCATCTGGCGGTCCGAGGAGTCCCGCGTAATCACGTGGGAGTGGCGCGGATCCACCGGGCACGTGCTGATCGCCCCGAATGAGCACGGGCGGATCGTCGCCCGCGTCGTCATCTACGACCTGCCCACCGACTACGCCCTCCGCGCGGCAGCCGCGTACGGCCAGGCGACCGGCGACCGGCCGCTCGTCGTGATGCGCAACGGTGACGACACCCTGATCCGCAAGGGCCGCCCGGTCGTGCTGCACGAAGCCTTCGGGAAGGCCTACCCGTGGACGCTGACGAGCGGATTCGTGACGCCGCGGGAAGCCGTGGTGCTGCTCCTCGCGTACGGTGCCGCGCCCCTGCCGATGAACGGTCCGATGGCGCCCGCGTACCTCCTGCGCATCCTGCTGCGGTCGGCCGGCCTGCGCGCCGACGTGCGCACCACGGACAGGGGCGTGCGGTACGTGGTGGCCCGCACCAAGTCCGGGCACGGCTTCACGGTCGAAGCGGCGGGCCCCGCCCGGCGCCCCCACGTCGGGTGGGTCGCGTCCTACCGAGGCGAGGAGATCAGCACCGACTGCAAGACCCTCCTCGCCGACTCGCTGCTGATCGTGAACTGGGCGCTCTTGAACGTGAAGTGACCCCCGGCGGCCGCCTGTGCCGCCCGGTGTCGCCCGCACACAGCGGTGCGGCCCCGGGCGGCGCGGAGAACCGCCGGAGGCCTCCACGGCTCACCCCCGCTACACCCGACGAACGAACGGAGCACCATCGTGTCCGCACCCCACCCCGACGCCGAGACCGCCGAGACCGCGACCGGCATCCTCACGGCGGCCGGGTTCACGCCCGCGACCGACGACCGCCAGGGCTTCCGCGTCGAGACCATCGGCACGAGCCGCACGGGCGCCCTGCTGATCGCCCACGGCCCCGAGCTCCCCGGGGAGCGCGCCAACGCCCGGGCCATGCGTGACGAGTACATCGGCGCGCTGATCGCGGCCGGGTGGAACGCGGTCCCGCTCGCGGGCTCGGTGCTGTGGGCGCAGCCTAAGACCCTCGCGGACCGCGTGTCCGACGTCCTGCGCGGCCGATTCCCCGAGCACGTGCCCGGGCAGCGGGCCGGCTGGGTCGTCCTGGAGCGCAACGGCCGCTGGTTCGTCGCGTGGGACCTGGCACGGAAGGTCGCGGCGGACACCACCCGGCAGCAGTCGAAGCGGCGGGAGCTCGCGGAGGCCCTGGACGCGGCCGGGTTCGCGCTCGCCATCACGCCCGAGTTCTTCGGCGTGTGGGTCGGCGACCGTGGCGACGCTCCTCGGTACACCGTGGCGGACAGCGGCCTCCCGTTCGGCGGCGGCTCCCTGATCGTGGACACCTGGACCCGCGTCGACGTGCGCGCCCTGGACGACCGCGACGCGGCCGAGGAGATGGCCGCGCGCATGAACGAGGAGCAGGACGCGCCCGCCGGCCACTGACGACCACCCCCGACATCACCCCGCCGGGGCGGGCCAGCAATCCGCCCCGGCAACCCCACCCCGCACCAAGGAAGGCACCACCGACCATGAGCACCCCCACCCCCGAGAGCGCCCTGAACCGTGCCCGCGCGCTGCTGGCCAAGGCGCAGGCGACCACGTTCCCCGCAGAGGCCGAGGCGTTGACCGCGAAGGCGGCCGAGATCCTGTCGAAGTACGGCTTGGACGCCGCGGCGCTCCACAACACGGGCGTGCGCCCGGACGTGCCGGAAGACGAGATCGTGACCATCACGGCCGCGTGGTCGCAGGAGCTGGCGCGCCTGCTGTACTACGTCGCCGAGGCGTACGGCTGCCGTCCGATCATGCTCAGCCGGGAGACGACGATGGGCGCGAACGGCAAGAAGGTCACGGCGGCCCGCGTGCATCTGGTGGGCTTCCGGGCCGACGTCGAGCGGGCGAAGATCATGCACGCGTCCTTGCAGATGCAGATGATCAGCGCCGCGAACCGCGAGGGGTTCAGCGGGAAGAACGCCAGGTCACTTAAGCGGGCGTGGATGCTCGGCTACATCGCCACGGTGGAAGGGCGCCTGCGGGAGATCGAGCGGCGGGCGAAGGCGCAGGCCTCCGCGGCGTACGGCGGCATGCCGGACAGCGGCCGGCCCGGGGCGGACCTGGTCCTCGCCGAGCGCGCGTCACTGGTGCGGCGCCGCTTCAACGAGCTGTTCCCCCGTACCCGGAACGCGCGCAGCTCGGTCAACGCCAACGCGTACTACTCGGGCGGACGCGCCGGTTACGGCGCGGACCTGGGGCAGTCCCGCACCGGTTCCACTGGGCGCCGCGCCCTGACCCGCTGACCGAACCAGCCGCAACCTGCCGTCCCCGCCCGCCAGCAACGGGCGGGGCGGCCCCCTCACCCGCACTGAGAGAGGCCTTCGCCGTGTCTCGCACGACCCTTCCCCGCACCCGCCTGGCGGCGGGCATCCCGACCAAGGCTCTGCGCCTGGTCCAGTGGGCCGACGTGATCCTTGTGTCGTCGTCGGCCGGTAAGGACTCCCTGGCGCTCCTGTGGCACGTCTACCTGCTGGCCAAGGCGGCCGGGGTGACGGATCGCATCCTGGTCGTGCACTGCGACCTGGGCCGCGTCGAGTGGGGCAGCACGCGGGAGCTGGCGGAGCAGCAGGCCCGGGCGCTCGGGCTGGACTTCATCGCGGTGCGCCGCAACGGCGGGGATCTCCTGCAGCAGGTCCGGGACCGGCACGTGCGGCTGGTGGCGAAGACGGCCACCGAGGAGGAGAAGCAGGGTCTTGCGGCCGGCGCGCTGCCGGTGCCTCCGGCGTGGTTTTCGAGCGCGGCGCGCTACTGCACGTCCAACAACAAGCGGGACGTGGTGGGGCAGCTCATGGCCGCGTTGCAGCAGGAGCACGGGGACCTGGGGCGGCCGCTGCGGATCCTCAACTGCATGGGCCAGCGGGCCGCCGAGAGCAAGGCCCGGGCGAAGAAGCTGCCGCTCGTCATCGACAAGCGGGCGAGCACGCAGGGCCGCACGGTCGTGACGTGGATGCCGGTACACCACCTGTCCGACGCCGCGGTGTGGCGGATGATCGAGGCTTCGGGCCTGCCGTACAGCGCCGTCTATGACACGGGTATGCGCCGCCTGAGCTGCGTTTTCTGCATGATGGCGACCTTCGATGATCTGGTGTTGGCCGCGCGGCAGGACCCGGAGTTGGCGGCCGAGTACGTGGCGGTCGAGCGGGAGACGGGGAGCACGTTCAAGCGGGGGCTGTCCATGGCCGACGTGCTGGCGCGCGCCCTGGAGCTCAACGCCACCGAGGGCCCGGTGCGGGTGGCGCGCGGCGCGGCGATGGCGGAGCACCTGGGCTGGGATGCGACGCGCCTGTACCTGGCGGGTCTGGGGCTGGCGGCATGAGCGCGCTGGGCAAGGTCGCACGGGCCGCACTGCTGGGCGCGGCCGCGCACCCCGACGGGATGCTGACCGACGTGCACCAGCGGACGGCCATCGCCCTGGAGGAGCGCGGATACGTCGGGCTGTGGCCGCTGCTGCCGGGCCGGAAGCCCACGCGCATCGCGGACCTGCCGACGTGGCCGCTCGATGTGCCGATCACTCCGGCTGGGCGCGCGGAGGCTGAGCGGCTGGGCGCGGCGCCGGCACCCTCGCGGCTCCTGGTGATTCCGTGCGGTGGAGCCAAACGGACGGAGTGGCGGTCGTGGCCTGCGGGTGAGCTCTACGTGGGCTCGTATCACCGGGCCTGCCGGGCGGCCGCGGATCGGCTGGCGGCGGAGACCGGCGCGCGAGTCGTCGTGCTCTCGGCCTGGTACGGGCTGGTGTCGCTGCAGCGGCCGCTGTGGACGTACGACGTCACGGTCGGCGACCCGCGCACGGTGAAGCCCGAGACGATCCGGCGCCAGTCCGAGGCGATGGGCGTCCTCGATGCGGACGTGACGGTGCTCGCGGGCAGCCGGTACGTGCGCCTGGCCCGCGAGGTGTTCCCGGATGCGGCCGCGCCGCTGGCAGGGACGCGCGGCATCGGCGAGCAACTCGCCCGGCTCAAGCGGATCCGCTTCGACGGGTCGCAGGCCCTGGCGGCTTGACCGCCCCCATGACTTCGGCGTCCGCCCTCCGTGCTGGGCCGGGCGGGCGCCGACACCCCCTGACGAGACTGGAGCAACCCCCGTGGCCCTCCCCGACACGAGCCACCTTCGCACGTACATCGGCCCGTACCCGCCGGCCCGCCCCAAGGACACCCGCACGTGGATCTGGTCCAAGTGCGACCGGTGCCCGTGGACGGTCTGCTACCTCGAAGACCGCAACTCGATGCGGTACACGATCGAGTTTTGGGAGCACGCCGAGCAGGGTTGCGGCCCCGGCGAGGTGCCCGCCCAGGACGACGGCGGCCCCGCCGGGCAGATCGCACTCTTCGCCAGCGACCCCGCCGGACAGCTCGCCCTCTTCGGCTGAGCACCCCCAGACTTCCCGCCCGGCGCCGTGCCGTGCGGGCACCACCTGCGAGACATGCGAGGAGAACCCCATGGGTGAGACGTTGACGGACCTGGCCTTGGCCGCCGAGAACGAACAGTGGGAGGCGTCTGGCGCGGCCGAGGCCGCGAACCGTGCCGCGTGGCCGGCGTACGCCCTCGGATTCGCCAAGCGGACGCTGGGCGAGGAGGCAGCCGCGGAACTGACGTTCACGGCCAACGCGCTGCCGTCGGAGGACGCGGAGGCGGAGGCGGACGCGCCCGTGCCCGGGTCGCCGGGCCTGATCCTTCGGTGGGCTGGCGGCGGCAGCGTGGAGGAGACGCTGACGCTGATCGCCCCGTGCGAGGCCTGCAAGGTGGACCGGAAGGTCGGCGGAGTGGTCGACCTGGCCCAGTTGGGCCGCATGCTGCTGAGCGAGCGTCGCCGCTGACCTGAGCGCGGCGCAGCGCCCCGTCCTGGACTCGTTCCGGGGCGGGGCATTCTGCTGTACGACCCTGGTTCGCAGGGTTCTGCTGGTGTAGTGTCTGGGATTCCGGAGGCCAGCAACCCCCGGCGCCCGCATACCCCTTCGGCAGTCCGCTGCCTGACCCAACGGAGCACGACATGGCTTTCAGCATGAGCACCGGCCGGGACACGCGCCTTGGCCGCGCCACCGGTCCGCAGACGGTCCGCCTGTACGGCAGCGACGCCGACGGCGGCAAGGACGGATTCCCGGTCGTCATCGGCCGGGGCACGGTCCGCGTGAACCCCGACGGGCCCGAGTCCTGCACCGTCTACGACGACGAGGGCCGGGCGTACGAGCCTGTCGGAACGTCGTGGGAGCCGTTGGCCCGCGAGTGGACGTGCGAGGCGCGCCGCATCGACCAGGACGGCCAGGGCGACCTGTGATGGCGGCGGCGATGGAGCAGCCGGAGGCGGTGCGCGCCCTGGTGGGCCAGACCATCACGGTGACGGAGGCCCTGTCGGGGATGCCGAACAGCCGGCCTTACCGGCTCCGGATCACCGAAGCCGAGATGACGTCCGACCCGGCGTCCGGGATCGTGCACGTGACCGGGGACCGGTTCCGCATGGACGGCACGCCCGCCATCCGCAAGCGCGGCCCCGTCGTGGGCACCACCGTGTGGCTGCTGGACGGCTGGACGGAGATCCTTGGCCTGCCGGACCTGCCGCCGCGGGAGTGGAAGTTGGAGGCCTGCGGGCTGCCGGTCTACTCGGAGCACCAGCGCGCCGGGATCGCGGCTCGGATAGTCGACCTGGGCGCGGCGTACCGGGTCACGGTCGGGGACGTCGGCGAGGACCAGGCCGTGCCCGGGGACGAGGTGGCGCGGCAGGTGGCCGATGCGCTTGCCGAGAACGGGATGCGGGTGGACCGGCATGCGGACGGCGTGACGCTGCGGCTGCGCCAGGGCAACGGATCCCACATGGTGCTTCGCCCGGTAGCGGGCGAGTAGGTCCAGAAGGCCGCCGCGCGCGGTGGCCAGTGAGCAAGGATGAGAGCGGGCGGGGCCGAGGCGAATTCGGCCCCGCCCACACCGACTGTAGGAGGACACCGGCATGACTGCCACACCCGACCCCGCCGACCTGATCGACCGCTTCGCCATGGGGCAGCAGGAGGGGCACCCGTACCCGGGTGAGCTGCCCGCGGACATCGCGCCGTGGCACTGCTACCTGCTCGACGGCGGGCACTCCCTGCTGGTCGCGCTCGGGTCGCTGTACGCGGCGGGCGTCGACCCGGGGGCGTTCATGGTGCCCGCCCCGGTGAAGACGGTGCTGCGGGCCGGGTACACCTTCCGGGACGGCTACCCCGTGGCCGATCTGCCCTATGACCCGACGCTGGGCCTGGTGACCGATCCGGGCGACGACGAGTTCGACGGCGGCCCGGAGCCGGCGGCCGCGCTGCACCGGCTCGCGGTGGGCGAGCCGTACAACGCGCGCATCACCCAGTGGCCCGGGGGCATGGGGCAACTTCGCCTGACCCTGTCGGGGGCGGAGTTCGTTCTGCCGATCGACGCTCCGGCCCGGCATGAGGTCAAGGCGTTCGGGCAGGGCACGGCAGAGTTCGGCATCGTATCGTTCGACCGCTTCGCCATGCTGCTGTACCGGTTCACGGACCCGCGCGACAGCAACCCCAAGCACGGTCTGCCGTGGTCGGATGCGGCGTGGGAGTACCACCGGCAAGCCATCGCGGAGCCGGTCGAGCTCCCGGCCGCCGCGGTGTTCCCGCTGCGCCTGGTCCTGGTCGACGCGGTCAACGGCGTGGTGCAGGCCTTGCGCGCGGTCACCCCGCCGCAGGAGTTCTGCGACGCGCTGCGCACCGCGGCCGCCCGGCAGCAGGGCGTCCAGCGCGACGACGCGCGGGCCGGGCAGGAGATCCGGGCCCTGTACGCCCGGCACTCCAGCGTGGATCTGCTGCTGCAGGCGGAGGCCAGGTTCGAGGCGCTGCGGGACTGAGCAGCGCGAAAGCGAACGCCCCGCCCTGGGATTCCCGGGGCGGGGCGTTCGGCGTCTCCGGGGGCATCTCGCCCCGCACGGTGGGGATCCCCTGAGCGGGGCACCGCGTAGCGGGAGGGTCCAGTCACCTGGTCCCTGCCTGGTCCCGGCAGACGGTCGACGGGGGCGGCGGCCGTCACCGCCAGGTGTCCCGGGAGCGTCCCGGGGATCATTGCCGCCCCACGATCAGTGTGCCACCGTCCGCGGAGCACGGCGCCCGCCCGCAGGGTGGCGGGCGGGCGGTGGCTGGCGGCGCTACGCGGCCGTGGGGGCTCGGAGTTGGCGGACCATGGTGGCGTACAGCGGGGAGTCGGGGAAGGGCTTCTGCTCGCCGACGTTGGTGTAGCCCCATCGCTCGTACGTGGCCTTGACCTCGGTCTTGCGCGGGTCGACCAGGAGCGTGACGCGCTCCTCGGCGCGACCGGCAAGCAGCTCCTCGTGGATGCGGCGGGCGATCCCCTGGCCGCGCCACTGCTCGCGGGTCATGAGCTCGAAAAGCGCGAGGGTGCGGGCGCCGGTCTCCTCCGTGTAGTCCTCGGGCAGGGGGTCGAGCTGGTGCATCCACCAGCGGGCTCCGGGCTGCAGCGCTGCACCGTAGGCGTAGCCGACGGGTGTGCCGTTGTCGTACCCGATGACGGCCTCCCATGAGTTGCGGCCGGCGTGCCCGGTCAGCCGCTCATCGAAGCGTTCGACGCTGAAGAACGGATCGCTCATGCGGTGGGCGTACACCTCGGCGAACACGTCCAGGAGCGTTTGCCGTACCTCGTCAAGGCCTTCCCGTCCTACGCGCCGGAGCTCCAGGTCCATGGGTGCGAGTCCTTTCACAGGGTGTTGGTCCGGGTGTCATTCAGCCATGCGCGGGCGCGGGCTGACCCCGTTGCGGCCGCTTCGGTGCGGAAGTTGCGCAGGAGTGCACGCACGCGCCCGGAGTTCGGCAGGCCGTGCGTGTAGAGGGCGTCAGCGGTGCGGCAGGCCTGTTCGAGGTCGCCTTGCCTGACCTGGGCCAGGGCGAGCTGCGCGGTGTAGTAGGCCTGGTTCCGCTCGTAGCCGGGGCGGATCTGGGCGAGGGTCCGGTGGGCGTGGTACTCGGCTTCGTCGGGGCGGCCGATGCGCAGGTGCACCAGGGACGACAGGCCGTGCCATTCGGCGATGTCGTAGAAGCCGAACCATGCGGGGCGGGGCGCGGCGGGGTCGGCGCGGTGTAGGGCGTCCTCGGACAGCCGGATGGCGCGCAGGGCTCGGCGGGTGTCGTTCTGCTGGGACAGGGCCAGGGCGAAGCGGGCGTGCCCGAGGGATGCGTAGAGCGGGTCGCGGCGGGTCATCGCGTTGCCGCGGACGCGTTCGGCGGCGGCCTGGGCGTCGGCCGGCCGCTGCTGCTGGGAGGCCAGCAGGGCCATGTAGTTCCACGCGCGGAGGACGACGACGGAGTCGCCGGACAGACCTGCGAGGGTCAAGGCGCGTTCGACGTGGCGTTGCGCGCGGTCCATGGCGTGCGTGTCGAGCGCTGCCCACGCCGCGGCCATGGTCGCGTTGGCGGCGAGGGAGTATGCGGCGCGCCGGATGCTGCTGGTGGCCTGCCCGCTGTTCATCAGGTCGGTGGCGATCTGCGCTTGGGCGAGGGCTCGGGTCTCGATGGCTGCGGAGCCGCCGGATCTCTGGTCCTGCGCGGACAGCGCGTCGAGTTCGGCTTGCAGGCGCTCGATGTCGGCTCGCCCGATGCGGGGGGATGCGGCGGCGGGCGCGGCGTTGAGGGCGGCGGCCGCCGCGGTGGCGGTGATGAATGCGCGGCGGTCCACTGGTGCCTTCTCTGGTCGCGGCCGCTTGGAGCGGTGGGGCCTGGTGAAGCCCAGGGCCTCACCCGTACAGCCGAATACTGCCTCCAGCGCCAGGAGCTGTCTGCTCTGCGGCCATCGGGTTTGTCCGCTCAGGAGGCGCCGGATGGTGCGGTCGGTGAGCTCGCCGCGGCGGCCGGTGCGGGCAAGTAAGGCGTCGTTCATCGCCGTTGCGAGGTCGCTCGCGCTCAGGCCGGCGGCAGTCATCCGGGCTTCCAGGATGACGTTTCGGCTCGCGTCGGGAGTGCTGACCATGCGTCAAAGGTACGGCGGAGCCTTCCCCTCCGAGTAAAGGAATCGCAAATTGGCCCTAGGGCGTGCGGGCACATTGCCGTCTGTTTGCCCTACTGCGGAGCGTGATCGGGCGGTTACCTGTGTGGACAGTGACCGCATCGACAGGGGGTCGCCATGACGGCAGCCGCACCGACCACGACGGGCCAGGACGCGCCCGCCGCCGACGAGTTCGCCGAGCTCGCCAAGCTGGTCCGCCAATGGACTCTGCGCCCGACCGGGCACGCCTGGGACCTGGTGCTGACCACGTACGGCGCGGCAGGCGAGCGGGCCGTGCGATGGATGGAGCGGTTCCAGGTCGGCGGCTGCGGCCCGGTCATCGCGCACGGCGACTCGCTTCTGTGGCTGGTACCCCCGGGCACGCTCGCGCAGTGGATGCACCCGCGCGGGCTCTGCTACGGCCGGGCGTTCCGCATCCCGGTGCCGCCGCCGGCCAAGCGCCAGGGCCCGGGCCCGCACTGGCGGGTGCCGCAGTCGGCGGATCGACTCATCGTGCCGGAGCTGCTGGCGCACGCTCTGGACCGGTTCGAGCTGGCGCCGCCCATGCCGGTGATGGTGCGGGCGTGATGGCGGCCGCCGCGGTGGTCCTGGACGACGAGGAGGCGGAGCTGCTCGACGCCCGCCCGTGGGCGCCCGGGACGTGCCTGCTGTGCCTGGTCGACGGCGTGCCGGTTACCCCAGTGGTCGCGGTGTACCCGGCCGGGCTGGCGGTTCCGCGCGGGAAGTGCCGCGCCTGCATGGCCGAGGGCCTGTGCCTGCAGCGCGCCACGGCGGATGCCCTTCACCGGCCCTACGCCCCGTCCCTCCCATGAACGGCTGTCTCCCGCGCGGGGCTGGGGCCTCGCCCGGGAGACGGCTTCCAACTCCCCGTTCCGGCCGGAGGTCAGCCGGCCGGAACGGGGCCCGCAAGACGCACGACCCGCGCGAGGATGGTCCCCGCGCGGACAGACCAAGGAGGTCACACGATGGACGAGATCACCGAGGCCACCGAGACCCACGTCGGCGTGGTCGCGGCCGACGGCGGCGAGAGCGACAGCAGCTCCGGCAACGACCACGGCGGCAAGGGCGGCCAGGAAGACGGCGGCCACTCCGACAGCAGCGGCCGGTAGTCGATGAGCGACCAGCACCAGCCGGAGGCCGGCCGTACGCGGCTGGCCTCCGCGCTCATTGAGGCAGGGGATCTCCCCGCGGAGTGGCTGCCCGCACTGTCAGCGGCCCCCCGTGACCTGTTCATCCCGCCGCAGGCGTGGGCGCGGGCCGACCAGGGGCGCGGCAAGCACAGGCAGATCGACCGGGACGCGGACCCCGCCGGGTGGTGGGAGGCGGTCGCGGAAGACTCCCCGATCACCACCCAGTTCAGCGACGGGGAGGCCGCCGAGCCGAGCGGCCTGCCGTCGTCGTCCAACAGTCAGCCCCGCATGGTCTTCGGCATGCTCGCTGCGCTGCAGTTGGAGGACGGTGACCGGGTGCTGGAGATCGGCACGGGCACCGGCTGGAACGCTGCTCTCCTCGCCGCGCGGCTCGGGCACGACCAGGTCGTCACGGTGGAGTACGACGAGACGGTTGCGGCGGCCGCCGCGCAGGCATTGAAGGCGGCCGGGTCCCGGGTGACCACGGTGGTGGGCGACGGCACGGTCGGGTATGCGGCCGGCGGCCCGTACGACCGGGTCATCGCCACGTGCTCGGTGACGACGGTGCCGCCCGCGTGGATCGAGCAGACCCGGCCCGGCGGCTTGGTCCTGGCGCCGCTCGGCCCGGACTACGGCGGTGAGGGCATCGTGCGCCTGACGGTGCGCGAGGACGGATCGGCCACGGGCCTGTTCGTGATGTCGTCGGCGTTCATGCGGCTGCGGCAGCAGCGGCCGCAGGCCCGTCCGCCGATCGAGTACCTGGGCGGGAAGAAGTGGCCGGGCGACGGCGACCGGTCGACCACGGGCGTGCCCGTGGACGAGCTGTTGCCGTGGATCGCTCAGTTCGCGGTCGGTCTGCAGGTGCCGACTGTGGCCATGGAGGTGGAGCGGTACAGCGGCGGGAAGTTCACGCTGTGGCTGACCGACACGGCGGGCGACTCGTGGGCGACTGCGGACCATGTGCCCGGCGAGCCGGTCAGTCACGTCGTGGAGTACGGGCCGCGGCGCCTGTGGGATGAGGTCGCCGCGGCGTGGGCCTGGTGGGACGGGCATGAGCGCCCGGACTTCGACCGGTTCGGCCTGACGGTGTCCCCGGACGGGGTGCACCGGTACTGGCTGGACATCCCCGAGTACCCGCTGCCCGTCACCGGGTAGCCCGGGCCGCACACGACTCCGCCGCGCACCCCGACCTGGGGGTGCGCGGCGGTCGTGTTTCAGCGGTCGCCCCTCATGCACTCCTGCGGTGCGTGGCGATCGTCGTTCCGCGGCCCTCTATGGCGGCCAGGTACGCGGCGCGGTCCGGCGAGGTCATCCACCAGGCGATGAGGCCGCCCTTGGTCTTGAAGCCGAGCTGCAGGCGCAGCTTCGTCATGCGCCCGGAGATCAACCGCTCCGCGCGGTGGAGGCGTTCGGCGATCCAGGCCTGCGTCTTGTCCTGCTCGGTGAACAGGAGGATGCACAGGTCGAGCTCGTCGGTGACGCGGATGGTGGTGCCGGCGTCCTCGTCGGGCAGGAAGCGCTCGGTGCCGTCCCACGGGAGGGCAGCATTCCACCATCGCTGGTACTCGGCGCCGAGCCACGCCACCATGCGCGGATCGCGGACGTGCAGCGCGCTGTCCGGGTCTCCGTCCAGGTAGTCCTCGATGAAGGCCTGACCATGCGGCAGGCCCGGGTCCACGATCTTGACCTTGCAGAACTGAGCGGCGGGCAGCGTCCTGACCTGCCCGGCCTGCTGCTCGTTGACGCGTCGCACCCATGCCTGCATGGGCTCGGCGGTGCGGAACTCGTCCGCGTAGAGGCTGTACATGGCACGGCCCGACCGCCGGAACTCGACGTCGTGGGCCTCCAGTCGGGCGAGCTCCGCGGCCGGACGCATGTTCGGGTTGGAGGTCCAGACGCCGAGGACGGACGCGTCCGCGGCCCGCGCGATGGCGGCGGTGACGCGGTCACGGTCGCCCCGCATGAGGGTGATGCCGAGGTCGGTGGTGCCCCCGTTGGCCGGGTAGTTGCGGCGGAGCGCGTCCATCACGTGGCTGACGCGTTCGAGGGCGGTCAGGGCTCCGGTGAGGGACTTGATGGCGTTGTCGCGGTACACCTCGGGTATCCGCTCGATTTCCCTGGGGACCACCTGATCAGGGTTGGTCGGGTCCGGGATTGCAAGTTCCCATTCGAGGAGCTTTGCCCGATCTATCGGGTCGAGATACAGGCCTTCCCTGGCTTTGGCGTACGCCTTGAGGACGTCGTCCTCAAACATGATGTGACGCACGTCACTGTCCGAAACGTCGATTTTTCCCCGCAACACACACGCCCACTTTTTACGTACGTCATTTCTTACGGCCATTCCGGTTGATCGTACCCGTGGCGTAGACCATGGTTGGGCCGCAAGATCACTCTGTGGTGACAAACCAGAGCAGATCGTCCCGGGACCTGACCTGTTCCGGGCCACACCCCAAGGAGTCCTTATGTCCCGCACCCTGGGCGTCGTCGTGGCCGTAGCCTTCGCCGCCACCGCCATGACCACGCTGTTCGCCACCACCGCGTCCGCCGCCGAGTCCGAGTCCGCAACGACGGCCCCCGCCGTCGTCGCCCCGCAGGGTGACCTCGGCTGGGTAGTGGCCCCGACCTCCGGCGGTGGCATGCACACCGACGGCGATCTCGGCTGGTAATCACGCCCGCGTCATTCCACTTCGACCGAGCGAAGAGTGGAATGAACTAAGGGTTGCTTTACTGGCCAGAAAATTTGCTTTACCGGCTAGTAATCTGAGTTCCCCTCCGCGCACGCACCCCCCTCTTAGTGCGTGGAGGGGACACCGACCAACACAGCAGCATCAACGTGGAAGAGACATCCACTTCCACAACCCCATCGGCGTGGAAGGCCAACCCGCTTTCGCGCCGGAAGTCAGGCGGGGCGGCGGACCAGGAAGCGGCCCCCGGCGTCGGTGATGACGGCGCCCGAACGGCGGCCACATCGCACGGCGGATCGCAGCGGAACCCCGTCGATGCACAGGTCGTCCGACGAGCCGGTCACGCGACGGCCGGCACGGCGCGCAGCGTCGGCCGCTTCATCGTGGGTCAGCCACCGTCCAGCTTCGACGGTGGCCAACAGGTCACGTGCGGGGGACGGGGAGGACACGGCGGACGCCTTTCGCTGCGGGCTCTCCGGGCAGCTACGCCCGGCGTGTCCCGCACCGTAACGCTAAACCCGCAGACCTGCAACGTATCGCATATGTGTTCGAATACAGGTGGGGGCATGGCGCCCCGGACTCGTTCCCTCCGAAGGGGTTAGTTGTGCGTATCACCTACACCCGCCGGTCTTCACAGCCGGTGGCACCCGACCCGGAGCTGGAAGCGCTGGCCGCGGCCGCTCGGGAAGGCGACGCGCAGAAGGAGGCCGCCCTGACCGGGCTGTACTCCGCGCTGTGGCAGAAGGTGTACCGCGACGTGCAGCGCTATGTGCGCGACCCCGAGGCCGTCGCGGAGGTCACCCAGGAAGTCTGGGTCAAGGTCGTCCGCTCGATCGGCAATTACCGTCTGTCCAGCGATGGCGGAGTCACCAGTTGGGTGATGTCCATTGCCCGCAACACCGCGATCGACTGGTCCCGGGCGCGCGGCCGCCGCATGTGGGAGGTGCCCTGCGCGGACATGATCGCCGTGGACACCCCGGCGGCGCAGCCCGGGCCGGAGCAGGTCGCCGAGCAGAACGAGATGGCGGAGGCCGTCGTCCGGGAGGTGGGCCGAATGCGGCGCATCGACCGAGAAATTCTGACCCTGATCGACTACGTCGGCGTCAACGCCGCTGAGGCCGCTGACCTGTTGGGGATTTCGCACGCCACGGCGCGCGCCAGGCACGCCCGAGCCAGGGCTAAGCTGCGGGCCGCGGTCCCCCAGGAAAGTAGGATCGCGGAGTATCGGTTCGCTCTGGCGACCGTGGACGCGAACCCTGTTCCCGTTGGGGGGCAGGGCTGATGAGGGTGGGATTGATGGCTGGGACGGGTAGGCACAGGCGCGCACGGAAGCCGGAGCCGACCCAGGTGGGTGCCGTTCACCCGCCGCTGCTGCTGCCCCGTGAGGCACCGCCGGAGTCCGTGCGCCTGGCCGGTCTCGCGGCCATCCACCGCGCCCTGGCCGAGGAGCGCGCCGAGCGCGTCACCGTGCGCCCCGACGCGGGCTCACGCGACAACCACACAGCCGAGGCACGGTTCGCGGCCCGGGTCACCTCCGACGACGGCGGCACCGAGGTGATCGCCACCGGCAAGGAGCGAATAGGCGCCATCGAGGCGCAGGAGATCCTGGAGCACGCCGCCGAGCTGCTGGCCGAGCACGTCAAGGACGGCAGTGCGAAATGAGTACCGCCGCACAACCGCCGCTGCCTCTCGTCCTGGTCAGCGGCAAACTTCGCTCTGACGCTGCGCTGATCAAGCGCGGAGCCATGCGCGTCCTGGCGCTCAACCCCGCCCAGACTCTCGCCTCCGCTGTGCGGGCCGCACAGGAAGCGCTCAGGGACGACTACCCGATGCTGCACCCGGACGCGATCCAGGAGCTGATCCGTCCGGCGATGCCGCAGGCCCTGTCACTGGACGAGATTTTCGGCCCCGGCATAGACGCGCCGCCGCCGGCACCTGCACACCCGACTGGGCCCGCGCACGCTGCGACGCCCCTGCGGCGCCGCATAGGGCGGACGGCGCTCGTTGCTGCGGTCGCGGCCACCAGCGTCGGCTTCGGCTACGCGGTCAGCAACGTCCAACCGCGCACCGACGACCCCACGGTGGGCGCCTTCGCGGATGACCCGCAATTCCAGGAGTTTGCCGCGGCCGGGCACGAGGCGTGCGCCACGATCGCCGCGTTCAAGGCGCGGTGCGTGGACGCTGACGGGCACGTGATGCTGGCCTCCGCCAGCGTCGACGCCACCAGTGCGGCGTACTGGTTCGAGTACGACGACGAACGCCTCATTCTGCGGATCTTCCCGAGCGATTCGGCGGCGGAGGCCTGGACGAGGTCGCTGGGCGTCAAGAAAAGCACGCGGAACTTGCGGCGAGAGGGCCGGTTCGTGCTGTGGGGGTCGGACCCGATCCGCATTGGCGAATACTGCGACCTGATCGAGGAGCAGGCGGCCCACACCAAGCCCGGGCAGGTCGTTGCGCTCCCGAAGCGCCTGGCCGCGCTCGCGCTGGGCACGCTCGGCGTCGAGCCGGGGGCGCCCGTCTCGGACGACGCGAGGCGTGCGGTCAGCGCGCTGGTGATGGGCGTGGGTGTCGACGTCTTCGATCCGACCGGCACCTCTCCGTTCGACGCGCTGGAGCCGCTGCCCCCGACCCCGGTCACGCTCCCAGTCACCGTGCCGATTGCTCCGGTGATCACGCCGCCTGCTCCGCCGGTCGAGACCCCGGTCACCGTGCCGACTGCGCCAACGTCCGGGACGACGCCGCCGAGCTCGGGCACCACGCCGTCGCCGAGCTCCGGAACAACACCTCCGCCGACCGACACGACGCAGCCGCCGCCGACCGTGCCGACGTTGCCGGTCGAGCCGCCGCCGACCGTGCCGACGTTGCCGGTCGAGCCGCCGCCGACCGTGCCCGACGAGCCGACCGTGCCCGACGTGCCCGACGTGCCCGACGTGCCGACGGATCCGGACCAGCCGCCGGCCGAGCCGACCGACCCCACGGTCCCGACGGACCCCACCACGGACCCGACGCAGCCGACGGACCCCACGCAGCCGACCACTGACCCGTGGACGGACCCGGCGACGGCCGATCCCGCGCCGTCGGATCCTCCCCAGCAGGCGACGGGCAGGCACGCCGCGCGGTCCGCGCACAGCGGGCACGGCAAGCACCGCAAGCCCACCGGCAGGCACCGCAAGGTGCACGCATAGGAACGGCCCCGGCAATGCCGGGGCCGTCTTCGTTGGGGCGCGCCTGTCGCCTAGAACGCGGGCTCGTCCTGGGGCGGGCCGCTCGCCCACGGGTCGTCGTCCGGGCGGCCCGTGGGCGCACCGCTGGCGCTGCCCCAGCCGCCGCCCTGCTGCTGGCCGCCCTGCTGGCGGCCGCCGCCACCGTTGGCCCGGGTGACCTTGGCGGTTGCGCTGCGCAGGCTCGCGCCCACCTCGTCCACGTCGAGCTCGTAGACGGTGCGCTTCACGCCCTCGCGGTCGTCGTACGAGCGCTGCTTGAGGCGGCCCTGCACGATGACGCGCATGCCCTTCTGCAGGGACTCGGCGACGTTCTCCGCGGCCTGGCGCCAGACCGAGCAGGTGAGGAACAGGCTCTCGCCGTCCTTCCACTCGTTGGTCTGGCGGTCGAAGGTGCGCGGCGTGGACGCGACGCGGAACTTGGTGACTGCGGCACCGGAGGGGGTGAAGCGCAGCTCGGGGTCATCGACCAGGTTGCCGATGACGGTGATGACGGTCTCGCCTGCCACGGGGGGCCTTTCGCGGGGTGGGGTGGGGCCGGCCCGCGCGTTGCGGGCCGACCCTCGGGGGTCAGGAGAACAGCAGCTTCCAGGTAAGCGGGCCGGGGATGCCGTCCGCGTCGCGGCGCAGCTCGGGCCGGGAGAGCTGGAAGTCGCGGACGTTGAGCCGGTCGGCTTCGCCCCACGTCGGGCCGGGGCCCTTGCTGTAGTGCTTGCCGTACCCCTTCTTGACCAGCTGCTTGCCGAGCTGGGTGACGTAGGTGTTCGACTTGCCCGGGCCGAACTTACCTGCTCCGGGGAACTTCGGGGCCGCGGGCGGCTTGGGCTTCACGGGCGGCTTGACCGGCGGCTTCACGGGCGGCTTGCTGGGCGGCGGGGTCACGTCGTGGGCGCTGTCGGGCAGGTTCAGGGGCTGCCCGGGCTTGATGTGGTTGAGGTCCGTGCCAGGGTTCGCGGCGCTGAGCGCGGCCAGGGTGATACCGGCGAGTGCAGCGATGGCGGTGGCGGTCGTCCCGGCCCACACGATGACGCGCTTGTGTGCCGGGGGCTTGGCGCCGGCCGCGGCCTTGGCGGCGGCGAGGATCTCGGCGAAGGGGATGTGCCCAGGGTCGCCGTGCAGGTTCTCCGTCACGTGCATGTGGCCGCACCAGCCGCGGAAGGTGTTCCACTTGCTGCCGGAGAAGCGCACGCCGTTGTGGGCGCCGTACGACGCGGGGTAGGCGGGCCAGTCGCCCGCGCCCGGGCCGGACAGCGGGATGCCGTTCTTGAGGTACTGCCAGGCCATGAAGGCGGCCAGGTCGCGGATCGCCCACTCTGGCGCCTCGGGCCAGTAGATGTGCTGGATGCCGCGCTTCGCCCACGCCTTGTGCGTGGCCGGGTCGCACGTGCCGATGAGCTCGATCTGCAGGGCGTCGGCGGTGTTGGTCTCGACGCCGCCGGGGGCGTTGACGAGCGCGCGGGCGGAGCGGTCGAACGGCAGGTGCTGGCGGAACACGAGCCGCTTGCGGGCGAAGTCGGGGCCGCCGGTGATGTGCGGGGCGCTGGCGCCTCCCGCGTAGTCCGTGAAGCCGGTGCCCTCGGTGGTGTGCAGGATGCCGCGCTTGGGCTTGATCTTGTCGCCGGGGTACTTCTTGCCGAACCAGTTCTTGGTCCGGTCCGCGCCGGGGTACAGGGTGGCGGTCATCGCTGGCGTGCCTTCCGGGTCGGATGCGGGAAGGTCGGCAGCGTGGCGGGCCGGTACGGCTTGCGTCGCGGCCTCAGTTGGCGTCGTCGTCGCCCGGGTCCTGGTCCTCGTCGTCGGGGTACGTGAGGGCGTGCAGGGTGATGCCCAGGCGTTCGGCGAGCGCGTCCGCGTCGGTGGTCTCCACGGCCACGGGGCCGCCCTGCGGGCCGGTGATCTCCAGCACCGTGGCGTCCTTGCCCCACTCCGCCCGGTGGGCGCGTTCCAGGTACCAGGAGATCGCGCGGAAGTCCGGCCCGGCCCTGTCGACGGTGGTCTCTTCCACGATTTGGCCGGTCTCCGGGTCGCGCATCTTCCGGGTGACTTCCTTGGTGATGTAGCCACCGTTGATGAGCCGGCGGAGCTGCAGGACGGCCCCGGCGTGGGCGAGCTCGCGGGCGTGGGCGATCTTCTCCAGCAGCGTCACGAACGGTTCTTCGGCCGGATCGGGCTCGAGACCGTCAGCTATCCGTGCAGCTTCGTCGCGGCCGCGTGCGAGCCAGGTCATGAACGTGGTCCGGCCGATGCCTGCCACCGCGGCGGCCGTCTGTACGGGCGCGCCCTGGCGGGTGGCGTCGATCAACTTGTTCTCCACGTCTGGGCTGAGCAGGCGTGGGCGGTGGGCTGGGAGTGCCCCAGTGCGCTGTCGGGGCTTGCGGCGCGCCAAGGCGGTCAGCCGTCGATCGGGCGGCCGCAGGCGTGGCACGTGCCGTCGGAGCTGTTCCCGGCGGGAACACCGAGCTCGCCTTGCCCGGGCGGGGTGTCGGCGTCGTCTTCGTCGTCGCCGAGGTGGAGCAGAGGCACGGCCTGGTCCTCCTCGCCGAGCGACGCGGCGGGGGCCGCGCGCAGCAGCTCGTCCATCTCCTCATCGGACATGGCCAGGCTGTCGAACAGGTCCGGTTCCTCGGTGACGAGGTCTTCGAGCATCGCGGCGAGTACCCGTTCGTCCCAGCCGCCGGCCGCCGTGAGCCGGTTGAGCTGAATGATCAGCGCTTCGGCCTCGCGGTCGTTGCGGGAGGCCCATCCGCGCGCGATGGGCACCAGCCATCCGCCGTCTTCGTCCAGGATCAGCCCACCGGGCATCGACTCGCCTTCGGCGTACATGTCGATGAGGGCTTCACGGCGGCCGTGGCCGCCGATGATGCGGCCGGTGCGCTCGTCCGCGATCGGCATGTCCACGAACCCGTGGTCGCGGATCGACGCCTTGATGCGGGCCAGTTCGTGGCGCTTGGGGTTGCGGGCGGCCGGGGTGAGGGCTTCCAGGGGCATGTAGGCCGTCCAGCGTGGGGCGACAACGCTCGGGGTGGTCGTCACGCTCGGGCCTCTTCTTCCTTCCGGTGCAGGTTGGGGCCGGACGGGCAGGGCGCAGGCCAGCGAGTGCCGCGGGTTCCACGCCGCGCACCCCGCTCGCTGTGCGGGGCAACCAGGAGGACGTCGCCCGCACCTTGCCCGTCCGGGTGGTGCTTCCGCCCGGCCCCTGGTTTCCCGGGTAGGGGCCGGCCGGGGCCCGCCCGGGTGGCGCCGATGGTGCGCAGCCAGTGGCGCCGGGGCAGGCCGGGGCGCACGGTAGGCCCGGTGTTGGGTTGTGTCGCGTGCTGACGTTGCACCAGGGGGGCACCGTTGACTTCCAGTTGTGCGGGTGTAATGTTCTGGGTGTCGGGCTGAGGTAGCTCTCAGCCCCCCGGGGCCTGTCACACCTGCGGCAACTCCGCCGTTCCCTATAGGTGTGGCGCCGCAAAGGTCCCGCCCCGTTACCGCACTACGGAAGGCACGTCCGTCATGACTGACACGACGGGTACGAACCCGAGCGACCTCACCACCCCCGGCATGGACCCCGAAGCGACCATCGACGCCTTCATCAGCAGGGGGCACACCGCGTTCGATGCGCTTCGCGCCAACCCCCTCCGCGTGGACCTGGGCTACAAGGGCCCGCTCGGCGCCTCCGACGCCATCCCGGGGGACCGGGGCATCACGGAGCCGACCGACGAGCACCGCGCGGCGATCCAGACCTCGTTCGACAAGGCCGTCAACGAGCTGCTGGTGACCGGCCAGATCTCCCACCCGGACGAGCTGGACGAGGTCCCCGCCGCCGAATCGAAGGCGAGCCCCACCGCGGCCGACACGGCCGCCACGACGAAGCCCAAGCGGCCCTTGGACGAACTGGCCGACGAGGTGTCGGCGTACTGGGTGATCGCCATGCGCGCGAAGGAGTTGAAGGAGGAGCGGGAAGCCGAGCTGCGTTGGCGACTGCTGGAGCGGTTCGACACGGAGAAGCTCGACCGCATCGGCAGCTACCTGGACGAGAAGCAGACGGTGAGCTGGGCCGTCAACAAGCCCGCCCCGGGGCCGAGGATCACCAAGCCGGACGCCTTCACCTCCTTCATCGGCGTGAACTTCCCCGACCAGGTCCAGATGGTGTTCGAGGTCTACCCGGCCTTCCAGAAGGCACTGCTCAAGCGTCTTGAGCGGGTGCCGGGCACCGACGCAGTGGTGGACCCCGCGACGGGACTGATCGTGGACGGCGTCGAGTGGATGGCGCCGAAGCCCTCCAGCATCTCCCCGTCGTGGAAGCCGGAAGGCAAGGACCGGATCCTGGAGAACATCTCCGTCGAGGACATCGCCAACATGTTCGCCACCGTCTTCCAGCACGGCTGGGAGGAGGAGGCGTGATCGACGTGTCCCGCATGCCGACCTTCCGCCGCGGGGTGTGCGTCACGGCCTCCGATGTGAAGCCCGACGACATGTACCCGCACCCCACGGACCTGGACGGCATCGCCTTCGCCAAGTCCGCGTGCGAGTTCTGCAGCGTCGCCACGGAGTGCCTGCGTGACGCATTGGCCCTGCCGACGTCGAAGGACCAGGCGGGGGTGCGCGGCGGTACGACCGCAGAGGAGCGGAAGGCCATGCGGAAGCGCAACCGCAGGCTCACGCGAGAGGCGGCCAAGCAGGCCGCCGACGCGGCCGCCGCCTGACCTTCGCCCCCTACCGGCACCGGGGCCGCCCACGCGCCCGCAAGGGCGGCCCCGGCCACCTGCACAAGGACTCTCCCTGTGAACACCACGCAACCGGCCTGCCCGGAGCCGTGCCGCGCACTGCGCGCGGCGCACGCGGCAGGCCTCACCCCTCGCGCGTTCGTCCTGTACGCCGCGCTGGTCTTCACCCGCCCCGACGAGTACGTGTCGTGCGCGGACGCCGCCACCATGGCGCGCCTGACGCCGCACGAGACCCGGTTCTTCGCCGGGGAGCTGATCCGCCGAGGGCTGCTGTCCCGCCGCAAGCGCCACATGGCCGGCGGGAAGCCCGTCCCCGTCGCTTACCGCCCCGTCCTGGAAGGCGCTGCCGCATGACCGCGCATGACACCGTTGACGCCGAGCTGGAGGTGCGCGCCGGACGCCGCGCCCCCTTCACCATGGTCGGCGACTGGGTGCTGCTGTCCGGCGTCAAGCCCGCGGCCCACACCCTGTACTGGGCGCTGTCCGCGCACGTGTCGATGACCCGTGGCGACGCCGACGTGTGGCCGACGCAGGAAGTGCTCGCCCAGATTTGCGGGTTCTCGCGGACTCAGTCCCTGACCCCGTACCTCGATCAGCTCGTTGAGATCGGGGCCATCGAGTCGGAGCTGATCCGGTACGCGGGCAACTCCCGTCAGCGGTACCGGTACACCGTCCACGAGAACCCGCCGGAGGGCTACACCGGCCCGGTGTCCTTCAAGGACTTCTATGCGGCCCGCGGTGAAGCCGAGGACGGCATTGTGATCGCCCCGAAGGAGGGACGGCAGGGCCAGGCCGGAGGAGAGGCCACGGCGGCCGCTCAGGCGGCCACTGACGCCCCGAAGAAGCCCCGCCGGAGGTCCAGGCCCAAGCCGGACAGCGAGGACGCTCCTGCGGCCGCCAAGCCGCTCACCGAGCGGCAGAAGACTGTCGCGGCCGCCCGGGCGAAGAAGGCCGAGGAGAGGGAGCGCCAGGCGCAGGAGAAGGCCGCGGAGAAGGAGCGCAAGGCGGAGGAGGAGAAGGCGCTCGTCAGCCGCGCGCAGACGGCCGCGAACTGGTGGCTCAAGGACGAGGGCCCGAAGGTCATCGGGGCCCCGTACGCGGGGAACACCCGGTCGGCGTTCTTCGCCCTCCGCGGGATGATCCGCGACGCCCTGGCCGCCGGATACACAAACGTCGAGATCGGGGCCGTTCTGCGCGCCATGCGGGACTACAAGCCGCAGCCCGACCGGTTCCGCAGCGCTCTGGCTGCCGAGCGGACCGGGCGACCCGCACGCGTCCCCGCCGGCCGCGCGCCCATGTATGACGACTCGATCCACGAGCGGAGCTCCGGCCCCGCCCGCAAGCCCACGGCGGCGGAGATCGCCGCAGCACTCGACTGAGGGAGGTTCCTGTGTCTGCGCCCACCCTGGCGTTTGCCGCACCCGCGAAGGTCGACGGCGAAGGCCTCGCCCGCCACGTGGCGGCCGTACGGAAGCTCATCGCTGCCGGAGTCGCCGAACAGCGCGACCGGGGCCGCCCGGTGGTCGAGGCCGCGCCGGAGCACGAGACCGCCACCGTGGACGAACATCAGCGCCTGATCTTCGCGCAGGCCTGGCGCAACTCGCTGGTCCGCGCCCGCCACACCTCCTACGCGGGCTGGCGGCTCGATGATCAGGCCCTGCAGGAGGACCCGACGGACTTCCGGCTGCCCGGTGGCGACCTGCCGCTGCTGGACGACCACCAGCACCCGGCCATGCTGCGCGGGTGGCTGGACCGGCTTGCGGCCGGCACCGGCAAGAAGCGTCACGTCATCGGGTGGGGTGGCGTCGGCTCGGGCAAGTCGACGGCGCTGATCGCCCTGGGCAACGCGGCGGTGCGGGCGGGCATCATGACCCGCTACGTGCGCCACGGGGACTACCTGCGGTGGACCCGACCCGACGGTGCCCCGCCGGGCATGACCGCGCTGCAGGTCCGCGAGTTCCACGACCGGGCGGGGCTGCTCATCCTGGACGAGCTGTGCGGGGAGATGGACGGCCAGGCGACGGAGTTCGCCCGCCGCGAGACGGCCGACCTGATCGACGCGCGGTCCGCGTCCGGGCTGCCGACGGCGTTCGGCACGAACGTCACGTTCGACCACGTCGCGGCTGTGCTGGGCTCCCGGTTCGCGTCCCGGATCGGGCAGAACGCTCTGGTGCTGGAGTTCCAGGCGCCTGACCGCCGGGCCCCGGTGCGGTGGGGCCGATCGTGAGCTCCGGCCCCTTCGACGTCCGCGTGTTCTCCAGCGCCCCCGAGTTCAGGCCGCGGCGTGGCGTGGTGTGCATCCGGGTCGCGCAGGACGCGGACGAGGCGCGCCGGTACATCGCACAAGCGGCGGCCGACGGCTACACGGCCGCCGCCTTCGAGCCGGACACGGGGATCCGCGTCGCCCTGGACGGCTGACCCCCGAGACAGACCGATGCCCCCTGCCGGACTCCGGCGGGGGGCATCGTCGTTGCCGTGTCTCACTGTGAGACACGGGCGTGTGTCACATCTCAAGGATGGCAACCAGCTCCTTGAGATGGGCCGCGACTTCCTTTGCACGCTCGGGGTTCTCCTTGGCCAGGAGGAGCGCGGCGTTGGCGTCCACGCGGGTCAGCGCCTTGTCGACGCGGGCGAGCGCGGTCGACGGCGTGGAGCTCGGGGGCGCTGCAAGCTCGGGACTCTTGCTGTACCCGAGGAGGTCGCGGGCCTTGCGCAGTTCGTCGGGAGAGGTCTTCCCGGCGGCTTCGGCCTTCTGCCACACCTCGCGGACCTGCTCAGCCCCGAAGTCCTTCCACACCGGGTAGAGCACACCGACCTGGCGGGTGGACGGCTGCACGTCCGTGATCGGCGCGAGAGCTTCCCTGACCGGCTCGGCGTTGAGGATGCGGTAGCCCGCGGCCCGCGACAGGTTCCACCGGTCCTGGAGGTAGTCCTGGAAGGTGCTGTAGGGCTGTCCGCCGGGCCCGGCGAGTTCGAGGTACAGGCCCTGCTCGTGGATCGCGCGGAGGGACGGGCCGGCGGCGTTGAGGAATCGCGCATCGGCCGCGCGGGCGGCGGCCGCGTGCGCGGTCTGCGCGTCGTGGACGATCCGCTCGTAGAAGGAGAGCTTCTCCGCCGGGGTGGCGTCGGCAGGCGGCTCGGCGGCCGCCGGGGCCGGGGTGGCGGCAGCAGGGGTGACCACCGTCGTCGGGGCTGCCGCGGGGGCGGGCACCACGGCCGGGACGGCGGCGCTCTCGACCTGCAGAGCGGCCACGGCCGGGGACGTCGCGGGCGTCGCTCCGTCCATCAGGTCGAAGTCCGCGAGCTTCCTGGAGCCGCCCCGGTTCCGGGTGGGCGTGTTCTTCGCGGTCACGCGGCTTCCAGCTCCCTCACGATGTTCGCGTAGTGCCCGGAGCTCGCCGGGCAGGTCTCCATGGCGTCCTCGTACTCGACCAGGTCGGGTACCTCGGCCGCGAGGAGCGGCAGGCCCGCGTTGAGGATCAGGTCCCGAGCCGCGTCGTTGTGCGCGCCACGCGAGTTCTTCACCCGGGTGAGCAGGACGTTCAGGCTGACCTCGTCCAGCCGGCCAACCTCCTTCACGGCGGACACCGCCGCGGCGAGGGTGCCCTTGATGCGGCGGAGCTCGGCCTTGCGGGGCGAGGTGACCAGGAGGACGTGTTCGGCGACGGCGGCCGCCGCGCCGAAGATGTCGCTGGACTCACCGCCGCAGTCGATCACGACCACGTCGTAGTCCTGGGCGCGCGCGACCACCAGGTCGCCGACGCGGGGCGACGGCCACACCTCCAGGTCGAACGGCAGCGGGGCGCCCTTCTTGGCGGTGGTGCTGTACCAGTCGAAGGCGGTCTGGCTCAGCGGGTCGGCGTCGACCAGGAGCACCTTCTTGCCCTGCAGGGCGTATTCGAGGGCGACGTGGACGGCTGTGGTCGTCTTGCCGACGCCGCCCTTGAGGCCGCCGACGGCGAGGATCTTCGGTCCTCCGGCGGGAGGTACGGACTGGGTCACGGGGTTCCTTTCTCGGGTGGGCGGGGCTCAGGCGTTGAGCTGCTTGCGCTCCCAGGGCGTCTCCGGGACGTACCCGGCGTGGTCCTGGAGGGCTTTGACGTAGGCGATGTCGCGCCCGTCCCATACGGGTCGGCGCTTGGATGCGGCGCGGAGCTCCGCGGCCGCCAGGGCGACGGCGAGCGCGGCACGCTGGTGCAGCTGCTCGTCGTCGCGGTCCAGGACGGTTTGGAAGTATGCGGGGGCCGGCGTCACGTCGATGCCCTGCTTGCCGGTGGCGCGCAGCCACGCCAGGGCGAGGGTGTGGGCGCTGTTCTGCTGCATGGGCGTCAGCAGTGCTCCCGCGAGGATCGGCGTGAGCTGCTCGGCGGGCGGGAGCTCCTTGGACAGCCAGTGCTTGCAGGCCTCTTGCCGGTCGGCGGCCGCGGCCTGGCGCTGCTTGTCCTCCCTGTCCCACGTGAGCGGGGCGGGCTTCTGTGCGGGGATGGCTGTCTCACTGTGAGACGCGGCCGGAGCGTCGGGCGCGGGCGTCTCACTGTGAGACGCGGGCACGGCCGCGGCTACTGGCCCTGCGAGGACCCGGGCTTTGGCCTCTTCGACGTGGATGCCCGTCGCTTCGATGAGGCGCCATGCGGCGCTCTGCTGCTCGGGGTCGTCCAGGTCGCGGAGCGCGCGGCCGGCGTCGGCGCCGAGCTGCCCGGCGTCGATGGCGCGCTGTACGTCGTGGGGCAGGGCGAGAAGGGCGACGCGGCGGGAGATGTGGGACGCCGCTGTGCCCCACTCGGCGGCGATCTGCCGGTAGCTCATGCCGCCCTTGGCCTGGCGGGCGAACATGCGGGCTTCCTCGATCGGCGTGGCCTGCTTGCGGTGGTAGTTCTCGGCGAACTGGACGCGCTGCAGGTCGGTGGAGTCGGCGAGGTCGTCGCGGAGCAGGCACGGAAGGTCACGCTGTCCGGCCATGAGGGAGGCACGCCAGCGGCGTTCACCGAAGATGAGCACGTAGCGGGCGGTGATGAGCTCCCGGTGCTCGGGGTGTTCTTCGAGGTAGGCGGTTGCGGTGCACACCGTGGCGGGTTCGAGGACGCCGTCCCGGGTGATGCTCGCGGCCAGGCCTGCCAGGTCGCCCATGTCCCTCTCGTTGAAGGGGTTGGGCGCGATGTCGCCGATGGGGATGTGGAGCACGTCTCCGTCGTCGTCGGCGGGCGCCGGGACGGCTTCGCTCATCGGGTGCTCCAGGGGGCGGGGGGCTGTGTCAGATGTGAGGGTAGTCTGCGCGGGAGGCTGTTCCCGACGGGAACGCCAGATGAGGGGGGTGTCGCGGTGGGGGTTGACGTCCGTCCGGCGGATCGGGCGCTGGTGGCGGCGGCCGTCTCGGCGTGGGAGATCTCGGACTATGCCCGGGCGTTGGTCGGTGCCGCGGGGATGCCGCAGTCGGTGGAGACGCGCATCCAAGCCGCGCGCCAGCTCCGGGTGTTGACCCTGGAGTTGCTGGACCGCACGGTGCTCGCCGAGGTACTGGGCGGTGCCTCCTGGGAGGAAGTGGCGGCCGCCCTGGGACTGACGCCAGAGACCACGCAGTCGCGGTACGAGGAGACGGCGCGGGTGTGGGCGCGTCCGGAAGCGGCCACGTGGACGGCTCCCGGAGAGGCCGGCGACCGGGACGTGGAGGGCACCGCGGCGGCCTTGGATGCCTGGTACGCCCGGCACCGGGACGGCGTGGATCTGCTGGACGAGGAAGCGTCCGATCCTGTGTCACGAATCCTGCGCCAGAACGGTCATTGACGGTTCTGCGGGTGTAGTATTTGGGGCAGCGCGGGAGGTTAGCACCTCCCGCCGCGCATCCTCACCCGGACGATGAATTCCGGGTACACCCGCACACTGGAAGGCCGCGCCGATGACTGCCGCCACCGCCCCCGAGACCACCCCCGACGCCACCCCCGACGCCACCGCCGAGACCAAGCCGCCCAAGACGGTGCTGCAGGCGCTCGTGGCGGTGATGTGCGACATCGGCGCCGTAGGCAAGAACCGGGAGAACCGGCAGCAGAACTTCAAGTTCCGCGGCATTGACGACCTGGTCAACGCGGTCGCCGGGCCGATGCGCGCCCACAGCGTGCTGATGTTCCCCGAGGTGGTGGAGCACGGCTACGAGATCCGCAGCGGCAAGAACGGCCACTACACGGTCGCCACGGTGAAGGTGAAGTACACCTTCGTCGGCCCGGACGGCGGGGAGCGGTCCGCCACGATCGTTGGCGAGGCGGCCGACCAGTACGACAAGGCCACCAACAAGGCCATGAGCGCCGCCCTCAAGTACGCCTTGCTGCAGGTCTTCATGATCCCCACGGACTGGATGGACGACTCCGACAAGCACAGCCCGCAGGCCGTGGCGACGCCCATCGACTACTACATCCACCAACTCCAGCAGCGGGAAGTCTGGTACAACCCCAACACCCTGAACGACCTGTTCCAGAAGGCGAAGACCGCGAACCTCCTCGCCCACCCGGTGGACGACGGCCAGGGCGGCACCACGACCCTCGGGGAGCTGATCGGCGGCCGCGCCGCGCTCCTGGTGGCGGAAGAGGAGCAGCGGCAGGCCCGGCGGGCCGCGGAGAAGGAGGACATCCACCGGCAGCTCATGGCGGAGCACCCGGAACCGGACCCCGACCAGTGGGCTACCCCGGCCCCCGGCCAGCAGGCGCCCGCCGCCGTGGCGGCCGCGCCCGTGTCTCACAGTGAGACGCCCGCCCCCACCGCACCCGCCGCGCCCGCGAAGGCACAGGCACCGAGGAAGGCGCCCGCGAAGAAGGCGGCCGCGAAGAAGCCCACCGCGGCGGCCGCGCCCGCGTCTCACAGTGAGACGCCCGCCGCCGCCACCCGGCCCGCCCCGGCTCAGATGCCGCAGTCGCCGCAGCAGATGGCGTACACCGAGCTGCTGAACCACGCCAACGCGCAGGCCAAGATCCTCGGTACGAGCCTGACCAAGCACCTCGGCCTGGCCGACGGCGCCGACCCCTCCAAGGTCGACGCCATGCGCCTGACCGCCATCATCAAGGGCAACCGCCACAAGGTGATCGAAGCGCTCCGGCAGCAGGGCCGCGCCACCACCGCCGAGGCCTACGCGGCCACCCGTGAGGACTCGGTGTTCGGTAAGGCGAAGATCCTGGAAGAGACCCCCGAGGAGGGTGCCGGCGGCTGACCGGACCCGCTGAACGACGAAGGGCGCATCCCGTGCGGGCGTGCGCCCTTCGCGTGTCTCACAGTGAGACGCGGCTACTCGTCCGGCTGCAGACCGGCCGCGTGGCGTTCCTCGCGCTTGAGGGCGATGAACCGCTGCGGGTTCTCGGCCGCCAGGCGCAGCAGGGCGCGGCGGACGGGGTTGCGGTCGGTGGTGATGCGGCCCTGGCGGGCGCGGTCGCCGTCCACGATGAGCGTGGCAAGGCGCAGCTCGAACTCCAGGTTCCGGCGGATGCCGTCCGTCCGGCGCCTGTAGGCCTTGCGGGTCTCGCCATCTTCCATGTCGACCAGGGGCCCGTGGTTGCGGAGGAGCCGGTCTGCCTCCTGCTCGGTGCGGGCGACGATGTCGGGGTGCCGGAAGGCTTCCGTGCGGGCCGCGTCGCGCTGACGGTTGCGGAGCGCCACGTGTTCGATCAGCTCGGCCGCGAACGTGTCGCGGTCGGCTGTCATCAGGAACTCGACCTCTTCGGCGACCTTGTCCGGGTCGGCCTCGGGCTGCCGGGCCATGGTGCCTGCCTCTCGTGTGCGGGCGGCCCGTGTGCTGGACGGGCCTGCATGTGGTGGTGGCCGCCTGGGCGTCGGTGCCTTCCGTGTACCGGATCCTCGCTCGGCAGGCTCCCCGGTCCCGGCGCACGCCCGTGGGGCGCTGCCAGTGGTCTCGGAACGGAGGTGGATGCCGGCCCGCACTCCGAAGGCAGAATGTTCCGGCATCCCGTCGTCCCTCAACGGAAGGCACCGGCGGCCAGGCGGCCACCGGTGCTCCCAGAGTAGCGCCCCCTCGGGCGCCTGCGGCCCCTACTCGCGCGCGACCTCCTGGCCGCACGGCTCCAGGCACAGGCCGCCAGCGGCCCGGGTGGCGCACTGGCCGCCGCAGTCCACTGCCTTGGGTGCCGGAGACGTGGCGACCTCGAGGGCCTGAGCGATTCCGAAGCGGTGCCACAGGGCGCTGTACGCGGCCTCACACGCGGCGATGACGGCGAAGCCGGTGAGTCCGCCCTGCGCGACGAGCTCCGCGAGGGACGTGGCGTCGGTGAAGGCGCCCGAGGCGGCGACGGTGGAGAAGCCCGCGATGACAGCCAGGACGACGACGATGCCCTGCTTCACGCCCTTGGACCAGTGGGGGCGCAGGATCACCGCGGCGACGAGCGGCAGGACGGAGCCGACGGCGGCACCGTAGGCGGCGGAGTGGGCGAGGACGTGGGAGAAGGTCATGAGGGGGTGGCCTCCAGGTGGTCGACGGCGGGGGTTGCCGTGCTGCGGGGTGCCGGCCCGTGCGTCGGGTCGGCGATGTCGTCGCTCAGTTCCTCGGGGACGGGCGGCGGGGTCTGGCCGCGCTCGACCAGGAGGGACCGCAGGGCGCGGATGTAGCGGACGGCGGCGGTGATGCGGCGGCGGTCGGCGGCGCGGCCCTCTTCCAGGACGGCGATCTTCGCCCCCTGTTCGGAGGAGCGGGCTTCGAGGGCCTGCACGCGGTCGCGCAGGTCATCGCGGACGGACCGGGACTCGGTGAGGAGGGCGGTGAAGCCCTCCACGACGGCTTCGACGCCCTTGGCGTCGGCGGCTCGGTCGTCTTGCTCCTCGGTGCGGGCGGCGTTGCGGACGCCGAGGCGGTAGGTCAGGTAGGGGCCCGCGACTCCGACGGCGGCGACGCCGAGGGGGACCAGGGCGGCATAGGCACCGGTTGCCACGGTGGTTCCTCTCGCCGGCGGCTTGCGTGGGGGTGGGGCGCGCGGGCGAGGGGCCCCGGTGCACAAGGGACGTTGAGAGCTCCCTTGCCCGCGCGTTGTGCCGTACGGTGCACGCCCGTCGGCGCTACCGTCCCGCGCTGGCCCGGGTCACGCGGGGTGGACGTTGCCGGGCGACTGCCAGGCGGCGATGGTCGCGGCGGGGGCGCGGCTGATGGCGGTGGCCCATGCGGTGCGCTGCACGGGCATGCTGCCGTCGGTGGCGGCCGCGTCGGTGAGGGCCTGCCCGGCGGTGAGCAGGGCCCCGATCCACTCGGGCACGGGGACGGACGGGGCGGTGGTCCAGTGCAGATCAAAGGCCTGCAGGGCCTCGTCGCGGGTGATCAGCGGGTCCTGTGCGTAGACGCCGCACTGGCCGCACGTCCACCGGTATCCGAGGGTGTCGTTGCCGATGATGGTGACCTGGCGCTCGGTCATGGGTGGTGTGTCCTTTCGGGTGGTGGGGGGCGGCTGCCGAGGTCACTGCGTGGGGATGCCCTTGACTCCGCCGAGCATCACCCACGACACGGTGCCGGAGATGTCGTCGATGGCGACCTGGCCGTTGGTGCGCACGGTGATCGTGGCGATGCCGTTGGTGGAGTTGGTGCGGCAGTCCCAGCGCTCTTGGAAGGGCAGGGTGAAGGGCAGCGTGAACAGGACGCCGCCGTTGACCGGGGTGAAGCTCGCGGCGGGCTTCATGGTGCCGCGCAGGTCGATCGTGCCGTCCGGCCGTTCCTGGTAGCCCGGCGCCGCGTAGGGGGCGCCGTAGGGCACCCACTGGGCGCTGTTGAGCGTGGCCGTGTGCCAGGTATCGACGGTCAGGGCCTTGCCGGAGAATTCGTAGAAGGTGCCGCCGCTGCCGCCGCCGTTCGACGCGAACAGGCTGATCGTGCCCGTGCCGCCGTCCATGTAGAGGTTCGGGTTCGGGCGGCCGCCGTTCTGCCCCATGAAAAGCTCGATGAAGCCGTGGTCGCCGGCATCCTTCGGGGTCGCCACGTTGACCAGGGCGCTGCCCTGCCCGTACTGCGGGGCGGACAGGGTGAAGTACCCGAAGGTGCCCGACGCTTCCGCCGTGGCGGGGATCGTCTCACCTGCGGCGCCCGTGAAGAACCGCAGGACGGGGTCGTGTTGGGCTGACCCGTCGTCCGGCACCAGCTCGATGCGCGTGCCAGTTGCCCCGGTGCGCAGGGTGGAGCCGTTGACGATGGCTCCGGTGATGGTCCCGCCCGTGATGGTCTTGCCGGTGATGGCGTCGGCGGCGAGGGCGGCCGCCTGGATGGCTCCGGCCTTGATGTTGGTCGCGTCGATGGTGTTGGCGGCGATCTTGTCGCCTGTGATGGCGAGACCCTGGATCTGTGCCGCCGTGATGGACGCTGCGACGATCTTGGAGGCGTCCAGGGTGTTGGCGGTGATCCGGTCGCCGTTGATGGTGTTGGCGACCATCTTGGCGGTGGTGATCGCGCCGTCGGCGATCTGTGTGCCCGGGAGGACTGGCCGCACCGCGGCGTTGTCGAACCACAACGTCCCGGCCTGCGCCTGGAAGGACTCGGCGCAAATGACGGCCCGGACAGCGTTCGCCGGGGCAGTGACGGTGTTCGACAGGCGCTGCCAGGTGGGGCCCAGGACAGGGGAGGCGGTCTGCGTGGACCCGAAGCCGATAGCGGTGCCGCTGCTGTCCTCCCAGCGGGCGTACATCTTGATGATGGCGCCGGGCGTGTAGTCGGTGCTGGCCTGGTAGTCGTACGCGATGTAGAGCTGGTCGCCCGGACTGATCGGCAGAGTGGTGAGGATCTGCGTCCTGGTAGCCAAGCCCGTGTTGACCGCGTTGACCTTGAGGCTCTTGGCGCTGCCGTTGCCCTTGGTGGAGTCGACCGACCACACGCTGCTGGAGGCAACGATCTGCGCGGTGTACGCGCCTTCAAACGAAGGGTCCGACAGGATGTTGGCGCCGCCGCTGATGGTCAGCTTGTCGGCGGTAATGGCTCCGGCCGCGACGGCCGCCGCGGTGACCGAGCCCGCGGCGATCTCGGTTGCTGTGACCGAGTTCGCGGCGAGCTCCCGCGCCGTGATGGCGTCGGCGGCGACCTTCCCTGCGGTGACGGCGTCGGCAGCGAGCGCTGCGGTGGTGACGCTTCCGGCGACAAAGTTCGTGCTGTCGACCAGGCCGGTTTTCAGGGCTTCGACGGTGACGCAGTCGACCTGCATGACGCTGGTGCTGTTCGGGACGGTCGCCGACAGGTAGTTCAGCCACAGGTATGGGCTGATGAAGCGGACGTCCGCGTGAACGAGTCCAGCCGCGCGCGGGTCGGTGTTCGGCCCGGCCGAACCGTTCACGCCCGTGGCCGCACGGTCCTTGAGGTAGCCGACGACCGTCACCCAGCCGTCGGAGTCGGCGATGGGCTTCCCCGACGCGGCGACGTAGTAGTGCGACGACGGCGAGTTGGCTCCGGACCGGTTGACGAGGGTCGTCTTGTCGGCGCCGATGCCGAGCGCGCCGACGTAGAAGGCCTCGTTGCCGGCGACCGGGCCGGTGAGACGGACGCGTCCGCTGATCCGGTAGACCGTTCCCGGCTCGTACGCGATGAGGGTGGTACCGCGGACCCGGTTGTATCCCTTTGCCTGGCCGACGGTCTGCCCGGTGGGCGCGTCGGTGATGCCGGAGAGGTGCTGCCAGGTGGATCCGGGCTGGGAGTCGGTGACCTGCCATGCGGCCGGGTCGCCCATCGCGTCGACGTAGCGTTGTGCGGCCAGGTCGGAGAGCGCGCCGCCCAGGGCGTTGATGGTGACCGCGCCGGATGCGATCTTCCCGAGGGTGACCGCGTTGGCGGCAAGCTTTTCCTCGAGGATCGCCCCGTCGGCGATGGCGGTGCTCTTGACCGCGCCGAGCGCGATCTTCCCTTCGGTGACCGCGTCGTCGGCCAACTTGAGATCGTCAATGATCCCGTTCAGCAGGTCGTCGCCGACGAGCTTCCGCGCGGCGGCCGTTGCGGCTTCGGACGGGGCTCCGGGGACTCCGGCCTTGCTGACGGCGATGAGCCGCACGTACTGCGGGGTGTAGAGGTCGGTGGCGACGGCGACGGACGCCCCGGTGGCGGTCTCGATGGTGGCGGCCGGCGCTCCGGTGTCGACCGGGGCTTCGGCTGACGGGAGCAGGTGGATCTGGATGCGGGCGAAGTCGGTGGGGGCGGTGCCCGCGTCGGTGAACTGGCCGTCCCAGGTGACCTGGATGGCGCCGATGACGCCCTCGGCGATGGGCGTGCTCGGCGTGGGCGGCGGCTCCGGGGAGTGGTAGACGACGGCGGCCGCGCCGTCGTCCTGGACGCCGATGGAGAGAGCGAGTTCCCCGTCGGCGTCGAACACGTCGAAGGTGCCGCCCTCGACGGAGGTGAAGCTGGCCTGCGCGGACCGCTCGATGGTGTCGAGTCGGCGGGAGAGCTGGTCGAGCTGCTGTGCGAAGCGCGTGATCCGTACCCGCGCGTTCAGATCCTCGTTACTGATCACGGGGCGGAGGGTGCGAGCCCGCAGGGGCTAAGGTCGCGCCCTCACCGGGGCAGTTAGGGCCGCCTTACCTGTGATAAGTCCCAGAATCACAGGCAATTTTGGAGGGGTGTCGACACCCCTCCCGGAGGCGGCAGACTGCCCCCATGAGCACCGAGGCGCAGCATCCCGTCCTGACGATCCGGCTGCGCTTCTTCTTCGCGTGGGAGCAGCACCGCCCGGGCGGCTGCCGCTGCGCGTGCCGGATGTACCACGCGGCCCCGGAGGGCGGCGTGTGCATGGAGGCCGCGGACCCGGGTCTGCTGATCCGGGTGGCGAGCGATTCCTTCAAGACCGAGGGGCCGGTGCCCGTGTGCCGGTCCTGCTACACCGCTCTCGGGCCGCTCGCCGAGCCGGAGGCCTGAGCGGCACGGGCGGCCAGGCGCCTGCGCATGTACTCGCCTGCCTCTGCGGGCGGTGGCGTGCGGAGCGCCTTGGCGTAGGCCGCTGCGGCCGCCCGCTCAGGAGTTGACGGCATCGGCACGGGACAGGGTCAGGATGGCGGTGCCGGCCACGGGGTCGATCTCCTCCGCCATGACCCGATGCCACACTGCGAGCTCCCCCACCCACGGCACGTCGACCTGGACGAGGATGCGGTCCCCCATGGCCCACGACCCCAGGAGCGCGTTGGGGTGGTCGCGTACGGCGATCTGCGGCACGGTGAGCAGCTGGGTGTGCTTGGCCAGCCAGGTGTCGGCGGACTTCCGCAGGAGCGCGGCGTTGCTCGTCCCCTTCGACGTGATGACCCGGGCGCGGCGCAGCCGGTTGTCGCCGCCGCGGTGCACGGTCACCTTGGCCATCTTCCGGCCGGTGCCCTTGCCGAGGACGAGCAGCTCGTTGGCGTAGTCCTCGCCCTGCCCCTCGGGGTTGGCCAGGGCGATGATGTTCTCTCCCTGGCAGAACCGAAGGTCGTTGCGGGTGCGGCCGAGGCGCCGCTTGCCGAGCAGCAGGCGGTGGCTGATCTTTTGCTTGTCGCCGTCCCACTGGTGGTACTCGGCGAAGTCGGCGTGCGCCAGGCTCATCACCTGCCGGATGAGGTCCCCGCAGTCGGGAGCCTCCCACCACACAACCTCGTACGGGTCGTCACCGTTGGAGGCGCCCAGCAGGTAGCCGCTGTCGTGCTTGTCCACGACCAGGCCCAGGTTGCCGAACTTCTTGCTCTGCAGGTGGCTCCACACGGTGCGGACCATGTCGTAGGCGTCGATGCGCTTGGAGATGTTGAACTTCTCCTTGGGCATCTTCTTCTTCGGCTTGGACCCGTCGATGTAGCCGTCATGGTTCTTGTCGTTGTACTTGGACTTGACGACGGTCTTGAGGCCGGAGTGGATCTCCGGGCCGGTGTACGCCATGCCGTTGGGGTAGGCGTTGAAGCCCGCGCACTCGATCTTGTACGACTGCCCCTCCCAGGACATGTGCGTGACGATGCCGCCCCACCGGATGCGGCCGTGGAACTCGGCGTACAAGGCCGTCGACCACTCCTCCAGGATGCGCAGGCCGTCGGGCTTGGCCTGGAGGCGCACGTACTCCGGATTGATGCGGCCGATGAGCTGCCCGGGCCCGTTGAGCTCCCGCTTCGGGGCCTGGTCCAGGACGAGCGGCACGTCCCAGTCCAGGAACTGGCCGGTCGTGGCACGTTGGGCGATGAACCGCCAGCCTGCGGCGGTCATCAGTCGGCGCTCGGGGCCTGGACCCAGGTGACGGCGAGCTGCACCGTGGTGCCGATGTCGGCGGTCAGCGGCTTGTCATACCCGGCCGTGCCGATCCCTTCGAGGGCGACGGGCTGGACGGTGCCGCGCAGCTCGGGGGCCACGGTCACCTCGCCCCCGGCGATGAGCGTGGTGCGGCCGGCGGAGCTCGTGCAGTAGTTGGCGACGACCGTCTGATCCCCCAGGCGGACCCGGAGCTGCCCGCGGGCCTCGGTGGTGTCCGGCTTGAGCAGCCCGGCCCAGGTGCCTTCCAGTACGGCGCGGGTCGCCCACGTGGGGACGCGCAGGTTGATGGTGGCGTTGAGGGGGAATTCCTCCCACTCGTCGGTGATCGGGCCGACGTCGTCAGGTGTGGCCCACTGCCCGGTCAGGGTGCTGACGGTGCGCCGCACGCGAGGCTGGGTGAGCTGCCGCAGGTCGGTGACCATGGCCGCGGTGACCGAGGAGGTGTTCGCGGGCAGGTCGACGCGGGCGAGGGTGATCGCGGAGTCGTCCGGGCGTACGTCGTGGATGCTGGTGGTGCCGGTCGGGACTCCGGTGATCACGCGGGTGAAGACGTACGGGCCGGTCGTGGGGTCTTCCGGGATCGGCCACTGGCTGTCGGTGTTCGGGTCCTCGATGCGGGCGATGATCAGGTCGGAGCGCGGGCCGGAGGAGTCCGTGGGCTCGATGTCGACCTGTTCCCCAGATGCCATGCGGGCGATGTAGGCCTCCGACCCCTGCCCGCCCAGTGGCAGATGGATGACGGCCAGGCCCGGCGCGACGCTGACGGCATCGCTGGGGGCCGGGAGAGCGCTCACCCGCAGGTCGGTGGCCTCCACGATTCCCTCGTCGCCACCTGCCCCGGCCCACGCCAGGGCACGCACGATCTCGTTGGGCGTCGTTGACCCGTCGACGTACCAGGGCACACCGTCCCAGCTCACGGGCACTCTCCTCGCTGTGGCGTCTGTTGGGGACGCGGAGCAGGGTGCGCGGGTGGGTCGGCTTGCGTCGCGGCGTCACCGGGCGCCGTCCGGGGTCAGCCACGGCTTGCGCCAGGCGCCGGACGGCTCGGCGTCCGAAACACACCACTGGGCGAACGTCGTTGTGGCGGTGCGGGCCTCCTCGGCGAGCCGGGCCGCGAGGGCGGTGAAGGCCTCCTTCGCTGCGGCGCGGTCCTCCCACTCGTTGCGGGGCTGCGGCGGCTCCGGAACGGGGTACTCGGCGAGGTTGGCGGTGATGGCGGCCCGCGCGGCCTGGTTCGGGATGGCGCTGGCAGGGGCGTTCTCCCGGCAGGCCTGGCAGCGGCACGTCTCGTCGTCGGCTGGCAGCAGCTCGGGGCCGGCGGGGGCGAACATGCGGCGGATGCGGGCGTGGAGGTACCCGGCCGGATCGTCGGGCCGCCACGGGTGCCCGGTGCGGTCCAGTCCCCAGCCGCGCGCCCACATGGCCAGCTCGATGGCGATGAGCTCCGGATCCCACCCGCGATCGAGCAGTGGCCGCAGGGCAACTTCCAGGCGGCGCAGGGGGATGCGCTGCGCCCACGTGACCAGGGGCCGGACCTTGGCGGCCACCTGCAGACCTGCCCGGACCTGGTGGGGGTGGCGCCCGGGCCGGTTGTTGGCGGGGCGCTTCGCAGGCCTGCGGCGGGGGTTTTCCACAGGTGCTTCGATCTTGGGTTCCGGCTGTGCCGGGTCTGTCTCTTTCCCACCTACCTCAGCAGTACAGGACTCCTGTGGCTGGGACCGGAGGGAAGGGGTGCAACGCGGCTTGCGTCGGCGGGAGACGACCCGGGCGTCGTCCACAGCCCGCGCCCGGCCCTCGGCGGTGTAGCCGGTGATGCGGGCGTAGTAGCCCTCTCCGGCGATGCGTCGCCCCATCGCCTCATCCCAGATGCGGGGCACGGCCAGGGCGTAGATGGTGGCGGTAGCGGCGTACCCGTCCCGGCCGCGCCGCTTGCGCGCGTTGGCGCGGCTGCCGTGGGTGTGCCACACCAGCAGCCCGAGCTCCCGGAGGTAGCGGACATGGTCGGCGACTCTGCGGCGGCTCAGCCCGACGCGGGCCGCGGTGCCGTCCCAGTCGTAGACGACCTGGCCGCGCCACCCGACACGGGCGGCGATGTCCTCGGCCACTCGAATGGTGGACGCGCCGGCCTTCGGATGGAGGCCTGTGCCGACGGCCCATGCCGCGGCGTGCAGGAACTCGCGGGGGTCGTGAATGGCCCTGGACGCGGTGGCGTTGAGCTGCTGCGATGCCTGATCGGCGACGAGCTCGACGGCGGCCGCGGCCGGAGGCGGCGGCGGTGACGCGAGGCCGTTTTGGTGATGTTCCGCGCGACGCGCGACCCAGGGTGGGTGGCACTGCGCGAGGGCATGCGGCATTATTGCCGGTGCCTCCTTCCGTTCGGAGGGCATGGAAAAGCCCCTTCGGGGGCGTGGGCCCCTTTTTGGGGTTTGGCCCCTTTTTGGGGCCTCTGCTGGGAGAGCAGTGAAATTCGGCCCGTGAGGGCCACGCCGCCGGGGGTGGAAGCCCGGTAGCGCTGACGTGAGGCCGTCAATCGGACTCAGGTGGGGTGGAAGCCACCGGAGGCCAGGACGGCGGGGCGAGGATGAAGGGCCGGGGTGGAAGCCGGCCCGGGAGAATCCGCCCCGGGAGACTTAGATCATCACCATCCCCCTATGGGGTCAGCGGACGTGTTCCGTACTGAGCCCAACGACGGGAAGCCCCCACCGGATGTGTCCGGAAGGGGAGGCATGGAGAGACCCACCGAGCGGCGCGCATGAGGCGCGGCACTTTCTCGGTGGGTCATGTTGCGTCCGGGGGGGCGCATGCGGGTACGCTGCATCGCATAGACCTCCTGCTTAGGTCTCCGGCCCCGAACCGCCGCGCACAGCGACTCCTACATCGCTGCGGCTGGCAAGGGGCCGTTTTCTTTGGCTGGCGACAGCTCCTCGGTGTGTCGGGCACACCTTTGGCTGACTGCGGCCGATCCTAGCCCTATCTGACCCCCCTGGGCACACACCAAGGGGTTACGGGATTGCGTGTCGGCAATCCCCCGGACGCCCCAAACCACCCCCGAGACTGACGCCCGGTCATCGGTCAGAACCAGCCATAGGCGTCCTGCCACGAACAGGTGACCGGGCCCCACGCGCCCGTCCCGAAGTCGAAATCCGCACCAAAGGAGTAGGTTCCCGGCGGAACGAACATTTCAGCGAGGCGCGTTGAAGACCGGTCCAGCAGGTGCCCCATTGAGGTGCCGGCGGCGTTGCGGACGGTGCGGACCCACGGCCGCGGATCCACCCGCACCCAGTCACCCGGCTTGACGAACGTCAGCAGCTTGAACTTGACCTGGTCGCCGATCCACACCACCGGGTTCACCGCGGGCCCGTTGATGGTGATGACAGGCCACGTGGACATGTCTCCGAGCATGGTCACCGAGCCGCGGGCCAGGCCGATGGCCGGGGGCGGGATCGGCTTCGGCCCGGTGGGGAACGGTCGCCAGGACTTCTGGATGGTGGCGACCTTCGGTGCCGAGTCGTACCAGCGGTCATCGGCGCACTGGAAGTCGGCGACGACCGGGGTGTAGCCCTGCCGGAACAGCTTGGAGTGCGCCGGGGCGAACCGCCGGGGCCTGCCGTACGCCACCCGGGTCCGCGCCTCCGTCTCGTGGTACAGCGAGGCGACGGTTCCGGCACCCGCGCGCACCGCGTCGGCCCGCCAGATCGAGCGGAGCTTGCTCAGGGCGTTCTGGTTCGACCGTCCCATGAGGGTGCCCGTCGGCAGGTGCAGGGCGTTCACCTTTATCCACTCCGCGGCCTCCGTGACCGTGTTGAGGCTGTTCGGCCCCCACGTGGACACGGCGGCCTCGAAGGTGACGCTCATCGGCCCCACGTAGTCGCGGCCGAAGCGGATGCCGTCCTCGCCGGGAAGCGGCTGCTCACCGTTGTTGGCGTCGCCGAAGGTGATGTCCGGCTCCTGCGTGAGCAGCATGCCGGTGTCCTCGGTGCCGAAGGTGAGGTCGGCGCCGGGCATGTGCCCCCTGGCGCTGTACGTCAGGCGCCACTGTCCTGGCCGCATCAGATGCCTCCCATGCGCAGGCGGCGCAGCTCGAACAGGGCGTCGCCGATGCCGTCGCTGACGTTCTCCGCCTGCGTTGTGATGGTCAGGTCGCCGCCCACCAGGGCGAGGGGGCCGCGGCCGGCCACCCCGGCCTGCCCGGCCTTGCGGGAGGACCGGAACAGGGCGTCGGCGCCGCTGAACCCGCCGTCGGAGAACCACTCGACGGCGCCGCCGAAGCGGTCGACCACGTTCTCCACGACGGCCTTTGACCTGGAGCGCTTGTTGGCCGCGAGGGGTACGTAAGCCTCGCCCCCCGTTTCACGCTCCGCCCACACCCGCATGGCGCCCGCCGGGGCGATCTGTGCGACGTGGGACTCCCGCACACCGCCGTCGGCGTAGAAGTCCATGACGCCGCCGTTCGCCTGCGCCTTGAGCACGCCCTGCGGCAGGCCCGAGCTGCGGTAGCGCACCGGGATGTCGATGGCCTGGCCGCGCAGCGAGTACACCCGGTCCTGGATGGCGTCCAGTTCCCTGATCGTCTGGGCCTTGGGCACGGTGATCTCGACCTTGCCCTTTTCCAGGTGCGTGACCTTGTAGCCGAGATCCTTGAGTTCCTTCTCGGCGAGCGCGGTCGGGGCCTTCACGACGACGCTGGAGCCCTTGGGCATGCCGTCCACGGCGGTGCGGACCCGCGCCAGGTCGGTGGCCGCCTTGTCGATCTCGGCCTTGACGTTGATGTTGACGCCCTTGGCGTCGGCCTCATCGACCAGCGCCATGATGTTCGCCAGGTCCGCGCGGGGCTTGCCGATCGGCGCCCGGACCTCGATCTGCCCGTTGGGCAGGGTCTTCACGGAGTAGCCGATGGCCTCCAGCGCGGCCCGAGCCTGCGGGGCCAGGACGGAGACCGTCGTGACCTTGTTGCCCTTGATGTTGTCGAGCTGCTTCTGCACCGCGAGCATCTGCTGCGAGGCCTCGGACTCGGCGCGGAACTCGAACGCCGTCTTCACCGTGTCGGGGATCAGCCCGAACTGGTCGGCGATCTTCCCGGCCTGCGTGGCGGTCAGCCCGAGGCTTTCCGCGTAGTCGATCGCTGCCTCGCGGGCGCGCACCATCTCCTGGCCGGCTGCCTTGGCCTGCGCCGCCGGGTCGCCGCCCTGCGACTTCGCCCGGTCGGCGGCAGCGATGGCGGCCGAGTCGGCTTGCTGCTCCAGGCGCTGCAGAAGGTCGTACGCGGTCTGCCCCGTCTCGGTGACCGACGACAGGTTGCCGCTCTTGTCGAGCAGCCCCTTGGGCGGCTTGGTCTTCCTGCCCGCCTTCTCGTTCTCCTTGTTGGCTTTGGTGTTGGCCTTCGTCGCCTTGGTGACCTCGGTGATGGCCCGGTTCACCTCAAGCTGCGCGTCGGCGTACGAGCGCTGCTTGCCGGACAGCAGGTCGATGGTGGCGCGCAGTGCGTCGGTGCGGGAGTCCGCGTCGAGCGTGGTGTCGGCGAGCACCTGCACGGCCTTGGTGAGGCGGCTGTAGATGGTGGTGCCGTCGGCTCCGACCTGCTTGGCTGCCGACGCCCAGTCGGCGTTCGACTTCTGCGCCTTGTTCAGGTTCCCGGACATGCCGTCGATGGCGTCCGCCGCTTCGAGGGCGGTGTGGCCCTCCTGCGTCATGATCGGCAGCACGCCCTCGGCCGTGACCTGCATCCTGGTCATGCCCTGGGCGGTGTCGCGCATCTGGTCGGCCACTGTCCCGAGGGACGGGGCCAGACCGAGGGCGGAGTCGGTGAGCTGCCGCAGGCTGATGCCCTGCGCCTCGGCGACCTCGGCGACGGTCTTGCCGGTGTCGCCAACCTCCTTCTCCTGGAAAGCCTTGGCGACCAGGCCGCGCACGTTCTCGTCAATCTCGCCGTTGGAGTCGCGCAGGGCCTGCGCCAGGTCCTCGATCTCCGCCCGGTGCGCCCGGGCCGCTTCGGCGTTCTTGCGCTGCCTGTCCATCAGCAGGCCGAGGCCGATCACGGCCCCGGTGATGGCGATGCCCCACGGGCCGCCGAGGGCACCGGTGAGGCCGCTCACCGCGCCCCGGAGGCCGCCCATGCGGCGCCCTGCGGCCTGCACGACGCTGCCGACACCGGACACGGTCCGGGTGAACCGGTTCGCGCCTTCTGCGGCGCTGGCGAAGCCCCGGGCGTAGGCGCGCTGGACTCCGGCGATCGTGCCGGACTGGCGGGTGAACCGGTCGACGGTGGCGCTCAGCCGGGACACGCCCTGTTCGGCCCGCTGCGCCGTGGTGCCGATGCCGATGAGCCGGTCGAAGACGTTGCCGACCAGGCGCACGGCCTTGAGGACGGTCAGCAGGGACAGCAGACCGCCGACGAACAGGCCCAGGCCCGGCACGGACCGGAGGAGCAACGCGGTAGACGACGCGAGTACGTCGATGGCGTGGATGATGGCGCCGAGGCCGCCGCCGGCCGACTCCAGCTCCGCGAGCACATCCGCCAGGGCCGCGAACGCGTGGATGACCGACGGGCCCACGCTGCGCCCCAGCTGGTCCAGGAAGTGCCCCACACTGGGAAGCAGGTCGTAGCGCAGGTCGCGGAGCATGCGGACCAGGCCGTTGTCCTCGGACATGCGCCCGAGGCCGCGCCCGATGTCGCCGAGGATGCCGACGACCTCAGCGAACGCGGGGCGTGCGCCGTCGAAGAACTCCTTCATCCTCTGCTGGCCCGCGACGGAGTTGGACCAGACGCTGAACTCCTGCAGGGAGTGCGTCAGCCCGTTGAGGATCGAGTCGCCGGAGTCGGTGGCCGCGCGGCCCATCGCCTTGAGGCCTCGCCACAGGTCCCGCGTGGCGAGGGAGAACTGCGAGGCCTTGTCCCCGGCGCGGTCCAGGAACCGGGCGAGGGTGCCGGTCTCCCGGCCCACCGCGATGGACGTCTGCAGCCACTTCCCGGACTGGGCGATCCACCCGGCGACCCGCTGCGTGAACGGGGCGGACGCGGCGAGGAAGTCCAGCACGGCGTGCCCGAGAGGCCCGAGGGCCTGCCCCATGCGCTGCAGCGCGGACGACGAGGAGCCGATGACGCGGGTGAAGTCGGCACGGAACAGGGGGGTACGGAAGAACTGCGCGGCCCTCTTCGAGCCGTTCCCGAACGCGCTGGAGACGTCGTGGATCGCGTTGCCCAGGATCGGCAGGACGCGCTCCCCGGTGGGCTTGATCTCGTCCGCGAGCTGCTTGAAGACGGCCCGCTGCGCATCGAGCTTGATCGACTTCCACGCGCTGCCGAGGCCCCTCACCCCGGCGATGGCCTTGATGACACTGCCGTCCACGCCGTTGATGGCCTGCTGCAGCTTCGCCTGCTCCGACTTGGTGAGCTTGGTCCCGCTGCTGAGGGCCTGCTGCTGCTGGGCGTAGGCCTGCGCGGCCGCACCCACCCCGCTGAAAGCGGTCTTGAGGGACAGGAACGCCAGTCCGGCGCCGCCGATCAGGCCGGGGATGGCGCCGAGGACGCCGACGGCGGGCGCCAGCGCGGATATCTCGGCGGTCAGACCGGTGAGGGCCGCGCCGATCGTGCCGACGGCCGGCTGCACCAGCGACGCCAGGCCGCCGAACTTGAGGAGCGTGCCCAGGAACCCGACCTTCGGCTGCCTGATGCGGGGCGTGACCGGGTGCCGGTTCGCTTCGGCCTGCATGTGCTCCAGGGCCGAGCGGAGCTCGGAGATGGCGAGCTCCTGCAGCGGCCCGTCGCTGTCGAACCGCACGTTGACGGTCGTCGCGCCGTCTTCCTCCGCCTGCTCCAGGGCGCGCTGCAGCTCCGAGCGGACCTTGTTGCGGTCCAGGCGGGCCCGGACCTCGGCGGGTTCGCTGCTGTCGATGGCGCCGTTGACGGCGTCCCGCAGCGCGGTGCGGACCTGGCCCTTGTCGACCTCGGCGGCGACCTTCGCCTTGGTGCCGGTCGACGCCTCCTTGACGGCCTCTTCCAGCGCCGCCCGGACCTGCGCGACGTTGAACGCCACGTCCACGCGGGCCTTGACGTTCTCCGCCGCGGTGTCGATGGCCTCCGTCAGGTCCGCCCGTGCCTGCACCGCATCGAACGCTGCGCTGATCTTGGCAACGACCCCGTTCGCGGCTTCTTCGACCTTCGTCCGCAGCTCGGATGCGAACTTCGACAGGTCCGCGACGACCGGAACTTCAAGGCGTCCGGCGACCTGGCCCTCAGCCATGGCGGACCCGGCCGGCGGCCGCCGCGGCCGCCATCATCTGCAGGTGCGCAGCCTGCCGAGGCGCCCGGTCGGCCGCGCGGTAGGGGCGCGGGATCTCCCGGGGCTTCTTGCGGCGGTGGTCGGACGCCAAGATGGACACCTCTTCGACAAGCTGGGCAAGCAGTTCTTCGACCTGCCCCCATGGGGCGCGGGCCCGGTCTGGGCGGCGTACCTGCGCGTGCTCTGGCAGGCCCGCGACGAGGACGATCAGCCGTCGGACTCCGAAGAAGCCGGGCTGTCCGGGACGCCGGAAGACGCCGCGAAGGTCGATCCCGGGGTAGTAGTGCGCGAAGTCCGCTTCGAGGTCGCTCCACCGCTCGTGGACGAGGTGAGCGACCGTGCGGCTTCCCCCAGGCTCACGCCGTACAGGGACCACAGGGCCTTGATGAGCCGGATGTAGTCGGGGACCGACGGGCGCAGCCGCGTGAACTCGGCGTACGCCTCCACGCCGAACAGCGACTCCAGGGCGCGCGTGAAGGCCTTGAGGACGCTGTGCGGCAGGTCGGCGCGGTCGAGCAGCGTGTCGACCACGTCATTGCCGAAGGTGGCCGTGGTGGACCGGTTGAGGCGCGACAGGATGCCGGGCAGGTCCAGGTCCGGATCCAGGATCAGGCCGGTGAGGGTGTCCAGCGGCAGCTCCGCGGGGAGCGTGAAACTCCGGCCGCCGAAGCGCACCGGGATGCCGTCCGGGTGCGCGGACTCGCGGCGCGGGGCGTCAAGGTCGATGAGGGGGGCAGACACGGCAGGGCTCCAAGGCTCTGTGGGAAGGGGTGCGTATAACCGGCTTGATCAGGGCGCGACGTCGAACGCGGGGTCGTTGGTGATCGCGTACCAAGGAGCCGTGCCGTCGCCGCCGAGGATGCCGAGCTTGAGCGGCAGGGTGGAGGCGTTGGTCTTCTTGAACTCCAGCTCCACGCCCTCGATCTGGAACACGCGGGGGAAGGCGAAGCGGTAGATCTTGTCGCCGTCGTAGGTCTCCAGCATGCAAGCGCGTTCGATGCGCTCACCGATCTGCGGCGGCGTGAACTTGTAGACCTCCGAAGGGGCAGTGCCGGTCTTGGTGATGGTGCCGCCACCGAACACAGCCTGGAAGTTCGCGCCGGACCACTCCTGCAGGGTGACCTCGATCGACGCGGCGTCCTTGGTCTGCACACGGCGCACGGGGAAGTCGGACTGGGCGGAGGTGATCTCCTGGAAGTCGGGCTCGGTGGAGAACTTGAGGCCGTCTTCCTCGGTGAGGCCGACGCTGATCCATTCCGCGGCGGGCGCGGTGTCCACGTCGGCGGGGAACGCGGTGGCGACGGGCGCGAGGTAGACGAACGTGCGCGCTGCGACAACGAGCTGCTGGGGGTTGGTGACGGCGCCTGGCATGGGCTCTCCCGGACGTGGTGGGGGCGGATCGCGCTGGGGAGCTTCACCGCTGGGGGGTGCTTGCGTCGCGTGCTCAGGCGGGGGCCGGGTGGGAGGTGACGAGCACTCCCGTCGACCAGCGGGGCTGGCCGGTCTCCAGTGGCGTCCACGCCAGCGACCCGGACGGGGACACGGCGGTGATGACGGGTGCGCCCGGCGGGCGGTCCGCGTCGGGCAGGTCGATGCACGCGGCGACGGCGAGGAGCGCCAGGCGGCGGAGCTCCGCTGGCCCCGGCCACCCCGACGGGTGTCCGTACGCCTCGATCGAGATGTCCATGACGGTGTCCCAGCGCAGGGTGCGCAGGTCTCCGCCCGGGCCGGGGGTGACGGTGATGTGCGGCCACGGCTCCTCAAGCAGCCCGGAGACGTGACCGGGGCCGCCCAGGGCCTCGGTCACGTCCGGGTGCTGCTGCAGGTAGGCCAGCACCTGCGGGAGGGGGTCCGCACCGGCCAGCCGTGCCGCGTTGCTCATCGTCAGGTCCGGGCGGCGTAGCCGTTGGCGCGGAGCTGGCGGGCGTAGGCGGCGGACACGGCGGCCTTGGCCCCGGGCAGGAAGTCGCGGCCGTCGATCCTGATGTGGTGGGAGAGGGTGACGACGGTGGGGGCCTCGCCGAGGGCGAGCGCGGGGCCGACGGCGGGGATCTGCTCGGTGGGGGCGCCGGTCGCAATGGCGGGCACTGCGACGGTCGACGCGGCGGCCGCGGCGGTGGCCTTGGTGGCCTTGCTGGTGCTGGTGGAGTCAGTCATGGGCGGGAGGTTGAGGCCCGGCCTGGCCTTGTGTCGCCTGCTCAGCGGCGGGATGCGACCGCCGCGGCGGCCCGCGCCATGAAGTGCGCGCCTGTGGCGACAAGCTGACCTTCGTAGACGGTGCCGTACTCGGACTGCACCACCCAGTTGCCTTGGCAGACCACGGTGGCCGTGACCTTCTTCCCGGTGATGACGGGCGGGGCCGTGTGGATCAGGCGGGCGATGCCGTCCTTGTCGACCTGGCGGGCGCACCGGCAGTTCAACAGGTTGGCGACGGCCCGGCTCGTCTCATCCTTCGGCCACCGGAAGTACGTCTTCTCGCCGACGCCGCGGTGTTGCCGGTCCCAGTCCATGGACGTCACGACGAACCGCAGGTTGTCGGGGACTTCCTGGCCGTGCGCCTCGGCGTGCGTGGGCCGCACCCGCTCGTCGCCGACGGTGATCCACTTCTTGGTGGGCGGGGCGAACCGCTTCGCTTCGGTCTCCACCTGCCGGGCGATCCGCTCGACGTCGGGGGCGACCATCTGGGCCACCATTTCTTCGAGTCCCGGCACGGCCTTGAACTTCGCCATCACACCGCCTTTGGCGGGTCGAGTACGCCGTTGGCCTGGATGTAGTCGGCGCCGCTGTCGACGGGCACGGCGCGCAGCCACGCCCCGGACAGCACCCACGTGAGGGTGCCGTCGGTGATGCGGTCGCCGGGCCGCACAGGCCACTGCGAGGGGTCCAGGCGCAGCGTCCATGACCCGTCGGGCTGTTCGGTCGCTGCGCCTGGCAGGGCGGGGCCGGCCGGGGCCGTCACGGTCGCCGGGTCCGGGGGGACGGGCTGCCCGTAGGCGTCCCGGTCCCACGGGTGTGTCCCTGCCCGCTGGACGGACAGGGAACGGTTCGGCAGGAGAACGGCCACGGCTCGACCCGACCTGTCAGGCGAAGACGAACGCGCTGGTCTTGGTGACCGTGCCGCCGTCGTCGGTGACGACGATGTCGACGGTGGACGCCGCCTTCGCCGGGGTCGTGACGCGTACCTCCGTGTCGGAGACGACGGTCAGGGCCGTGCCCGCCGTGCCGCCGAACGTGACGGCCGTGACGCCGTCTAGGAAGGTGCCCTTGAGGGTGACGACCGTGCCGCCGGCGACGCCGCCGGTAGCCGGGGAGACGGAGGTGATGGTCGCCGGGGGGAACAGTTCGTTGATCTTCGACTGGCGCAGCTTGGTGCCGGCGCGCAGAGAGATCATCTGCATGGTGCCCTGCGGCAGCGCGTCGCCGTCCCAGCGGCGGGTGGACGTCAGATCCTCGGAGACGACCATCAGCGGGTCGGAGTTGTCGGCGACGGCGGGGAAAGCCGCCTTGGTGACCCGACTGCCGTCGGATGCCTTGAAGATGCCCATGGGGGTGCTCTCCCTGCGCGTGGGTGGCTGGTTCGGGCGGATGGTGGCTTCTGGGCGGGGCTACCGTCGCCCGGTGCCGGTCAGGAGTAGGGCCAGGGCATGCGGTGGATGCGCGGCGGGCTGCCGACGGGCATGGCCCGGTACGGCGCGAGATCCTCCAGCGAGGGAAGCGACCCGGGCTGGCCGGTCGTGGGCGTCGCCTCGTACGACACGGACTGGCCCTCGGCGGACACCGATGTGGTGCGCCGTGTGCCGTCACTGCCGCGCGAGCGCAGGGCCTCCCCGGCGTGCGCGGTGACGTACCGGCGGACCGCCGTCTCCGCTTCGGGCTCCAGCCCGGTGCGCACCGTCACGTCGTACAGGCCGTGCCCGCGGTCCACGACGGCGACGACGTCGAAGTCGTCGCCCACGACCAGGTGCCGCCACGTCCGCCAGTCGTCTATGCGGCGCGCTGCCGCCCAGTTCGGCGAGACGCCCGGGTACGTGGCGTAGCCGACGGCCAGGTCACGCCCGAGGTAGTTCCGCACGTCGCCCTGCGCGTCCTCGATGGCCTGCGCGAACCGGTCGCGCTGCTCCGCGCTCAGCGGCAGCTTGATGTCGAGCCGGACCGCGACTTCCTCCGGGGAGGTGACAAGGCCGGTGTCCGTCGGCAGGTCGATGCGCGGGTTGCGGTCCCGTGCCTGCGCGGCCCCGGTCCGCGGAAGGTACTGCACCGCCCCCCAGTACCGGCCGTCGGGCAGGTCCGGCAGGTCGAAGACCCAACGGCCTGCCGCGTCGGGCCCGGTGGGCGCCGGGACGGTGGCGACTGGCGTGCCGGTTCGGTCCGGGGTGTCGTACAGCTCCACGGCGAGCGCCCGGCCGCCGGCCGCCGTGATGTCCACGACCGGACGCCATTCCCACGTGCCCACGGTGCTCCCTCCCTTCTGCTGGTCCGGTCAGTCCTCGATGACGGCGCGCACGTCAGCCTGGTCCTGGAGGCGCTGCAGGACGGCTGCGGCGGTCTCGGCGGACACCTGGGCGTGCCGGGCGACGAGCAGCCGCATGGAGCGGCGGCCGTAGGCGTCGGCGACGTGCTCGATCAGCCGCGCCTGGGAGACCATCACGGTGCCGAACGTCGTGAACGGGGTGAACAGGGCCGCCAGGTCGGCGGGGGGCTCGCCGGTCTCCTCGTCCACGATGAGGCCGATCACGGGCGGCTCGGGCAGCACGTCGGTGGCGGGCTTCGGGGCGGGCGCGGCCGGTTCGGTCTTCTCCGGCTTCGGCGCGGGCGCCTCCAGTGGCGCGGCCGCCGACACGGGCGGCGTCACGGGCTCCGGCTCCGGCTCCGGGGTCACCTCGGGCTCGGGCTCGGGGGCGGCGGGGGTCTCCTCCGGCGCCTGCTCGGGCAGCGGCTCCTCCGCCTCGGCGGCGGGCTTACGGGTACGGGCGGCCATCGTGGTCCTCCAGGGGTGCGGCACGGTCGGCGGTCACGGTGCCTGCCCGGCCCGGCTTGCGTCGCCCGCAGCACGCAGAGCGGCCCCGGGCGTGTGCCCGGGGCCGCTTCATGCCCTACCTGCGGTCAGATCAGGCGGGGGTCGTCCACGAACCGATCACGAAGGACTCGGGACGGTCGACGGTGAAGCCAACCCTGGACTCAGCGCGAATGCTGACGGCTCCGCGCTGGAAGTTGTCCTGGTCCTCGCTGGACACGGTGACCGTGGTGTTCTGCCGGTCGTAGATCTGCGCGCCCATACCGAAGGCGCCGAGCAGGTACTTGCCGGACGGCATCGCGGTCGTCTCCACGACGGGGATGCGCCAGACCTTCTTCTCCGCGCCGACGGCGACGGACATGGCGACACGGAAGGCGCCCGTGTCGTCGGTCTCCAGCTCGACCTTCTCCCACATGTCGGGGGCCACGACGAGGCCGGTCGGCTCGAACTCGGCGAGCAGGGAGCGGGTGATGGCGCGGCGGACCTGCACCGAGTACCCGTCCTGGTTGGAACCCGTGTAGGTCTGGACGCCGGGGGTGTTGAACAGGCCGGTGAGGGCCTGCGAGCCGCCCGTGCCGGACAGGAGGTCGACGTCCTCGCGGAACTTCAGGGCCTCGGTGAGACGGCCCGACAGGAAGCTCTTGAGCATGGGCTCGTCGGCGAGGGTGTTCTTGTGGACGCGGAGGATCGTGGCGATCTCCACGACCGGGTACATCATCGGCTCGAACGTGATGTCCGACTCCTGCGCCTTACCGAACACGTCGGTCGGGCCGCCGGTCGCCGGGGACACGCCGTCCGCGGCGTACCGCTCCTTGACCTGGGCGGCGTTGTTGGTCCACCCGGTCTCGCGGATGCCGTAGAGGATGCTCGCCTTGGTGGTGGCCTTCGGGAACAGGTCCCGGATGTGGGTCTTCCGGCGCTGGTACTCCACCAGGCCGATGTCCTGGGCGGAGCCGAACGCGTTGATGGTCTGGGTACCGGCGGACAGGGAGAAGATCGACTTCCCCTCCAGCTCGGTGCGGATGTACGGGCGGTCGGTGAAGCCGTTGGCGGCCGCACGCTTGTACTCCGGGGACTCCACGAACAGGTCGCCGAGGCTCTTGGCCTCCATGCCGTTGTCGCTGCCGCCGTAGTAGCGGCCGGCGGCCGACGGGGTCTCGGGGGCGTCCAGGTAGGCGTCGATCTCGTCGGCCTGGCGGCGGGAGTCGATGAGGCCCTTGATCTCCTGCGCCTCGCGGATGGCCTTGCGGTAGGCGTCGTTCTGGGCGGTGGAGATCGTGAAGCGGTTCTTCTCGTCGACCTGCCAGGTGTCCGCGATGCGCTGCGCTTCGGCGCGCTTGGCGGCGAGCTCGGTCGTCAGAGTCTTGAGGCTGATGCCTTCGGTGCTCATGGGGTGAATACCTCGGGGGTGCTGGTGGGTGTGCGTTTGGGCGCGGTCGCTCGCCCGGCCAGCACCGGGACGACCCGATCGTCGGAGTCATGTGACAGGGGGTGGAGTGCTTGTGTCGCGTGCTCCCCGCACCAGGTGCGCGGGGAGCAATCGCGCAGGTCAGTCGTCCAGTTCGGCGAGCTGCTTGTGGACGTCGTCGGGGTTGAGCGTGACCGTGTCGCCGTCGCCGTCACTGTCGTAGCTGCCGTCACCGTCGCCGTCGCTGTCGCTGCGGCCGCCGTAGTCCAGGGCGTCGTAGGCGGCGTCATCGGCCCCGGCGTAGTCGCTGCCCATGTCGCTGCTGGGCGGCGGGGGCGGCACGGGCCGGCCGCTGTTCATGCCGTCGTCGCCGTCGTCGCCGTAGTCCCAGTCATCCCAGCCCATCTCGTCGTCGTCCTCCTGGTCGTCTTCGTCGTCGGGGCCGGTTCCGTCGCCGAGGGGGACGGTGGACTGCTGCGGCGCGTCCATCGGCATGCCCTTGCGGGCCAAGGTCGCCATCAGGCGCTGCATGACGGGCCGCAGTGCGGCCAGGGCGGCAGGGCTGGCCTCGGAGGCCTCCAGGGCGCTGGTGGCGTCGTCCAGGCCTGCGGCGGCGGGCTCGATGTACCGGGCGTCGGCGGTCTCCTGCGGGGTCGCCGGGGCGTCGTCCTCGTCGTAGTCCTCGTCGTTGGGGACGGCTACGACGGTCACCGCGACGCGCTGCGGGGCGCCGAGGACCGGGTCGGTGCCCTCGAACCGGTAGGGCACGGAGTAGGTGGCGGGCGAGGAGTAGTCGGGGCTGCCGACGGTGGCGATCACGTGGGTGGGGTACGTCGCCTCAACACAGCACCAGTGGTCCAGGGGGCCCGAGTCGTCGTTGCTGTCGGGGTGGAACAGGGTGCGGATGGCGTCCGTGAGGGCGCGGCGCTGCTCCTCGAAGGAGCCGGGCATGTGGCCGGTCATGTTCTTGGTCTCCAGGGGCGGGCGGGCGGCCGCGACCGCGGCGCGGGCGGTCTTGGTCTGGTAGCGGGTGCGGGGGCGGCTCGGGGGCCGGCGGGCGGCCGCTACGGCGGCGCGTGCGGTCTTGGTCTGGCGGCGGGCGGCCGCCACGGCGGCGCGGGCCGACTTGGTCTCCACAGGCGCGGCCGCGGGCGCTGCCGCAGGCGTGGGCGCGGCGGGCGGCTGGGCGTCCTCCTCAAGGAGGGACAGCGGGATCGGCGTGCGCTCCTGCCCGACCACAACCCACAACTGATCGAAATGCACCGGGGTTGGGGGCACGGCCGGGGTGTCCGCGGGCAGGTCGTAGCCGAGGGTGAGGTGCGGCGTGAACCCGTGGTCGGTGCGGAGCTGCTCGGAGAACACCGACGTGGCCAGGCGGGACGCGACGCGGTCCTGCAGCGCGGTCAGGCCGGGCACGTCCACGGGCACCCAGCACGGGGTGCCGTCCTCGTTCGGCGGGAAGAACCCGATGCCGCCGATGGTGCCCTGCAGCGGCTCCGTGTCGGCCGCCAGGTCGCGCACCAGGTCCGGCAGGTCGTCGGGGTGCCCGCCGAGGTCGCCAGCCTGCCCGAGGTAGGCCAGGGTGACGTGCAGCTCCTCCGGGGCGGTGCCGTCGGGGTGCGCGATCCGCTCCGCCGTGTCCAGGTCCGGGTACAGGGCGATCATTACGCCTTCGCCGACGTTCGGTTCGCCGTGCGGCTGGCCCGGGGTGGCCTTGTACTCCATCTCACCGTTGGCCCCGGCGGGGTTGCCCTTCACCTGCAGACTCATCGTCAGCGGGTGCGCGCCGTGCAGGACGGGGCTGACCTCGAACAGTTCGAGCTTGCGGATCAGCCGCACCCCGGCGCGCTTGGTCGCACCGCCCTTGGGGACGGTGTAGCCGATCGACCACTGGGCGCCCCCGCCCTCCTCGTGCCACTGCTTGACCTGCTCGTACACGTCGCGGCCGCGGGTGGTCTTCATGTTGAACGCGACGTCGGCGACCAGGGCGCCGGCCGCCGGGGGCCACGGCTCGCCCATGGGCGTGTACTTCGGCAGCCGGGAGTCGCCCGGCATCCACTCCTCCACGCCGCGGCAGACCCCGATCGGGTCTTTCCACTCGTGGGAGAACACCGGCTTGACCGGGCGCTTGCGCAGCGTCTCGGTGAAGGCGCCGGGAAGGATCACGTCGCCGACGTCGTCTTCGACACCGGTCACGGCGGCTATGGCTCGGGAGGTCCCCCGCTCGGGGGGCTGAGGGCGGGGGCGCGGCGGCACGGTGGTCCTTCCAGGCCGGGGGCGTTGGCCTGCGTACCGTGCGCGCCGCGTGTGCCTACCGTCCTGCGCTATACCGCCGGGGCGATGGCGGTGAAGGGCTTCACGTGCGCGGCGATGGTGGCGATGAGCGCTTCCGGGCCCGTCCACACCACGTACTCGTCTGCCTTGTAGAAGGGCACGGTGCCGTCGTCGGGGTCGATGACGCGGGCGGTCCGCAGCGCCCGGTAGATCGCGTCGTGCAGCTCCTGGTCGACGGGTGCCGGCTGTCGGGAAGGCCTGCGGGTCACCGGGTGTCGTGCCTGCCGGGGTTGTCGTGGCCGAGCATCCAGAAGTGCCGGTGGAAGCGCTGCACTACGTCTCCGTCGGCCGGGTACGGGCAGGCCTCCACGGCCTTGCCGGTGCGCGCGGCCTCCGCTCCGGCCTTGGCGGAGCGGAAGCCCTCCGTGAGCGTGGCGGGCGGTGTGGTGTCGCTCATCGTGCCTGCCTCCGGGTCACTTCTTGAACGGGTTGGGGGACGAGGAAGGGTCGTCCTCGTCCTCTTCGTCGTCCGGCTCCTCGTCCAGGCCGGGCAGGTCGCCCTCGTCGCCCTCCTCCAGGCCGTCTCCCTCCTCGCCGTCGGCGGGCTCGCCGTCGGGCATGTCGTCGGGGGCGGGCGCACCGCCGCCGGAGGGCGTCATCCCGGCGTCGTCCACGTCAGTGGCCCACGCGTCGGCGTCGGAGTACCGGTAGACCTGGCCGGTGGCGTCACGGACCCACCCGGTGAGGGTGCCGTCCGGGGCCTTCTCAAGCCAAGCCTCCTCCCCGTTCGGGTCGGAGAAATGGTCGGTGACCGACGGGTCGTCGGGCTGCGTCTCGTCCCCCTCGTCGTACAGGTCACCTGCCCACGGGCGGGAGTCGTCGGTGGGCATGGGTGGCTGGCCGGCGTTGGGGTCGGCGGCCGCGGCCGGATCGGCGGCGGCGGGGTCCATGGGCGGTATGGCGGGGCCTCCACCGGGGGCGCCCTTGACCTGGAGCTGCAGTCGGAATCTACGCACGGGCCGGACCATGACCCCCCGGGCGGCCTTGCGTCGCGTCGCCCCTCATCGGCGAGCCGACTTGGTGAGGGACGGGCCCCGGCCGGTGCCGCTGCGGGTCTTCGCGCGGGGCGTCTTGATCTGGGGCTTCCGGGCAGGCGGCTTGGTGGAGCTCTTGCCGTGGTGCCAACCGCCGTGGTGGTGGTCGTCGTCGTCCCAGCGGCTCGACACCGGAGCGCTTCCGCCCGGGTTGGACGGGGCGCAGGCGGCGACGACGGCGCCGATCAGGACGACGATGACGAGCAGGACCAGGACGCCGATGACGGCGTGGAAGTCGGGCGAGCGGCGAAGAGTCGGTCTCATGGCGCGCACCCTGGAGCGCGGCGCGGCCTTGCGTCGAGCCCGGCGGGACCGGCTGCTGCCTTCAGGGGGCAGTGCCCGGCTCGGCGGGGGCAGGGGCGGGATGGGAGCGCCTGTATTCGGCGAGGTGGCGCTGTAGCTCTGCGGCCTTCTGCGGATCCATGTCAAGCTCGAACCGCTCGGCCCGCAAATAGTTCCGGAACGCCCCGAGGAGCGGTTGCAGTGCCCGTGCCAGCGCACCGAGGGCAACTCCGAAGACGCCAAGCGCGGCACAGAAGCTGGAGTAGATCGCCAGCCAACGCGCGGGCCCATGCCCATCCACCGCTGCCCAGAGAACGACCAGGCATAGAGCTGCAACCAAGGCCAGAACGAGCCCGATCCATACGCAACCTGCCGCCATTAACTGGCCGGATGCGGCTGTTCTGGCCCTAGAGGCGCGCGTATCCATGGCGGCCAGCCGTGCAAGCTGAGCCTCAGAGGGGGCGATGCCCGCGTCGATGTTGCGCATTGCATCGGCCTTGGCAGCGAGCCCTTCAGCCAACGCGTTCTTCGCGTGCTCGCTGCCCATGTGGAGGAAGGCATGCGTTTCAACGAAGCCGAGCACCAACACCGCCGCGATTACGGCGGATACGATGGCCGCGTAGTCGTCGGTCATGGTCAATTGCCTTGCCAGCATTGCCCCTCCGGTGCCTTGCGCGGCCTGAGTTGCTCCGGGCCGCTGCTGATGCGGGTGGCGATTCTCCCGCGTCTCCTGCGGTCAGTGCACGGCCCCGGCGGGGCGGGGCGGGCCCGCTGGAGCGGGCACCTGCCCCGTCACCTCCATCACCTTCGTCCAGGACTCCAGCACCCCCAGCACCGCGCGGGCGTTGGTGCCGTCCAGGTCCGGCAGCCGCGTGAACATTGCTGCGACCCGCTGCGACCCGATGACGGGCCGGGCCCGCTGCCCGGTCAGTCGCACCGAGTACAGCGACCCGTCATCGAATGCGCCCTTCACCTGCACGACGCTCACCGCCGCCACATCCCTTCCGCCGTCACGGCCTGCGGCCCAGTACGGCGAGTGCGCCGAACAGGAACTTTCGCAGGTCGTCGTCCAGATACCACGAGTCGGAGAACAGTGACTCAAGGCCCACGGGCAGGAGCTGCCACGACTTGCCGTCGCGGGCGTCCATGCCGGCCAGTAGGTCCGCCCAGTAGCCGTCACGGGCCGTCGCGTCGGCACGGTGCCCGCGGGTGGGGAACCGGTCGGCGAGACGGACCTGCGTGTTGCGCTTGCGGTTCCCGATGCGGCCGGTGGACGTCCGCAGCCAGTGGTAGGCCTCCGAGGCGGCCGCCAGGTCCGGGATGGAGTGCTGCATGTGGTGGCCGAGCTGGTGGAGGGCCTGCGCGTCCAGGGTCGGCGCGGACGCCACCGAGGCGCCCTCACTTCCAAGGGCGGCTTCGCCCAGGTCCACGTTGTAGTAGCCGCGGGTGAGGCCGTCGGGGTGGACCGTCAGCTCCTCGGCCGCGCTCAGCCAGTCCGTGGGCAGGAACTGCAGGGACCGCTTCACGGCCTCCTTGCTGTCGCCGTCGGGGCCGCCCACGGCCATCGTGTCGGCGCCCGGGCCCATGGGCCGGATGTCACTGAGGGCGGCCAGCGAGGCCTCCCGCAGCGCCCGGTTGTAGGCCTCTTCCATGCGGCGGGCGTCCGCCGCGGCGTGCCGCGCCTCGGTCTCGGCCCCGGCAAGGTCGAGCTCGGCGCCACGGTTCCCGGATCGGGCCTGCGCGGTGACCTGCGCGACCCGCTCCACGGCGCGCCGCTCGGTGTCGCGGGCGGCCGCCACGGTGGCGTGCGGGTCCGCTCCCAGCTCGGGCGCGGCCTGCCGCATGCGGGTCAGCACGTCGGCGTCCACGGCGTCACCCGCGCCCAGCAGCGTGTCCAGGTGCCGCATCGCGCTCTCGCCCGGTACGCCGTCGGCGGCACGGTCGGCCGTCCACCGCGTGCCGTCGGAGACTCCCGGCAGACGGCCGGCCTCGAGGTCCGCCGTGCTCGTACGGCGCCAGCCGATGACGCGGCGGGCAATCTGCCCGAAGCGGCCCGGCTCGGGCATCTCCCCGGCCTGGCGGGCGACGGCTTCGGCGCTGTCCGCGCCGTCCTCCGCGCCCTGATACGGCGTCGGCGACCAGGGAGCGCAGCCCCACGGCCTCCGGCCAGGACTTGATGCGTCGTGCGAGGCCCTTGCCGATGCGGGACAGCCGCTCGCGGTCCCGGTCGCGCCACTTCTCGGCGGCCTTGCGGGCCACGGACCGCACCCACTCGGCGACCTTGCGGGCGATGCGCTTGATGAACGCCCAGATCCGCGCCCACAGGCCCGGGCGGGGCTCCTCCCCGGTGGCGTCGGTGACCGCTGCGGCGATCCGCCCGGCCACGGCCTGCTCACCGTTCTGCAGGGCGGCCGCGGCCTCGGCGGCGATCCGGTCGGCCTCGGCCGTGGTGAGGGTGCCGTTCGTGGCGGCGCCGGCGATGCGGTTCAGCGCGGGCGTGACGGCCTGCGTGACGTGGTCGCTGACGGCCCGGGTCTCGGCCTGCGCCCGGCGGCTGCCGAAGCCGAAATCGTCGGAGGTCATCTGCTCGGCTATGGACTGCCGCAGGGCGTGGATGCTGCCGGGGGTGGCTCACTTGTCGATGTCGCCGACCACGAAGAACATCGAGCCCAGGATCGCGACCATGTCGGCCACCAGCGTGCCCGGCAGCAGTACGGCCAGCGCCTGGATGTTGTTGTAGGACGCCGAGCGCAGCTTCAGCCGGTACGGCGTCTTCTCGCCCTTGGACACCAGGTAGTAGCCGTTGAGCCCGAGCGGGTTCTCGGTCCAGGCGTACGTGTGGCCCTCCGGGGCCTTGAGCACCTTCGGCAGCCGCTGGTTGACAGGTCCCGGGGGCAGCTCGGCCAGCCGGTCCAGGCAGGCGTCGGCGAGGTCCAGGGCGTTGTGGGTCTGCTGCAGCAGTACCTCGAAGCGGGCCAGGCAGTCGCCCTCGGTGCGGGTGGGGACCCGCAGGGTGTCCCGCAGCTCCCCGTAGGCCAGGTAGGGCTCGTCGCGACGCAGGTCGAAGTCGACGCCCGAGGCGCGGGCGATCGGCCCGCTCACGCCGTAGGCGTGCACCTCCCGGGCGGGGAGGACGCCGACGCCGCGGGTGCGGCCGCGGAAGATCTCGTTGCCCAGGACGAGGTCGTCGAAGGTCCCCATGCGCGAACGCACGGCGGCGACGGCGGCGCGGACCCGGCCGTGCCAGCCGTTCGGGAGGTCCTCCTTGAGGCCGCCGACGCGGTTGAACATGTAGTGCATGCGGCCGCCGGAGACCTCCTCCATGACCGCCTGCAGGTCCTCGCGCTCGCGGAACGCGTGGAAGATCGGGGTGATCCCGCCCAGTTCGAGGGGGTAAGAGCCGAGGAACATCAGGTGGTTGAGCACCCGGTTCAGCTCGGCGAGCAGCGTGCGGGTCCACACCGCGCGCTCGGGTACCTCCATGCCGAGCATGCGCTCAACGGCGAGCACGACACCGAGTTCGTTGGAGAAGGCGGAGAGCCAGTCGTGCCGGTTGGCCAGCATGATGATCTGGCGGTAGTCCCTGGCCTCGAAGAGCTTCTCGGCGCCGCGGTGCATGTACCCGATGACCGGCTCCGCCGAGCTGATCCGCTCGCCCTCCAGGCTCAGGCGCAGGCGCAGCACTCCGTGCGTCGAGGGGTGCTGCGGGCCGATGTTCAGCACCATGTCGGTGCCCTCGGCCGCGCCGCCGATGCCGATCGTGGTCTCCGTCATGGCCCCAGTTTCCCATCCCTTCACGCGTCCCGGGCCGTGCCCCCCGGGGCCTTTCCGGCCGCCGGCACGGGCTGCTCCAGCCAGAGGAAGCCGCCCAGCCCGGACGGGTCGGTGAGCTCGGCGGCCTCACCGGCGCGGGCCAGGGCGCGCACGTACCCGGCGGGGTCGGAGGAGGCCCGCGAGAGCGGCGGCCGGGCCCCCGTGACCCCCAGGCCGCCCAGGGCCTCGCGCTGGGTGCGCAGGACCGCCCCCGGGCCCGCGCAGGCGTCCATCGCCACGTGCGCCGTGATGTCGCAGGAGCCGTCGGGCACCGGCGGCGAGAGCTCACGGCCCTCCCGGAACGCGGTGAGCGTCCCGTACGGCGGGCGGGCCCCGGCGACGTGGCCGTAGTCGACCGCGACGGCGAGCCCGGCCTCCAGGCAGGCCACCGCGGCCGCCCAGGCGGAATCCCGCCAGCGGCCGATCTCCGCCCGGGTCCCGGCCTGCGCGCCCTCGATGGGCCACCAACGGCGCAGCCACTCGGCGTCCTCCCCGGCCACCGCGTCGCCGAGGCGTTCGGCGCCGTCGCGGGCACGGACGAGGACGTGGCGGGGCACGCCCTGCGCGTCGGTCTGCGCCACCGCGACCGGCACGTTGTCCAGCCACTCGTTGGCGAAGAGCAGGCCCCGCAGGCCCCGCGGCAGCTCTTCGGACCAGCTCACCCGGGCGTCCAGGCCGTCCGGTCGCGGGGCCTTCTCCACCGCGTACGGCCGCAGGCGGGCGGTCAACGTGGCGGGAACCACATCGAGCACCCCGGCGAGCAGTTCCCCCGCGCCCGCGCCGACGTCCACCAGGGCCAGCTCGACGGGGTGCCCGAGGTCCGCGTCGACGCGCTCGAGGAGGCGGGCGACGGCCCCCGCGAACAGCGGCGAGGCATGGACCGAGGTGCGGAAATGGGCGGCCGCGCGCTCCCGCCGGAAGAACCCTCCCGGGCCGTACAGGGCCCGCTCCGTGGCCTCCCGCCACCCCGTCCACGCGGCTGTGCTGTCGATCACGCCTCCACCGTATGTGCACAACCCGGGGCTTCGGACGGTTGAGCGGCTCGTCACCGGTTCCAGGTAGGGTGCCGTGGTCAGAGGTGTGTCCGCCCGTGACGGCCGCGGATGAATCGATCATGAATATCGGCCATCAGGACGACGCACGCCTTTTGCCGGATGGCCCGGTACTGATAGGTGCTGTGCAAGCGACAGGCAGTGGAAGGTGAAGAGCGGATGACGGCCGGCAACAACGGTGCCCCCGAGCCCGGGAGTGACGACCCCTTCGCGTACCTGTACCGCCAGGACGGCGAGGAGCCGGGTCAGGCGGCTGCTGCCCAGCCCGGTGTGCCCCGCACCTCGTACAACCAGGTGCAGCGGGTCGGTGAGCGGCGCCCGCAGCAGCCGCAGCAGCCCGGCTACGGCTACCCGCAGCAGCAGCCCGGGTACGGTCAGCAGCCGCCGTCCTACGGTCAGCCGCAGCCCCAGCAGGCCCAGGCGACCCAGCAGCTCCCCCAGGGCCCCGGCGGCCCGTCCGGACCGGCCGGCGGCGGCAGCCGCCGCGGAGTGCCCCCGCGCGCCGGCGGCCCCAACAACAAGAGTCTTCTGATCGGCGCCGTCGCCGTGGTCGCCGCCGTCGCGATCGGCATCGGCGTCGCCATCGCGGGCGGCGACGATGACACGAACCCGCAGGCGGGCGGTACCTCCACCCCGACGGCGAGCAGCGACGGCGGCAAGGGCGACAGCTCCGGCGAGCCCTCGGCTTCGGCGAGCGCGACCGAGCCCGGTGTCATCGACGCGGCCTCGCTTCCCAAGGCGGGCGGCGCACGGGTCGGGTCCCAGTACAAGGGCACCTTGGCGGCGGGCGGCAACTATGTCGAGAACATGAGCGCGGTGGGAGCTTCGGTGACCTGGAAGGTCGACGTGCCGAAGGACGGCTCGTACGACTTCTGGATCCGCTACGCCAACGCGGAGAAGGACCCGGCCAGCGCCACGACCGTGGTCAACGGGACACCCCAGAGCTACAAGCCGGACCTGAAGAACTACGGCAAGAAGGGCGACTGGAACGCGTGGTACCGCTCCTATGTCACCCTCGACCTGAAGCAGGGCACCAACACGATCGCCCTGACCTGCGGGCAGGGCGACGCCTGCCACTTCAACCTCGATCAGCTGGCGCTCCTGGACAAGGGCAAGTCGCCCGAGGGCTGGGGCCGCTGAACCGGCCGTAGCCCGCCCTGCCGGGCGGGCTACGGCCGTGAGTCGCCCTCCCGGTTCACATCGACCCGCCCCAGCAGGTCCTCGTACACCCCGCGGTCGAACTCGCCCGCGACCGGTGCCGCCACGGTGGCCGCCGAGAGGGCGACGGCGCGGGCGAGCCGCTGCGGCCAGTCCAGGCCCTCGACGATCCCGGAGAGCAGGGCGGCGACGGCCGAGTCGCCGGCGCCGGCGGGGTTGCCGGGGACGGGGGCCGGGGGACGGGCGGTCCACACGGTGCCGTCCTCGGCGAGGGCGAGCATCCCGTCGGGGCCGAGCGAGGCGGCGACGGCGCGAGCCCCGCGGCGGCGGGCGTCACGGGCGGCCCGCATGGGTTCCGTCGCGCCGGTGAGCCCGGTCAGTTCGGTGGCGTTGGGCTTGACCAGGTCGGGGCGGGCGGCCAGGCCGCGCCGCAGGGGCTCGCCGCTGGTGTCCAGCAGGACCGGGACGCCCGCGGCGCGCGCGTCCCGGACGAGCTCGGCGTAGCAGCCGACGGGCAGCCCGGGCGGCAGGCTGCCGCACAGGGCCACGGCGCGCGTCGCGCCGCCCTCCAGGTACTTGCGGTACGAGCCGAGGAAGGCCCCCCACTCCTCCGAAGTGATCGTCGGACCGGGCTCGTTGAACATCGTGGTGTCGCCGCCCGACTCGTCCACGACGCCCACCGTCCGCCGGGTGCTGCCGCAGGTGGGCACGAGGGCGTCCGAGACGCCGTCGATCCCCGCCAGATACGAGCGCAGCCGGTCCCCGGAGGCGCCGCCCGCGAAGCCGGTCGCGACGGCCTCGTGGCCGAGCGCGGCGAGGACGCGGGCGACGTTCAGCCCTTTGCCGCCGGGGCGTTCGGCGGCCTCCGACACCCGGTGGGTGGTGTGCGGCCGCAGCCGGGGGACGCGGTAGGTCACGTCGATGGCGGCGTTCAGCGTGACGGTGACGATCACCGCATGATCCCTTCGAACAGCGTGTGCGATGGGAAGGGATCATGCCAAAGGAACGCCCGGAGGCACAGACCCCGCCGCCGGGGGCAGGTCAGGGCTCGACGACCCAGCTGCCCTTCCGCATCACACCCACCAGGTCGAACGACGCGTCCAGGACCACCAGGTCGGCGTCCTTGCCCGGCTCCAGGGAGCCGATCCGGTCGTACGCGTCCAGCAGCCGCGCCGGGTTGGCGCTCAGCGCGCGCACGGCGTCGCCGACGGGCAGCCCGTCCAGGGTGACCGCCCGCTTGAAGGCGGTGTCCAGGGTGAGCGTGGACCCCGCGATGGACCCGCCCTCGACGAGCCGGGCGACGCCGTCGACGACGTCGACCTCCATCGGGCCCAGCAGGTAGCGGCCGTCGCCGAAGCCGGCCGCGTCCATGGCATCGGTGATGAAGGCGACCCGGTCGGCGCCGGCGCTGCGGAACGCCAGCTCCAGGACGGCCGGGTGGAGGTGGACGCCGTCGTTGATGAGCTCGACGGTGACCCGCTCGTCCTCCAGCAGCGCGGCGATCGGGCCGGGTTCGCGGTGCAGCAGCGGCGGCATGGCGTTGAACAGGTGCGTGGCCACGGTCGCGCCCGCCTCGACGGCCTTCAAGGTGGCCTCGTACGCGGCGTCGGTGTGGCCGACGGCCGCGATGACGCCGTGCTCCGCCAGCATCCGCACCGAGTCGAGCCCGCCGGGCAGTTCGGGGGCGAGGGTCACCATGCGCCCGGTACCCCGGGCGGCGTCGAGCAGCTTGCGCACGTCTGAGGGGTGCGGCTCCCGCAGCAGCGAGGGCTTGTGCGCCCCGCACCGGTGCGGGGAGATGAACGGCCCCTCGAAGTGGATGCCGGCCAGGTCGCCCTGCTCGACCAGTTCGGACAGCATCCCGGCCTGCCGGGACAGGTCGTCCAGGTCCCCGGTCACCGTCGAGGCGAGCAGGGTCGTGGTGCCGTGCCGCCGGTGGGTCCCGACGCCGGTGAGGACGGCCTCGGCGTCACCGGAGGAGAAGGACGCGCCGCCGCCGCCGTGCACGTGGATGTCGACGAAGCCGGGGACGATCCAGTGCCCGCTCAGGTCGCGGGTGGACGCCTGGAGCGGGTCGTTCGCGACGATCGAGCGGCCCTCTACGGTCACCCGGCCGTCCTCGACCACGCCGTCCGGCAGCACCACATGGGCACCGGTCAGCACGCTAGTTGCCGCAGTCAAGCGGTCACCTCCACGGAGAGAAGATCCCAGGCGAGCAGCCCTGCGCCCAGGCATCCGGCGGTGTCCCCGAGGGCCGCCGGCACGATGAGGGGGAGTTGCTGGAAGGTCAGCCGCCGCTCGACGGCGGCCCGCAGCGGCACGAAGAGGGTGTCGCCGGCCTCGGCCAGCCCGCCGCCCACGATCAGCGTTCCCGGGGTCATCAGGGTGATCCCGGTGACCAGGCCGTCGGCGAGGGCGGCGACGACCTCGTCCCACACGGCCGCCGCGCGGGGGTCGCCCGCTTCGACGGCGGCGGCGCAGCCGGCGGCGCCGGCGTCCGGGCCGCCGCCCGCGGCCTCCCAGACGCGGGCCACGGCGGCGGCGGAGGCCGCCGTCTCCAGGCAGCCCCGCTGGCCGCAGCCGCAGGCCGGGCCGCCGGGGCGGACGACGATGTGCCCGAGCTCGGTGGCCTCGACACGGCCCTCGATGCCGATCGCCCCGGCGATGCCGGTGCCCAGCGCCACGAACAGGAAGCGCTCGGCGCCCCGCCCCGCGCCCAGCCGGCCCTCGGCGAGGCCACCGGCGCGCACGTCGTGGCCGAGGGCGACGGGGGTGCCGTCGAGCCGGCGGGTGAGCAGGTCACGCAGGGGCGCGTCACGCCAGCCGAGGTTGGCGGAGTAGACCGCGACGCCGGCCCGCTCGTCGACGAGCCCGGGCACGGCGACACCGGCCGCGGCGGCGGGCTCGCCGTAAGCGCTTTCGCCGTACGTCCGCAGCTCCGCGGCGAAGTCGAGCACGGAATCGGCCACGGCGCCCGGGCCGCGCTCCCGGCCGGTCGGGCGGCGCGCCTGGTGCAGCAGCGTGCCGTCCGCCGCGACCAGGGCGGCCTTCATGCCGGTGCCGCCCACATCGAGGGCGATGACGTGTCTCACGGGGGACAGTGTCGCGCGGTACCCCGCAAAAGGTCTAGTCCACTCGCCGAAAGAGATCGCGCACCGCGTGTGCGTGGGCGCCAGGTGGCGCGGTGGGAGAAAGGCTTGAGTGGTGTAGACCTCATGGAGACGGCGGGGTGGGTACTCAGCGTCACCGTCGAAGCGCTCGGTGCATCCGGTGACGGGAGGCAGGGGTGACCGGGACGCGGATATGGTTGTCGGATGGAACGGGACGAGGCCGGGGCGGACGCCCCCGCGGACGGGCTGACGGAGCAGGACCGCGCCGTCCTCGACATCGCCCGCCGCGCCTGGGCCGGCCCCGGCGCGAAGGAACGGGCCATCCGTGAACGCCTCGGCATCTCCCCCACGCGCTACTACCAGCTCCTGAACGCCCTCCTCGACGACCCCCGTGCCCTCGCGCACGACCCCGTGACGGTCAACCGCCTCCGCCGCACCCGGGACACCCACCGCACCACCCGCTGACGCCTCCGGCGGTGACCGGCTGCCCGGAGGTACGGGTGCTCGGGCCCGGCTGTCCTGCCGCTCGTCGAGGCCGAGGAAGTGCCGCAGGACACGCGGCGTCAGCTTCTCGCACACCGACCGGCCCCGAGGACACCGCCAAGGGCGGGATGCTTCCGTACGCCGGGCATGCCCCCCGCAGGGGTCGGTATGGTCGGGGCATGAGCCGCAGCCGCAGGGACGAACTGCCGGTACCCACGACCCCCGAGGGTAAGGACGGCCTCGCCGCACTGCTCGCCGAGCCCCGCAGGGCCGTGCTGGCCCTGGACTTCGACGGGACGCTCGCGCCGATCGTGCCGGACCCGGACGCCGCGCGGGCGCACCCCCGGGCGGCTGCCGCGCTGGCCCGGCTGGCGCCGCGGATCGGGTCCGTCGTGGTCGTGACGGGCCGTCCCGCCGGCGTGGCCGTGCGGTACGGGGGCTTCGCCGGCGTGCCGGCCCTGGAGCGCATGGTCGTGCTGGGCCACTACGGCGCCGAGCGCTGGGACGCCCGTTCCGGCGAGGTCAAGGCGCCCGGCGCGCACCCCGGGGTCAACGCGGTGCGCGCGGAACTGCCGGGCGTGCTGGACGCGATCGGGGCGTGGCGGGGCACGTGGGTGGAGGACAAGGGCCGCGCGGTGGCCGTCCACACGCGCCGCACGGAGGATCCGCAGGCCGCGTTCGAGGTGCTGAGCGGACCGTTGCGCGATCTGGCCGACCGGCACGGGCTGATCGTGGAGCCCGGCCGGATGGTGCTGGAGCTGCGGCCGCCCGGGATGGACAAGGGCGTGGCCCTCAACGACTACCTGCGGGAGGTCGGCGCCGGTCCCGTGCTGTACGCCGGTGACGACCTGGGCGACCTGGCCGCGTTCGGGGCGGTGGAGAAGCGGCGCGCCGACGGCCTCCCCGGTGTGCTGGTGTGCAGCGGCAGCGCGGAGGTGGCCGAACTGGCCGCCCGGGCCGACCTCGTCGTGGACGGCCCGGAGGGCGTCGTCGCGCTGGTCGACGCCCTCGCGGACGCCCTGGAGGAGCGGGACGCTCGAGGCGGTGCCGAGACCCGGCCGCCGGTCGGGGACTGAACCGCGGAACCGTCGAGGTGTCAGTCCCGGCCGGGGGTGCCCGCGTCGTGGACGAGGAGGGCGATCTGCACCCGGTTGTTCAGGCCGAGCTTGCCGAGGATGCGGGAGACGTGGGTCTTCACCGTCGGCACGCTCATGTGGAGCCCGGCCGCGATCTCCGCGTTGGACCGGCCCTCCCCGATGGCGAGGGCCACCTCGTGCTCCCGCCCGCCCAGCGAAGCGAGCCTGCGCCGGGCGGCGGCCCGCACGCCCCGCGTCTCGGCGTCGGAGCCGGCGACCTGCGCGATCAGCTGCCGGGTCACCGCGGGGGACAGCACCGGTTCGCCGGCCGCCACCTTCCGTACCGCCTCGACGATCTCGCGCGGCGCCGTGTCCTTCAGGACGAACCCGGCGGCACCCGCGCGCAGCGCCCGCAGCACGTGCTCGTCGGTGTTGAAGGTGGTCAGCACGATCACCTCCGGCGCGCCCGGCACGGCCCGCAGCGCCTCGGTGGCGGCGAGGCCGTCCACGGTGGGCATGCGGATGTCCATCAGCACCACGTCGGGGGAGTGCTCCCGGACCAGCGCCGCCACCTGGCCGCCGTCGGCGGCCTCGGCGACGACCTCGACGTCCGGCGCCCCGCCCAGCATCATCCGCAGCCCCGCCCGCACCAGCGGGTCGTCGTCCACCAGCAGCAGCCGCACCATCCTCACGCCGCCCACGGTAGCCAGGCGCGCAGCCGGAAGTCCCCGCCGGACCGGCCGTGTTCCAGGTCGCCCCCGGCGAGCGAGGCCCGCTCCGTCAGCCCGATCAGCCCCTGCCCGGCGCCGGGGATGGCGGGCACCACGGCCGCCGCGGCCGGCACCGGGTTGCTGACCTCGACCGTCAGCCCCCGCGCGGGACCGCCGGCGAGCCGCACGGTCACCTCCGCGCCGGGGGCGTGCTTGCGGGCGTTGGTCAGCCCCTCCTGCACGATCCGGTACGCCGTGCGCCCGGAGGCGGCGGGCGCCGCCGACACGGCGGTGCCGTCCGCCTCCAGCACGATCCGCATCCCGGCGTCCCGTGACTCCTCCACCAGCCGCGGCACGTCCGCCAGCGTGGGCTGCGGCCGTCCGGCCGCCCCGTCCGCGGTACCGGCCCCGTCCGGCTCGCGCAGGACGCCGATGATGCCGCGCAGGTCGTCCAGCGCCTGGTGCGCGCTCTCCCGGATCACCGCGGCGGCCCGCTCGATCTCCGCGGGCGACGCCCCCGGGTGGAACTCCAGGGCGCCCGCGTGGACGCTCAGCAGCGACAGCCGGTGCGCCAGCACGTCGTGCATCTCCCGCGCCATCTCCTCGCGGGCCTGCCGCCGCCCGCGCTCGGCGTACGAGGCCAGCAACTGGCGCCGGGAGCGGACGTAGAGTCCCCAGCCGATCGAGCCGACCATGATCACGAAGAAGGTCATCGCCGAGCCGGTCTCCGGCAGGTCCGGGTCGGGGCCCCGCGCCACGAACAGCGGCAGCGGCGCGAACGCCAGGGCCGCCACCCAGGCCGTCGTGCGCAGCGGCCGGTACGCCGCCACGGTGAAGACCGCCACCGCGGTCGGCCCGCCGACCAGGTGCGCGAACCACCCCGTCACCAGCAGCACCACCGCCAGCCGCACCGGCCACCGCCGCCGCAGGAACAGCGCCGCGCACGCGGCCGCGCCGACCGCCTGCTCGACGGGCCCGACCGTCGCGCCCACCCCGTCCACGGACAGCACGGAGAAGGCCGCCGCACCGAGGAAGACCGCGATGTCGGCGACGATGTCCTTCCGTACGCGTCGCATTCCTCCGAATGTACGGTCCCGTGGCGCGGGCACCAGCCCCGCGCCCCAAGTCGATACCTTCGGACGACAACCCGCGCGGGATCGGCGACTTTCGCCGACAGCCGGGGCGGGTGGGCGCTCCCTAACCTCGTGGCATGAAGGGTTTCCTCGGGTTCCTCGGCTTCGTGCTGCTCTCCCAGGGCATCGGCGGCATCGCCTACCAGCTCACCGGCGGCTGGTTCCGGCTGTGGGCGCTGACGCACCGGATCGGCTTCCTGGACGGCTACGAGATCTACGTGTGCGTCCTCCTGGTCGTCCTGGGCGTCGCGGTCCTCCGCGCGGCGGAGTCGGCGGGCAAGCGCTCCTGACGGTGTGGGACACAGGCCCGCCCCGGCCTCCCGTCGTGAGCGCTGGAGGCCGGGGCGGTGGCACACGCGGGGGGCGGATCTACCAGTTGTTGTTGTCCCGGACGATGGCGCCGCACTCCACGAAGGCACGGACGGTGCCGGCTCCCGTCGCCGGCGGCGTGGCGGGGTCGGGATTGGTGACGGTGACTGTCCAGCCGTCGCCGGACCGCTGACTCGTGAGCACCCTGATACCGGTGACCACGTTCGGGGGGGTGGACGAGACATCGGACCTGTCGGTGATGGTGAAGCCGCCGCCCGTGACCTCGGTGCGCGAGGGGCAGTTCGCGGTGACCGACAACGATGCGGTGCCGGGTGGCACCTGTGCGAGCGCCGAGAAGTACTCGCGGGTCCTCAACCGCCCGAGGTTGTCGCGGTTGCCGCCGCCCTTGACGGTGTTTCCGGCGGCGGCGTCGTCGGCGACCGCGGCGGTGCGCGCGGTGGCGGTGGTGTTCATCGGGCCAACGAATGCGGTGGTCGTGACGACCGCGGCAGCGACCGTCATGGCTCCGGCGACGCCCCAAAGCACCTTACGACGGGGTCGACCGGACATGGCCTTCTTCGCTCGTATGTTCATCTCTCTGCCTTCGAAGATGACGGAAGGAGCTCGCTCCGGATCGAAGCGATTGGGGCCATCGTTACCTTGTGCGACGCGTTCCGCACTTTGGGTGACCGGAGAGGGTGAACGTCCGGGTACGGCCATCTGACGGAGCGACGGCAGTCGGGGCGTCAGATGGGCGTCGGGCGGGGCGTCAGGCGGCCGTGCCGGACGGGACCACCCAGCGCACGGGCTGGCCGGTCACGGCGGCGATCATGTCGAAGTCGCCGTCGTAGTGCAGGACAGTCGCGCCGTGCCGTTCCGCGGTCGCCGCGATGATCAGATCCGCCGGGGAAAGTGCCTTCCAGTTCCCGGCGGCAATGAGGTGTGTCTGCACGTCCAGTGCGCGGTCCCAGGCCTCGTCCGGCGTGGGCAGCCAGTCGAAACCCCGCATGCCATCTCGGATGCGGTCTGCGTCCGCCTTGGACCGTGCGCTGTGGAGCACCTCCAGTTCGACGGCCCCGCAGACGGCGAGCAATCCGGCGTTGTGGAGGGGTTCGATCACGGCCCTCACCGACGGTTTCGGGTAACGGGCGAGAGCGGACTTGTCGATGAGGAAGCGATCTCTCATGCGGCTCGATGCGGGTCGTGCGCCGCCCCGGCCTCGCCGGTGAGGCCGGGAAGTCCGCCGTCCGCCAGCCAGTCGAGGAACGAGGCGCGCTTGCGGCGCTTGATCGCGTCTTCCAAGGCGGCGTTCACGGTGGCGACTTTGGTCGTGGTGCCGAAGATCTCGGCTGCCTCCGCCAGCATCTGGTCGTCGACGTCGATGACGGTACGGGTCATGCGGGCCTCCTCGGGCATGGATGCTTCCTCCTAAGATATCAAATTGGGTCTCAGTCGATATCGGCGGACGCCCGTGCCCTCGCGCCGGGCCGCTGCCGCACGATGCCCGCGCGGACCAGGGCGGCGCCACGCCGCGCACCTGACGGGGCGTCGGCAAGCCGGCCGAGAGCAGGCGCGGCGGTGGCGCAGGGCGGGCAGGGACCGGTGCGGCCGGGGGGCAGCGGGTCGCCGCAGCCGGGGCATTCGGGGAGCGGGGCCGCCGGGGCGGCGGGGTCGCGGGCGGGGCGCGGCGCCGGGAGCTTGTCGCGCAGGCGGCGGGCGATGAAGCCGGCGGGGGAGTGGACGGCGCGGGGCAGCCCGGAGGACAGGGCGGTCCCCAGTTCCAGCTCGCTCGCGCCGTGTGCCAGCCAGCGGGCGGCGAGCGGGGCCAGCCGGGCGCCTCGGCGACGCCGAGGGCGAGCCTGGCCTCCCGCCGCCCGAGGCGGTGCAGCGCGGCCGCCGCGCGGGCGACCAGCGGCTCGTCGGCGGCGGGCTCGGGGTGGGAGGTGTTCTCCTCCTCCCTGTTCTCCCCCTTGGGGGAGGCGCCGACGGCCCGTACGGACGGCGCACCGGCGGTCGGGATGCTGCCGCCCGGTGCCGCGAAGGCCGCCTCGATCGCGGCGGGGTCGCGCAACGGCACGTTGGAGACGAGCACCCGGGTGGTCCAGCGGCCGGTCTCGGGGCTCTGCGTGCGGCGGGTGTGCACATAGCCCTCCGCCTCCAGCTGCTGCCGGGCCCGGCGCAGGGCGACGCGCCCCTCGGGCATCTTCTCGCCGATGGACTGCAGGGTCTCCCGGGACCCCTCCGGGAGGGAGAGCGCCCACTGCAGCAGCCGTACGGCGGTGCCGTTCAGCCGCGGATGGCGGATGAGGTCGTTCGGCGTCTGGGAGAAGAAACGGGTCGGCGGGATAGCATGACGGATCATGTGCGGGGCTCCCTTTAAGCCTCGTGGATGTAGGCCCCCGGCCGGTGTTGGCGCACCACTGGGGGCCGCTTCATGCGCTGGGCACGAAGGGTGATCGATCGGTTACTCTACCGGTGTCCCGGTGGTGTGTGCGACGAAGGCGACGAACGCCGTCCACGCCTCGTCGGTGAAGGCCAGAGCGGGCCCGGCGGGGTCCTTGGAGTCCCGCACGTGCACGGCTCCCGGGGCATGGGCGACCTCGACGCAGTCGCCGCCCTCGCTGCCGCTGTGACTGCTTTTGAACCAGGCGAGTCGGGATGTCATAGCTCCCCCGCAATCTGCTCGATCACTCTGGCGGAGTCCCCCACGCTGAGGGCCTGTGAGCGGATCATCGCATAGCGCTGGTGGAGTTTGCTGACCTCTTCCCGGCCGTCCACCAGCACGCTGCGGCCCTGGACTTCGAGATAGGCGAGCAGCCGCAGATCCGGGGTCTCCAGCAGCGACATGGGCCCGTCGAAGCCCGCGTGCGCCTCATGGGAGAGCGGCATGACCTGGACCGTGACGTGGCGCAGCGCCGCGACCTCCAGCAGCCGCTCCAACTGGCGCCGGTGCACGGCCCGTCCGCCGACCGGGCGCCGCAGCACCCACTCCTCGACGACGAAGGCGAGCTGCGGTGCCGGGGCGCGGGTCAGCAGCGACTGCCGGGCCAGCCGGGCCCGGACCCGGCGCTCGACCTCCTCCGCCTCCAGCGTCGGGCAGTAGGCGCCGAGCACCACGCGGGCGTACTCCTCGCTCTGCAGCAGGCCGTTGATGACGTGGGTGTCGTATTTGTAGAGGCTCACCGCCGCCCGCTCCAGTTCCGCGTACTCCTCGAACCAGGAGGGGAACTGGGCCCGTTCCAGATGGCGCGCCGCGGACCGCAGCACCCCGCCGCCGTCCCCGAGCAGGATCCCCGCCCTCTCCACGAACGCGGGCGGCGGCATCCGCTCGCCGCGTTCGATCTTCACGACGAGAGACTTCGAATACCCCACATGCGCGGCCAGTTCGTCGGTCGAGACCCCGCGGGCCTCCCGCAGCGACCGTGCCACGGAGCCGAACATCCGCATGCTGGCCGAGCCCTCGCACTTCGCGGACACGGCACCACCTCCCCGGTACACACGCCGTACACAGCCGCGGACCCGCCCCTGCACAGCTGATTCGGGGTCAGATCCGCCCTGGCCAGGCTAGCCACGGCAGGGAACCGTTGGACCCATGACGCAGGAATCCCCACCCGGAACGGCGATGCGCGTCGTCGCCGAACCCGCCCGTATCGCCGAGGTCCGCCGGGCCGTACGCGAACAGCTCCGCGCCTGGGGGCGCGAGGACCTGGCACCCGCCGCCGCGCTGTGCGTCACGGAGATACTCGCCAACGTCCACCGGCACGCGGGCTCGCCGGAGTGCGAACTGACCCTGGACGACCTGGCGTCCGAGGGCGTGCGGGCCACGGTCAGCGACCGCTCCCCCGTCCTGCCCGTCACGGCGCCCGGGCCACCGGACTGGGCGGCCGAGCGCGGACGCGGGATGCATCTGATCGCGGCGGCGGCGCACCGCTGGGGCGCGCGGCCGACCCCGGGGGGCAAGCAGGTGTGGGTGGTGCTGCGGTGAGGCCCGCCTCGTGGACCTGGCTGGACGACACGGCGTTCGGGCCGGTGGCGTTCCTGCTGGTGGCCCATCCACAGGGGCGCGGGACGGCGGAACTCGCCGCGCTCCTCGGGCTCGCCGAGCCGGGGCGGCGGCTGCCGGAGCTCGGCGAGCGGATCACCGTCGCCCGCCCGGGCCGGGCCGTGGTGCGCGGCGCGGACGGCGGGGTGCTGCTGGAGGTCGCGGCGGGGGAGCGGTGGTCCGCCTTCGTCGCGGCCGGCGGACCGGTCGCGCTCGTCGTGGGGCTGGACCCGCTCGCCCGCCGCGCGCCGCTGCCGGAGGTGGAGGCGTACCTGGCCCTGGGCGCGACGGCGGGGCGCATCCGGCTGGGCATCGGCCGCCGGGAGCCCTCACCTCCCTCCTGACCGCGCCCTGGACCGGCGCCCGGCCCGGGCTGCCGGCGACGCCCGCGTCCAGCACGCTGCTCGTGGCGTCGGAGCCCCGGGTCGTGTGTCGTGCCGGACGCCCACGCCCCGCTCGGCGCGGGGCGTGGGCGGGTGCCCGGGGCGGTGGGGTTCCTTGGGGCCGGCGGTCCGTGTCAGGAGGCCCCGCCGTCGGCGGTACTTTCGCTTCCTTTCGACAGGAATCTGATCCGCCTTCATGGCGGCAGCGAGACGTACCGCGGTGGCCGGAACCCCACCACAGGGGTCCCGCGGCCGTTCTGCAGCCTAGTCTTCAGAAGGGAGGTCGCCCTGGAGGATGAATGAGCCGAACCGCTCCATGAGTTCCGGGTTGATGTTCGGCAGGTTGTCCATCATGTGCGGGACAGGCTTGCCGTGTTCGGCCTTGGGCGCTCCGTCGAAGAGGAGCTCTTCGTATCCTCCGGGGAGAAACATGAAGATCATCTTGGCGGCATGGAGACTCTTGTTGAAGAAGCCGTGCCGCGTGTCGTTGGGCACGTAGTAGAAGGAGCCGGGGCCGGCGGTGATGGTGTCGTCACCGTTGACGAAGTCCAGCTCGCCGGAAATCAGGTAGAACGCCTCCTGATGCTTGCTGTGCACGTGCGGGTAGGCTCCGGCCCCGGCAGGGACGGTCGCCTCCACGAAGGTGAGCCGTCCGCCCGTTTCCGGGCCGCCGACCTTCAGGGTGTAGGTGTCTCCAACAATCCACCTCGTGTCGCCCTGCCCGGGCGGCACAAAGATGCCGTTCCTCTTCATGTAACGGGAATCGTCCTGTCCAGCGGGATCGTGCTGGCTCGGCGCGACGATGCTCAAGGCTGCTCCTCGATTGGGCCGCCACCTGTTGGGGCGACAGATGCAGGGACAGTTAAGTGGCAACTACTTGACGAGTCAAGCATGTGTCTTCTCTCCTGGGCCTCGCCGAGCACAGCGCCCCGGGCTCTCCATGGGCAACCCTTGGGCTGCATTGGTAGGCAGTACGTGTTGCGCCTGGGCCGGTCATACCGCTGGAGGCGCGGCCTCGACGCCCCACCCTGACAACCGCCCGCACGGCGAGGGTGGATGGGGTCGCCGCCGACCTCGCCTTCCGTCAACGGGCCGGGTTGCGGCGCGGTCCGGCCGCTCCGGTCCGGGCTACCCCAGCGCCCGCAGCTGGTCCAGGAACCACTGCTGCGGGGGGAGCGCCGTCGAGGCCGCCGCGAGACGCTTGGTGGCCTCGGCGCGCTCGCCGTGCGACAGGGACAGCGCCTGGTGGAGGGCGTCGGCCGTGGCCCGGATGTCGTAAGGGTTGACCACGAACGCGTCGTCGGCGAGCTCCTCGTACGCCCCCGCCTCGCGGGAGAGCACCAGCGCCACGCCGTCGTCCGAGACGACCGGGATCTCCTTGGCCACCAGGTTCATGCCGTCGCGGATCGGGTTGACCAGCGCGACGTCCGCCAGGCGGTAGGCGGCCAGGGAGCGCGCGAAGTCGTCCTTGACGTGCAGGACCACCGGCTGCCAGCCGGGCGTCGCGAACTCCTCGTTGATCTCCTCGGCCAGGTCGGAGACCTCGTCCGTGTACTCCCGGTAGACGGCCAGGTCGTGGCGGGAGGGGTAGGCGAAGGCGATGTGCACCACGCGCCCCTGCCATTCGGGGTGGTCGCGCAGCAACTGCGCGTACGCGAGCAGGCCGCGCACGATGTTCTTCGACAGCTCCGTGCGGTCCACCCGCAAGATGATCTTGCGGTCCGGGCCGCCCACCGCCTCCTGCAGCGCCGCCAGGCGCTCGTCCACGTCCGGCCGGTGCGCCCGCTCCCGAAGGAACTCGGCGTCCGCCCCGAGGCCGTGCACCCCGATCCGCGTGGTGCGGCCCTTGTACGTGATCGTGAGGCTGCCCGCGTCACGGATGACGGACGCGCCCAGCACGTCGGCGCAGCACGCGGCGAAGGCGTCCGCCCAGCGGCGGGTCAGGAAGCCGGCCCGGTCGGCGCCGAGGATGCCGCTCAGCACCTCGGCGGCGACGTCGTCCGGCAGGATGCGGAAGTAGTCGGGCGGCGCCCACGGGGTGTGCGAGAAATGGCCGATCCGCAGGTCGGGGCGGCGCGAGCGGAGCAACTGCGGCACCAGGGACAGGTGGTAGTCCTGCACGAGGACGGCGGCGCCCTGCGCGGCCTCGTCGGCGAGCGCGTCGGCGAAGGCGGCGCTGTAGGCCGTGTACGCCGCCCACTGCTCGCGGAAGTCCTCGTCGAAGACGGGCTCCAGCGGGGTCTGGAACAGCATGTGCTGGACGAACCACAGCACCGAGTTGGCGACGCCGTTGTAGGCCGAGGCGAAGGTGTCCGCCGGGATGTCCAGCATCCGTACGTGCTGGCCGCCGGTGTCGGCGGTGGCGAGGCGGCCCGTCCCCCCGGAACTGCGCAGCACGGCGGCCCGGTCCCCCTCGCCCAGTGCCGCGCAGACCCACACGGCGTCCGCGTCCGGCCCGATCGCGCTCAGTCCCGACACGAGTCCGCCGCCGCCGCGGCGGGCGACGAGCGTGCCGTCCTCGCGGAGGCTGTACGACACGGGGCCGCGGTTGGACGCGACCAGTACGCGCGCGGCATGCGATGCGACCATGCGGCCAGCCTAGCCACGCATGCCTGACCGCAAACGTACGAACTAGCCCAGCCGGGGGTTTCCGGCCGCGACCCGCCGCGGTCCGGCCGCTCGCCGAAGGCCGGGGAGGGCCGGCGCGACACCGCTCACCGGCGCGCGGACGCCGAGGCGATGCGCGGAACCGCACAGGTGCGACGCCGTCCTGGGTTTGTGCCCACCCTCCCCCGGCCGCCGCTGGGGGTGCCCGCACCGCGGCGGACCGCCTGCCCAGGAACCCCGGCGCCGTCACGCCACGGCGCGGCGGTGGGCGTATTCGGGGACCGTCCGCATCGGGGGGCGCTCCTCCGTCGCGACCTCGTGGACGCGCGGCTCGAAACCGCCGCCCGGCGCGCGGTCGAACTGCGTGAGGACGGGTCGCACGAGAGGGCCCCGCGCCAGGCGGATCTGCGCGGTCCGGTAGATCGCCGCCGCCATGCGGCCCAGCGCCTGCCCGTCCTGGTGCCGGTGGTGCCGTACCCCCACGTCGACCTGGGCCAGCGCGTCGAGCCCGACCGTGTTGAGCGCGTCCACCAGCAGCCCGATCTCCACCCCGTACCCCACCGGGAACGGCAGCCGCTCCAGCAACGAGCGTCGCGCGGCGTACTCGCCGCCGAGGGGCTGGACGAACCCCGCCAGCTGCGGCCAGTGCAGATTGAGCAGCGGCCGTGCGACCAATTCCGTCACCCGGCCCCCGCCGGCCGGGACCACCGTGCCGCCGGTCTCCAGGGGACGGTCGTACATCGCCTTGACCAGCTGCACGTCCAGGTCCGTGAGCAGCGGCCCGACGATCCCCGACACGAAGCGCGCGTCGAACTCGCGCAGGTCGGAGTCGACGAAGCAGACGATCTCCCCGCGTGTCACGAGCAGCGAGCGCCACAGCACCTCGCCCTTGCCGGGCAGCGCGGGCAGCCGCGGCAGCACTTCGTCCCGGTGGACGACGACCGCGCCCGCGGCCGCGGCGACCTCGGCCGTGCGGTCGGTCGACCCGGAGTCCAGCACGACGATTTCGTCGACCAGCGGCACCGCCTCGCTCATCAGCTCGCGCCGGATCGTCGCGACGATCGCCCCGACCGTTGCCTCCTCGTCGAGGGCGGGCAGCACGACGCTGACCGTGCCGCGCGCGCCCGCGGCGCGCTTGGCGGCGAGGAGTTGCGGCAGCGGCCTGTGGTCGGCGGTCCAGGACCGCCGCTGCAGCCAGCCGGCCACCTCGTCGAGCACTGCGTTGCTCCGTTTCTGCCCGTCTCGCAGGACGGACGGCCCATGACCAGGTTCGAGGTCGTCGGTTACAGTCTTGACCACGAGGCATGACCATCGTATGTCCACGGTGATCGCGCCCCGTCCGACAAATGCCCGGGCAGTGTGCCCGGCGCCATACCGCTCATCCAGAGGGGCAGAGGGAACGGCCCGTTGAAGCCCCGGCAACCCTCCCGCCGACCGCGAGGTCCAGGTGGGGAAGGTGCCAATTCCGTCTCACGGCGAGATGCGCCGTGAGGAAGATGAGGAGAAAGGGCCTCGCCTGACATGGCTGCGCAGTCCGTTGCACCCGCCGCGTCCACCGATTCCGCCTTCGGCCCCGCGTCCGCGCTCTCCTGCCGCGAGTGCGGTGAGCGCTTCCCGCTGGATCCCCTCTTCGCCTGCGAGGTCTGTTTCGGGCCGCTCGAAGTGGCGTACGACCTCCCGGACGGCGACCCCGAGACCCTCCGCAAGCGGATCGAGTCCGGGCCGAACAACATCTGGCGGTACGCGCCGCTGCTGCCCGTCCCCGCGGACGTGGCCTCCAAGCCCAACCTCAACCCGGGCTTCACCAAGCTGGTCAAGGCCGACAACCTCGCCCGCGAACTGGGCGTCACCGGCGGCCTGCACATCAAGGACGACTCCGGCAACCCGACCCACTCCTTCAAGGACCGGGTCGTCGCCATCGCCCTGGAGGCCGCCCGCACCTTCGGCCTCACCACCCTGTCCTGCTCCTCCACCGGCAACCTGGCCGGCGCCGTGGGCGCCGCGGCCGCCCGCGCCGGTTTCCGCTCCTGCGTGTTCATCCCGCACGACCTGGAGGAGGGCAAGGTCGTCATGGCCGCGGTCTACGGCGGCGACCTGGTCGGCATCGAGGGCACCTACGACGACGTCAACCGCTTCTGCAGCGAGCTGATCGGCGACCCGATCGGCGAGGGGTGGGGCTTCGTCAACGTCAACCTGCGCCCCTACTACGGCGAGGGCTCCAAGACACTCGCGTACGAGATCTGCGAGCAGCTGGGCTGGCGCCTGCCGGACAACATCGTCATCCCGATCGCCTCGGGCTCGCAGCTGACGAAGATCGACAAGGGGCTGCGGGAGCTGATCGCGCTCGGTCTGGTGGAGGAGAAGCCGTACCGCGTCTACGGCGCACAGGCCGAGGGCTGCTCCCCGGTCTCCGCCGCCTTCAAGGCCGGCCACGACGTGGTGCGTCCGCAGAAGCCGAACACGATCGCCAAGTCGCTCGCCATCGGCAACCCGGCCGACGGCCCGTACGTGCTGGACATCGCGCGCCGCACGGGCGGGGCGGTCGAGGACGTCACCGACGAGCAGGTGGTGGACGCCATCAAGCTGCTCGCCAGGACCGAGGGCATCTTCGCCGAGACGGCCGGCGGCGTGACCGTCGGCGTGCTGCGCAAACTCATCGAGACCGGGCAGCTCGACCCGGCCGGTGAGACCGTCGTCCTGAACACCGGCGACGGCCTCAAGACGCTGGACGCCGTCGCCCCGACCTCCCGCCCCACGGCCACCATCCGCCCGAGCCTCGACGCGTTCCGCGCCGCCGGCCTGGCCGACTGACCCGACCGCACCGGCTGACCCCGACTGAAGGTGAAACCCGCATCATGAGCGCTACCGTCCGCATCCCGACCATCCTCCGCACCTACACCGCCGGCCGGGCCGAGGTCCCTGCCGAGGGCGGCACCCTGGCCGAGGTCATCGACTCGCTGGAGCACAACCACCCCGGCATCTCCGCGCGGGTCCTGGACGACACGGGCAAGCTGCGCCGTTTCGTGAACGTCTACGTCAACGACGACGACGTCCGCTTCTCCGAGGGCCTGCAGACCACGGTGGGTGAGGGCGCGTCCGTCTCGATCATCCCGGCGGTCGCGGGCGGCTGCTGAGCGCGCGGCCCGCGGGCGACAGGGGTGCCGGGGAACTCCCCGGCACCCCTGTGTGCTTGAGCGGTAGTTGAAGGGCTGTACAGTTGCCCTGGAGGCTCGCAACTCCCTGCAACGCTCTGCGCAACCCCCTTCTCCGGGGCGGTCTTGCCGACGATTTATCGCCAAATCCACGTGGTGTTTGCCGTGTTTGCCCGATGCGTCCGGTCCGAGTTGCCCCGGATTATTCGCCGATCAGGCTCTTCTCCCGATTCTCTGTGCCCGGAATTCTCGTCCGATTGACCTGTTGCAGACAGCGTCCAGGCAGATACATTCAGCCGCGGTCGACGCGTTCCGGCGCACGCCCCCTTGGCTGTAGGGGGTGAGGTCTGACCCGGGTCCGCGAGGTGCGGGTCTGCGAAGGGCCAGCAATAGGGGAGTTAGGAATGGCTCAGGGCACCGTCAAGTGGTTCAACGCGGAGAAGGGCTACGGCTTCATCGCGGTCGACGGTGGTGCGGACGTCTTCGTGCACTACAGCGCGATCCAGATGGACGGCTACCGCACCCTCGAGGAAGGTCAGCGGGTCGAGTTCGAGATCTCGCAGGGCCAGAAGGGGCCGCAGGCGGACATGGTCCGTCTCGCAGCCGGCTGACGCGCCGCGCATCGGCCACGGAGCACTTTCGCGTACGGCCGCTCAAACGTACGCGTCGAGGCCCGCCCCCGCACGGGGCGGGCCTTCGTGCTGCCCGGCGGCGCGCGGACCCGGACCCGCGAGTTGTCCACGGCCCCGGCCAAGCGGCTTGCACTCTCCTAGGGCGAGTGCTAATCATTGGCGTTAGCACTCTGACGTTGAGAGTGACAAAGGACCGAGTGGGTGAGGCCCGTTCGTCCGCCGGAAAGGAACCGGCGGGAGGGCAGGCCGTCCGTCGCGGGCGCCGGCGCGGTCCTGGAGTAATCCTTCCCCGCAGCCCTGTGCCGCGGGGGGACCCCAAGTCCGGGAGGACCACTTCACATGGCCAAGATCATCGCGTTCGACGAGGAGGCACGGCGCGGTCTCGAGCGCGGGATGAACCAGCTCGCCGACGCCGTCAAGGTCACCCTTGGCCCCAAGGGCCGCAACGTCGTCCTCGAGAAGAAGTGGGGCGCCCCCACGATCACCAACGATGGTGTTTCCATCGCCAAGGAGATCGAGCTCGAGGACCCGTACGAGAAGATCGGCGCGGAGCTGGTCAAGGAGGTCGCGAAGAAGACGGACGACGTCGCCGGTGACGGCACGACGACCGCGACCGTCCTCGCCCAGGCGCTGGTGCGCGAGGGCCTGCGCAACGTCGCCGCCGGCGCCAACCCGATGGCGCTGAAGCGCGGCATCGAGAAGGCCGTCGAGTCGGTCTCCGCCGCTCTGCTGGAGCAGGCGAAGGACGTGGAGACCAAGGAGCAGATCGCCTCCACCGCCTCCATCTCCGCCGCCGACCCGCAGATCGGCGAGCTCATCGCCGAGGCGATGGACAAGGTCGGCAAGGAAGGCGTCATCACCGTCGAGGAGTCCCAGACCTTCGGTCTGGAGCTGGAGCTCACCGAGGGTATGCGCTTCGACAAGGGCTACATCTCGGCGTACTTCGCCACCGACCTGGAGCGTATGGAGTCGGCCTTCGACGACCCGTACATCCTGATCGTCAACTCCAAGATCTCCGCGGTGAAGGACCTGCTCCCGCTGCTGGAGAAGGTCATGCAGTCCGGCAAGCCGCTGCTGATCATCGCCGAGGACGTGGACGGCGAGGCGCTGTCGACCCTGGTCGTCAACAAGATCCGCGGCACCTTCAAGTCCGTCGCGGTCAAGGCCCCGGGCTTCGGCGACCGCCGCAAGGCCATGCTCGGTGACATCGCCATCCTCACCGGTGGCACCGTCATCTCCGAGGAGGTCGGCCTCAAGCTGGAGAACGCCGGTCTCGACCTGCTCGGCCGCGCCCGCAAGGTCGTCGTCACCAAGGACGAGACCACGATCGTGGACGGCGCCGGCGACCAGGACCAGATCCAGGGCCGCGTGAACCAGATCCGTGCCGAGATCGAGAACAGCGACTCGGACTACGACCGCGAGAAGCTCCAGGAGCGTCTGGCGAAGCTGGCCGGCGGCGTGGCCGTCATCAAGGCCGGTGCCGCCACCGAGGTCGAGCTCAAGGAGCGCAAGCACCGCATCGAGGACGCGGTGCGCAACGCCAAGGCCGCCGTCGAGGAGGGCATCGTCGCCGGTGGTGGCGTGGCCCTGCTCCAGGCGTCCAACGTCTTCGAGAAGCTCGAGCTCGACGGCGACGAGGCCACCGGTGCCGCGATCGTGAAGCTGGCCCTTGAGGCCCCGCTGAAGCAGATCGCCGTCAACGCCGGCCTCGAGGGCGGTGTCGTGGTGGAGAAGGTGCGCAACCTGACCCCGGGTCACGGCCTGAACGCCGCCACGGGCGAGTACGTCGACCTGATCGGCGAGGGCATCATCGACCCCGCCAAGGTCACGCGCTCCGCGCTGCAGAACGCGGCCTCCATCGCCGCGCTCTTCCTCACCACCGAGGCCGTCATCGCCGACAAGCCGGAGAAGGCCGCTGCCCCGGCCGGCGGCGGCATGCCCGGCGGTGACATGGACTTCTGATCCTCCGGGATCAGGACTCCGCACCACGGCAGAAGACCGAGGGCGGTACCCCGTGCGGGGTACCGCCCTCGGGCGTATCCGGGAGCCGCCCGGTCACGGCACGGCGACCGGCGCGTCGAGCAGCTCGCGCCAGGTGCGCACCGCTTCCGCGTCGACCGGCCCGGCCCAGCCGCCGGGGCGCACCGCGCCGCCGACGTGGAAGGCGTCGATGCCGGCCGCGAGGAGCCGCGGCAGGTGCTCGGCGCGGAGCCCGCCGCCCACCATGAGCTGGGGCTCACCGGGACGGCCCGCCTCCGCCAGCAGACGGCCGAGCCCGTCGTCCACCCCCCGCGCGGAACCCGCGGTGAGGAAGGTGTCCAGCCCGGGCAGCCCGCGCACCGCCGAGCGCACGGCCTCCCGGTCGGCGCAGTGGTCGATGGCGCGATGGAAGGTCCAGCGGGCACCGGAACCGATCGCGTCGACGAGCAGGCGCACGGCGGGCAGGTCCGGCGCGCCCGAGCCGTCGAGGAAACCGAGCACGAACTCGTCAGCGCCCTCGCCGCGCAGCGCCGCCGCGGCCACGCAGAGCGCGTCCGCCTCGTGGGTGCCGCCGACGGCGAAGTCCGCGCGGGCCCGCAGCATCACCCGGACCGGGATGTCCACCGCGGCGCGGACGGCGGCGAAGGTCTCCCGGGACGGCGTCAGGCCGTCCGCCGCCATGTCGGTGACCAGTTCGAGGCGATCCGCGCCGCCCGTCCGGGCCGCGAGGGCGTCGTGGGCGTCGAGCGCGATCACTTCGAAAATTGGTCTAGACATATCTCCAGGGTGTCACATGCCCACGCGTGCCCGCGACCCCCGTACCGCACAATGACCTCCATGGCTGACACCGCACCCGAACCCGGCTCCGCCCTCCTCGCCCGCTGGTGCGACCTGCTGCGCCGCTGCCAGACGGAGTCCGTCGACCCGGTGCCGTACGGCAAGGACCTGATCGCCCGCTGGGCCGAGCCGCACCGCCGCTACCACACCACCTCCCACCTGACCGCCGTTCTCGACCACGTCGAGGCCCTCGCCGGGCACGCCGAGAACCCGGACGCGGTGCTGCTCGCCGCCTGGTTCCACGACGCCGTCTACCTGCCCGACCGCTCCGAGAACGAGGAGCGCAGCGCCCGGCTCGCCGAACGCGCGCTCCCCGAGGCCGGGGTCCCGGACGCGATCACCGCCGAGGTCGCCCGGCTGGTCCGGCTCACCGTCACCCACCACCCCGCCGAGGGGGACCGCGACGGCGAGGTGCTCTGCGACGCCGACCTGGCCGTCCTCGCCGGCGACCCCAGCACCTATGCCGAGTACGCGGCCGCCGTCCGCGAGGAGTACGGCTTCGTCCCCGACGACGCCTTCCGCGCCGGCCGCGCCGACGTGCTGCGTCAGCTGCTGCGGCTGCCCCGGCTGTTCCGCACCCCGCAGGCGTACGAGCGCTGGGAGTCCACTGCCCGGCGCAACCTCTCCACCGAGCTGGAACTCCTCGCCCCGGGGACGCGTCGGTAGCCGGGGGGAGCTCAGGCGACGAGGCGGTCTAGGTCGGCCTAGGACCTGCCGGCCTCACCCTGGGGGGACCTGCGCTTCGGGCGGCGCAGGCCGGCCTCGGTGAGGCGGCGCAGCAGTTCCTTGCTTCCCACCTCGACGGCGCCCGCGGCGACGGCCTTGGCGTAGCGCTCGCTGGGGACGTCGTAGTGGTCGCCGTCGAAGGCGCGGCGGGGGGCGCCGATGGCGTCGGCGAAGGCGTGGAGCTCCTCGTACGAGGTGTCGCTCACCATGTGGGACCACATGCGGCCGTGACCCGGCCAGGTCGGCGGGTCGATGTAGACGGCCACGTCAGCGCGGCTCGCCGAGGGCCGTGGACAGGCCGCCCACGGGAGCGACGGCCTCGCCGAGCGACTCGCACACCCAGTGCGGGTCGGGGCCGAGTTCGGGTTCGACGTCGAGGGCGTGGGGGTCGGCGCAGCGCGGGCACAGCGGCCAGCGGCCCATGCGTTCCAGCAGGGCGTCCTTGACGTCCTGGGCGACCAGCCCCACGACGAACGCGGCGCCGTCGGGCCACTGCTCCACCCACCAGCGGCGCTGGGAGACGGCGTCCTCGACGAGCGAGACGATCTGCGCGTCGGCGACGCCGGTCGCGGTCAGGTCGGCGAGGACGAGCGCGCGGGCGCTGTGCAGGGCCGCCTCCAGGCCGGCGGAGGAACCGGGTGCGTCAGGATCCATGGCCCCCATTGTGGACCAAGCGCCGTGGGGGGCGTTCTTGACGCCGTCAGGTGCTGAAAATAGCTTTCGTCCGTGGCCGAGAAGATGAAGGAAACCTTCAACGCCGGAGGGCTGGCCGCCAAGGTCAGGACCCTGGCCCCGTCCATGACCAGGTCGATGCAGCGCGTCGCGGAGGCCGTGGCCGCGGACCCGGCGGGCTGCTCCCGGCTGACCGTGACGGCGCTCGCGGCCCGTACGGGAACGAGCGAGGCCACCGTGGTGCGCACCGCCCGGCTGCTGGGCTACCCCGGCTACCGGGACCTGCGGCTCGCGCTGGCCGCGCTGGCAGCCCGCGAGGAGGCGGGGGTCCCGCCCGCCGTCACCCCGGACATCGCGGTGGACGACCCGCTGGCCGACGTGGTCACCAAACTCGCGCTGGACGAGCAGCGGTGCCTGGCCGGCACCGCCGCCCAGCTGGACGTGGCCCAGCTGGAGGCGGCCGTGGGCGCGCTGGCCGCCGCCCGCCGCATCGACGTCTACGGGATAGGGGCGTCCAGTCTGGTCGCCCAGGACCTGGTGCAGAAGCTGCTGCGGATCGGCCTGGTGGCGCACGCCCTGGGCGACCCGCACCTCACCCTCACCAACGCGGTCCAGCTGCGCCAGGGCGACGTCGCCGTGGCCATCACGCACTCCGGTCACACCCACGACGTGGTCGAGCCGTTGCGCGCCGCCTTCGACCGGGGCGCCACCACGATCGCCGTGACCGGCCGGGCGGACGGCACCGTCACCCAGTACGCCGACCACGTGCTGCTCACCTCCAGCGGCCGGGAGAGCGAACTGCGCCCGGCCGCCATGGCCAGCCGCACCAGCCAGCTGCTCGTGGTGGACTGCCTGTTCGTCGGGGTCGCCCAGCGCACCTACGACACCGCCGCCCCGGCGCTGTCCGCCTCGTACGAAGCCCTCGCCCACCGCCACCGCCCGCGAAGGAACCACCCGCAATGACGCACGCCGAGCTCCGTCGCGAGCTGGACCACCTCGCCACCGAGGCCTTCCGCGCCGAGCTCGCCGAGGTCGACCGGCTCCCGACGCTCGACATCGCCCGGCTGATGAACGGCGAGGACGCCACCGTCCCGGCCGCGGTGGCGGAGCGATTGCCCGCCATCGCCGCCGCCGTCGACGGCATCGCCGCGCGCATGGCCCGCGGCGGGCGCCTGGTCTACGCGGGCGCGGGCACAGCGGGACGGCTCGGCGTGCTCGACGCCAGTGAGTGCCCGCCCACCTTCAACACCGCGCCGGGCCAGGTCAGCGGGATCATCGCGGGGGGGCCCACGGCGATCGTGGACGCCGTCGAGGGTGCCGAGGACAGCAAGGAACTGGCCGCCGCCGACCTGGACGCCCTCGGGATCGGCCCGGACGACAGCGTGGTCGGCGTCTCCGCCTCCGGCCGCACCCCGTACGCCGTGGGGGCCGTGGAACACGCCCGCGCCCTGGGCGCCCTGACCGTCGGACTGTCCTGCAACCCGGGATCCGCGCTGGCCGCCGCGGCCGACCACGGCATCGAGGTCGTCACGGGCCCGGAGTTCCTCACCGGATCCACCCGGCTGAAGGCGGGCACGGCCCAGAAGCTCGTCCTCAACATGCTGTCGACGATCACCATGATCAGGCTGGGCAAGACCTACGGGAACCTGATGGTCGACGTCCGCGCCTCCAACGACAAGCTGCGCGCCCGGTCCCGGCGGATCGTGGCCCTGGCCACCGGCGCGCCCGACGACGAGATCGAGGCCGCCCTCACCGCCGCCGGCGGCGAGGTCAAGAACGCCGTCCTCGTCGTCCTCGGCGGCGTGGACGGCCCGACGGCCGCCCGGCTCCTGGCGGAGTCGGACGGCCATCTGCGTGCGGCGCTGCTCGCGGCCGCGCCGGGCGGCCACGCCTGAGGCCGCGCGGTTTCTCGTCTTCCGCGCCGTCAGTCGGCCGAGCTGGGCGGTACGACCCATTGGACCGGCTGATTCGTCACGGCCGCGGCGGTGCAGGACGGTGACCCGGTCCTGCTCGGCGGTGGCGGCGATCAGCAGATCCGTACCGGGTCACCGCCATGCGTCCGCCGTCACCTCGGCATCCGCGAGGTCGTCGAAAGCACCCTCGTCGAGCATCTCCAGGAACCGCCGCCGTTCGGCGGCGGCCACGAACTCCGCCGGCGCTCCGCCCACCGTCGCCGTTTCGTCGTGGTGCCCCGTACGTCCGCGGCCTCTCGGAGAAGCGCGTCCACCCCGATCACTGTGCGCACGCGTGCCACCTCCGGGTGCAGGAGTCTCCTCAGGGTAGCCGCAGCGCCTCCGGCAGGGGCGCCGCGTGCAGGACGGCCAGGCCCGAGACGGCGCGGGTGAGCGCGACGTACAGGCGGCGCAGGCCGGTGCGCTCGTCGGGCTCGCCGTCGACGATCGCGGCGGGCTCGTCCAGGACCACGTAGTCGTACTCCAGGCCCTTGGCCAGGGAGGCGGGGACGAGGGTGAGCCGCACGTCGGGCGTGGTCTCCTGACCCGGGGACAGGTACGGCAGCCCGGCCGCCGTCAACGCCTCCGTCAGCGCGGGCAGGCGCGCGTCGGCCGCGATCAGGCCAATGGACCCCTCGCGGTCCAGTGCCCGCCGGCAGGCGTCCAGCACGGCCGCGGTCAACCCGTCCGCCGGGACCTCGGTCACCGAGAAGGCGCCGGGGTTCTCCCGGACGGAGGTCGCCTCCTTCAGCCCGGGGGCGATCTCCGGCAGCAGCCGGGACGCGTAGGCGATGACCTCCAGCGGGACGCGGAAGCCCTGGGTCAGCTCCTCGATCCGCGAACCCGGCTTGCCCAGGTGCTCCAGCGCCTCCTCCCAGGTCCCCGTCGCCCACGGGGTGGTGCCCTGGGCGATGTCGCCGAGCACGGTAGCGGAGCCGGTGGAGCAGCGGCGGCCCACCGCCCGGTACTGCATGGGGGAGAGGTCCTGGGCCTCGTCCAGCACGACGTGGCCGAGCGAGGCCGTGCGGTGCACCAGGTCGTGGGCCTCGTCGACGAGCACGGCGTCGGCGGCCGACCACTTCGCGGAGGCGGCCGAGCGGGCGGGCCTCTCCCAGAGGATCTCCTTCTGCTCCTCCTCGGCCAGCACGCCCTCCGCGCACGCGGCCAGGAACTGCGGGTCGGACAGCAGCCGCAGCACCGTCTTCGCCGGGTCCACCGGCGGCCACATCTCCTTCACGGCCGCCTTGACCGCCGTGTTGCGCGCGACCGCGTCCTGCACCCGGTCGTCGGGGGCCTCGCCGGCCGCCTCCATCCGGACCAGCACGGCGTGCGCGATCCGCTGCGGCAGCGCCTCCCGGGCGGCGCCGTAGCGGATGTCACGCTCCATCAGCTCGCGGACCAGCTCCTCCAGTTCGTGGGCGGGCACGCGCCAGCGGCGCGAGCCGCGCACCACGACCACCGGCTCGGTGGGCATCCGGATGCCGGAGCGGACCGCGCGCCGCAGCACCTCGGCCATGCGCGCGTCGCCCTTGATACCGGCGGCGGCCGCCGAGTCGGTGCCCCTGACCGGGACATGGGCGACCAGGTCGTCGACCGTGGCCTGCTTGACGCTCAGCTCGCCCAGCGCGGGCAGTACCTGCTCGATGTAGTGCAGGAAGGACGCGTTGGGGCCGACGACGAGGGTGCCGGAGCGGGCCAGCCGCTCGCGGTGCGCGTAGAGCAGGTACGCCACCCGGTGCAGGCCGACGGCGGTCTTCCCGGTGCCGGGCGCCCCCTGCACGCAGACCGTGCCGCCGACCTCGGCGCGGACGATCTCGTCCTGCTCGGGCTGGATGGTGGCCACGATGTCCCGCATCGGGCCGACGCGCGGCCGCTCGATCTCCTGCTGGAGCAGCTTGCTGGAGGTCTGCGCCTCGTCCGGGTCGGTGAGGTGCTCGTCCTCGTACGCGGTCAGCTCCCCGCCGGTGTAGCCGAAGCGGCGCCGCAGCGCGACGTCCTGCGGGTCGGTGCGTGAGGCCCGGTAGAAAGGCTGGGAGACGGGTGCGCGCCAGTCGATGACCATGGGGTCGCCGTCCGCGTCGTGGACGTGGCGGCGGCCGATGTAGAAGCGGTGGCCCACCTCCTCCCCGCCGAAGGCGTCTCCCTCCTGGTAGTCGAGGCGGCCGAAGAAGAGCGGGGTGTGCGCCAGATCGGCGAGCGCCTTGATGCGGGCGTCGATCTCGGTTTGCAGCACTTCCGCGTTCACCCAGTTGGCGGTCACGTCCCGGATGTCGAGGGCCTCGACGTCGGCGCGCATCGCGCGCAGGGCGGAACGGGACGCGGCGAGGTGGGCGCGTTCGCGGTCGAGCGGATTGTCGGCGGTGAGGGAATGTTCCCCTGGCACGGGTTGCCTCCGGCGGCACGTAGGGCATGGCTCAGCCGGCCCCGGACCGGCGCGCACGGGGGCGCGGGGCGGGGCGCTGTCCTGATACGGATCACGACTCGGGCCGACCGGTTTCCGTCCGGTCGGTGGCACCGTCCCCCAGGGGGGCGGGCGGCAAGACGCAGGATCTTACGCCTGCGCGGCGGGAGGCGCTAACCGATTTCTCCCCGCCCGCGGCCCGGACCTCTGCCCAAAGCGTCACACATGCGTACATTGGGGGCATGGCACGACCAGTGGTCTCCCGCGTCCGCGGCAGCACCGCCATCGCCGAGGACGCCGGGCACCGGCATCCGGTCCACCCCGTCGGGGATGCCCTGCGCGCGGTCCGGGTCTTCCTCGCCACGGCCTTCCGGGTCGTGGTGCTGGGCCAGGAAGGCACCGCCGCGCGCGACTGACGCGGCGGGCCGGCCGGAGGGGCGCGGCGCCCAGATCGAGAGCCAAGGCCGTGAAGTCGTTCCCGTCGCCAAGCCGGGCGAATCAGTGTGCGGCTGTCGAGGCGACTGCCCCTGTTGCCGGAATTCGGCTGGAACCGGCTAGAGCAGCTCGTCCGCGTCGACGATGCGGTAGGCGTACCCCTGCTCGGCCAGGAACCGCTGCCGGTGTGCGGCGAAGTCCTGGTCGATGGTGTCGCGGGCGACCACGGAGTAGAAGCGGGCCTCGTGGCCGTCCGCCTTCGGCCGCAGCACCCGGCCCAGGCGCTGGGCCTCCTCCTGACGGGACCCGAAGGTGCCCGAGACCTGGATGGCGACCGTCGCCTCCGGCAGGTCGATCGAGAAGTTGGCCACCTTGGAGACCACGAGCACCGAGATCTCGCCCTGCCGGAAGGCGTCGAAGAGCTTCTCGCGCTGCGCGTTCGTCGTCTCGCCCTTGATCACCGGCGCGTCCAGGTGCTCGCCCAGCTCGTCGAGCTGGTCGATGTACTGGCCGATCACCAGTGTCTGCTGCCCGCGGTGCTTGGCCACCAGCGCCTCGGTGACCTTGCGCTTGGTCTCGGTCGTGGCGCAGTAGCGGTACTTCTCCTCCGGCTCCGCGGTCGCGTACGCCAGCCGCTCGGAATCGGTCAGGTTGACCCGCACCTCCACGCAGTCGGCGGGCGCGATGTAGCCCTGCGCCTCGATCTCCTTCCACGGCGCGTCGAAGCGCTTGGGACCGATCAGCGAGAAGACGTCCGACTCGCGGCCGTCCTCGCGCACCAGCGTCGCCGTCAGGCCGAGCCGGCGGCGGGCCTGGAGATCCGCGGTGAACTTGAAGACCGGCGCCGGCAGCAGGTGCACCTCGTCGTAGACGATCAGGCCCCAGTCGCGGGAGTCGAAGAGCTCCAGGTGCGGGTAGACGCCCTTCCGCTTGGTCGTCAGCACCTGGTAGGTGGCGATGGTGACCGGGCGGATCTCCTTGCGGGTGCCGCTGTACTCGCCGATCTCGTCCTCGGTCAGTGAGGTCCGCTTCACCAGTTCGTGCTTCCACTGGCGGGCGGAGACCGTGTTCGTCACCAGGATCAGGGTCGTCGCCTTCGCCTGCGCCATCGCGCCCGCGCCCACCAGCGTCTTGCCGGCGCCGCAGGGCAGCACGACCACGCCGGAGCCGCCGTGCCAGAAGCCCTCCACCGCCTGCTCCTGGTAGGGGCGGAGCTTCCAGCCGTTCTGGTCCAGCTCGATCGGGTGCGCCTCGCCGTCCACGTAGCCGGCCAGGTCCTCCGCGGGCCAGCCCAGCTTCAGCAGCACCTGCTTGATCTGGCCGCGCTCGGAGGGGTGGACGACCACCGTGTCGGGGTCGAGCCGGGCGCCCACCAGCGGCGTGACCTTCTTCGAGCGGAGGATCTCCTCCAGCACCGGCCGGTCCGTGGTGGTCAGCACCAGCCCGTGCGCCGGGTGCTTGCTCAGCGTCAGCCGGCCGTAACGGGCCATCGTCTCGGCGACGTCCACCAGCAGCGCGTGCGGCACCGGGTAGCGGGAGAACTGCACGAGCGCGTCCACGACCTGCTCCGCGTCGTGCCCGGCGGCGCGGGCGTTCCACAGCCCCAGCGGCGTGATCCGGTAGGTGTGGATGTGCTCGGGCGCGCGCTCGAGTTCCGCGAAGGGGGCGATGGCACGCCGGCACGCGTCGGCGAGCTCGTGATCGACCTCCAGGAGCAGGGTCTTGTCGCTCTGGACGATCAGGCAGGACACACAAACCTCCGCGAAGGGGCGGGCCGGGACCGGGACAGGGGCCGGGCTGAACTATCCATGGTCCCCCATCCCCGGAGGGAAACGCCCCGGTCCCCGGGATCGATACCCGTTCCGCCCCACGGCCGGGCCCCTGGGCGCGGGCCGGGTCACGCCGGGTCGTCGGCCAGCTCGGCCACACCGGTTATCCGGTGCAGCGCGAAGGTGCGGACCTCGTCGGCGGTGTGGTCGTACGCGGTGACGAACCCGCCCTCCACCCGCATCGGGCCGATCACGCGCTGGCTCGCCGCGCCCTCCGCGTTGACGTAGCCGATCCACACCGACTCGCCGGTCAGCACCGCCGCCTGCATCGTCGCCAGCGTCTCGGCCGCCGCCGTGCGCGGCAGCCGGCCGTCGCCGCCCGCGCCCGGACGGTCCGCGGGCTCCCTGCGGACCGCGGTCGAGGCCCGGTCACCGGCCCTGATCGCCTTCACGGCCGCCCCGAGCAGGGTCCCGTCCGGGGTCGGCGGCCCGTCCACCACGGGCACCGGCGCGCTGCGCGGCGGGGTGCGCCGGGCGTCCGCGCGGGTGATCAGTACATCGCCCTCGGCGGACTCGGCCGCCGGCGCGTGGCCCATCGCCCGCAGCCGCTCCAGCAGCGTCGCCGGATCGCTCTGCGCCGCAAGCACCGTCGGCGCGAGGCGGCGCAGCCCGAGGCCCGCCGCCCGGCGGTCGGCGAGCAGCTCGCTCAGCAGCGCGTCGTCGTCGCAGCGCACGTACGCCGAGGCCGCGCCCACGCGCAGCCGGCCGTGCCGGCGGGCGACGTCGTCCACGAGGTAGCTCAGCGGCTGCGGCACGGGCGTGCGCGAGTGCGCGGCGAGGAAGGCGTGCAGGTCCGCGGCGGTCCGGCCGGCGTCCAGCGCCCGGCGCACCGACCCCTGGGTGAAGCGGAAGACGGTCGCGCCGCCCTTGGACTCCACGTCCGCCAGGACGTGCAGGGTCTCGGCGAGGTGCGGCTGCAGCGGGCCCGGCGCGACCGCCGTCAGATCCGCCTGGAGCAGCACATGGTCCAGGGGCTCCGGCAGCAACGGCCCGAGCAGCACGGCCGCCGCGTCCGCGGAACGCCGCAGCAGCGCACGGCCGTGCGCCGACAGCGCGCCGCGGCCGGTGACGCCCAGCAGTTCCGCCTCCGTCACCGTCCAGCGGACGAGGTCGGCGCGGAGCGGGTCCATCGCGGCGCCGCCCCGCAACGGGCGTTCCCAGCGCAGCCGGGCCAGCAGCGCGTCCTGTTCGGCCGAGGCGCCCTCGGGCAGCGCGGCCAGCAGCTCCAGCGTCCGCCGGCGCACCTCCGGGGCGAGCGAACGGTCCAGGTCGGGCCCGAGGGCGGCCAGCGCGCGGCCCTTCGCGTCCCGCGTGCCGACGACGCCCGGCACGCGGGTGGCGGCCAGCCACGCCGTGACCAGGGCCGCCCACCGGTCCTCGGCGCGCAGCGCCAGCCACGCGTCGGCCGCGGGGGTGGGCGCGTAGGCCTCGTCCACCTCCCCGTCCGAGGCGACCAGGCCGGCGGCGTACGCCAGCTCCAGCCAGAACGCGGCCAGCGGCTCGGGCACGTCCAGCGCCGTGGCCACCCGCTTGAGGTCCCGCACGCTCAGCCCGCCCGCGCGCAGCACCGGCGGGCCGCCCGTCTCCCACTGCTTCAGCAGCTCCTCGACCGTGCGGACCGCCGTGAAGGCCTGACCCGCGGCGGTCCTGTCCACAGCCTGTGGATCGTGTTCCTTCGGCTCCACTGCCGGGGCGACCGGCTCGGGAGCGCGGTGCGCCCTGCCCTCGCGCAGGTGCAGGGCCACCTCGCGGGGGAGCACGACGTTGCGCGCCCCGGCCGGCAGCAGCAGCCCCCGCTCCAGCAGCCAGGCCACCGGGGGCGGCGGCACCGACACGTCGGCGACCTCCCCGTACGGCGGGCCCCACGTCAGCCTGCGCAGCACCGCACCGGCCTCCGGGGGCGCCCCGTCGAGCAGCGCCGCCATCCGGCGACGGTCGGCGAACAGCGCCGTCAACGCCCCCACCGCGCTCACCGGGTCGTGCGTCGGAGGCAGGCCGGCCACCGTGAGGATCTGCTGCAACCGCGTCGGCGACATGCCGGACGTCGCCTCGGCCACGGTCGGCCCGAGGCCGGTCGGCGACGGGCTCCCCGCGGCCGGGGCCAGGATGTCGCGCGCGGTGCGCACCAGGCGCAGCCGGTCGTCCTCGCCCCACAGCAGTGCCTGCGCCCGCAGCGTCGCCACGGCGCCGGGCAGCGCCTGCGCCGCCTCGGGGCCCATCAGCGCGGCGAGCACGTCGCACGGGGCGCCGTCCGGCGCGACGGCCAGCGCCTCCGCTGTCTGCAGCGTGAACCGGTCCAGGCGTTCGAGGGCGCGGACGACGGAGGCACGGGTGCCGGCGCGGGTCGCCAACTGCGATAGGTCGTTCGGGACCGGGTTCAGCAGGTCCGGGCGCGCCCGGAGCAGTGCGGTCAGCGCGTCGTCGCCGCGGGCGCGCAGATCATCCGCGAGCGTGCGCGGCGCCGCCGCGGGGCCGTCAGTGCTCATCTCCCCCACATTAGCCCTGGCGGGTCCGCCTGGGGCCCGTGGGCGCACGCGCACCTCCGTCCCCGGGGTCGCGGACAGTCGTCCCTCCCCCGGCCGCCGCTGGGAGGTGCCCCCACCGGCGTGCACGCGTGGGGGTGCCTTCCAGCCGCCGGGCTGGGGGTGGCTCGCGCGGTACCGCGCGGGTGCGGCGCGTCGTCCCTTGCCCGGCCGCCGCTGGGGGTGGCCCCACGCCTGCCCACGCACCCCGGGCGTGCACGGATCGGACCGCCCACAAATCTCATGAGCGGTCCCGGAGGGGGGTAGCTTCGGCGCATGGGTGCGGCGGAGAGCGATCGGTTGGTTCTGGACTACCTCAGCAAGGTGGGGGACCTGGCACAGACGGCCCTCCCGGCGGACCGCCGCCGGGACCTCGTAGCACGCCTGCGCGAGGACATCGACCGGGAGCGGCACGGCAGCGACAACCCCGCCGTGGTGCGCCGGATCCTGGGCCGGCTGGGCGCCCCGGACCAGGTGGTGCAGGAGGAGGCCGCCACCGGCGTGCCCGCGCCCCGCACCCCGCCTGGCCCCGCACCGGCGGAGCCGGAGTGGTGGCGGCTTCCCGGCCGGCGCACGCAGTCCCCGTCACGCGAGCTCCTGCCGGGGGACGAACTGGCCGGGCTGCCCGGCATGACCGGCGGCCTGATCATCCCCCTCACCCCCGAGACGGACCCGGGCGCCGAAGCGGAAGCGGAAGCGGAAGCGGATCCCGAAGACGAGCAGGCCGGGCAGGACGAGCAGCAGGAACCCGCGGGCCGACGCCGCAGGCCGTGGCGGTGGCGGGCCGGCCTCCTGGAGACCGTCGCCGCGCTCCTGCTGCTCGCCGGCGCCGTCCTGGGGTCCTGGATCGCCCTCCTCGCCGGCTGGGCCGTGGCGTACGGCTCGCGCCGCCTGTCCCGCCGCGCGTCCCGGTTCGCGGCGCTGGGCCTGCCGGGGCTGACCGCCGCGGCCGCGCTGATCTGGATCTGGGGCCGTTTCGCCGGGCGGTGGGGCGAGCCGATCCCCGAGGGCGGCCTGGACTCCGCGATCAGCGACGCGCTGCCCACGGTCGCGCGGATCGCGGCCGTCGCTTCCGCCGCCTTCCTGCTCTGGCGGGGGGCCAGGGCCGGCCGGCGGCCTCGTTAGAGTGGCTGCCATGCCCGCTTCCCAGCCGACATTCCCGGTAACGGTCGGTTTCGACCTCGACATGACCCTGATCGACTCGCGTCCCGGCATCAAGGCGACGTACGAGCGCCTCGCCGAGGAGACCGGCGTCTTCATCGACGCCGCGCTCGCCGTCACCCGCCTCGGGCCGCCGCTCGACTGGGAGCTGGCGCACTGGTTCCCCGCGGAGGACGTCCCCGCGGTCGCCGACCGCTACCGGGCGCTGTACCCCGAGTACGCCGTCGCCCCGACCCCGGCCATGCCCGGGGCGCGCGAGGCCGTCGCCGCCGTGCACGCGGCTGCGGGGCGGGCCGTCGTGGTCACCGCGAAGCACGAGCCGAACGCCAAGCTGCACCTGACGCACCTGGGCCTGGAGGTCGACGAGGTGCGCGGCTGGCTGTGGGCCGAGGCGAAGGCGGAGGCGCTGACCGAGTACGGGGCCGCGGTCTACGTCGGTGACCACGTGGGGGACGTCGTCGGGGCCCGCACGGCCGGCGCGCTGTCCGTGGCGGTGGCGACGGGCCCGGTCACGGCGGACGAACTGCGTGCCGCCGGGGCGGACGTCGTGCTGGCCGACCTGACGGAGTTCCCCGCCTGGTTCGCCTCCTACCTCCCGGAACCGGGCGCCGTCGCCTGACGGCTCTGCGCCCGCGCGGAGCGCAGCAGCCCGGCCAGGGCCAGCGCGAAGCCGACGCCCATGAGCATCGACACCAGGTAGGCGGCGGTCGGCAGCGGGTCGGATCCCAGGAAGAGCGGGGCCACGGTGGCCAGAGTGCCCAGTGCGCCGACGACGAAGACGGCGGCGCCGGCGCGCACGAGGAGATCGCCCGGTTTCCGGGTTTCGGTGGTCACCGCACCAGGGTAGATCGCCGGGGGAAGTCGCAGCGCACCGGCCGGATGGCGGCCGGAGCAGGAGGACCACGGAGTCTTGTCACACGCCCCTGGGCCATTAGCCTTATGGGCAGCGGGTCTGCCAAGGGACCCGCTGTCTTGCTATCCAAGAGCTTTTTCTGTCTACAGCGAGGACGAGGTCGGACGTGCCTACCGGCAAGGTCAAGTGGTTCAACAGCGAGAAGGGCTTCGGCTTCCTCTCCCGCGACGACGGCGGTGACGTCTTCGTGCACTCCTCCGTCCTGCCGGACGGTGTGGCCACGCTGAAGCCGGGGCAACGAGTCGAGTTCGGCGTGGTCGCCGGGCAACGCGGCGACCAGGCGCTTTCGGTGACCCTGCTCGAGCCGGCGCCGTCCGTGGCGGCCGCGCAGCGACGCAAGCCCGACGAACTGCTGCCCATCGTGCAGGACCTGACCACGCTCCTGGAGGACGTCGCCCGCTCGCTGCAGCGCGGCCGTTACCCGGACAAGGCCCACGGCCACAAGATCGCATCCGTCCTGCGCGTCGTCGCCGACCAGCTGGACGTCTGAACCCCGTCCGGGGCCAGGGCCGGTCTCACAGCTCGAGCGCGTGCGGACCGAGGGGCGGCACCAGCCCCTCGGCCGCGGCCCGGGTGAGCAGCCCGCGGACCGCCGCGTAGCCCTCCTCGCCGAGCGCGGAGGTGAACTCGTTGACGTACAGCCCGATGTGCTGGTCCGCCACCTTCGGGTCCATCTCCTGCGCGTGCTCCATGACGTAGCCGCGTGAGGCCTCCGGCTCGTCCCAGGCCATGTGGACGGAGGTGCGGGCCGCGGCCGCCAGCTCGCGCAGCCGCTCCTCTCCCAGGGACCGCTTGGCGATGATCGCGCCGAGCGGGATGGGCAGGGAGGTGGTCCGCTCCCAGTGCTCGCCCATGTCCGCGAGCTTGTGCAGCCCGTAGTCCTGGTAGGTGAAGCGCGCCTCGTGGATCACGAGCCCCGCGTCCACCCGGCCGTCCCGCACCGCGGGCATGATCTCGTGGAACGGCAGGACGACGATCTCCCCGACGCCGCCCGGCACTTCGGCGGCCGCCCACAGCCGGAACAGCAGGTACGCCGTCGAGCGCTCGCTGGGCACCGCGACCGTGCGCCCGCTCAGGTCGGCGCCCTTGCGCGTGCCCTCGTCCCTGGTCAGCACGAGCGGGCCGCAGCCACGGCCCAGCGCGCCGCCGCAAGGCAGTAGCGCGTACTCGTCGAGCACGTAGGGCAGCACCGCGTACGAGACCTTCAGGACGTCGAACTCGCCGCGCTCGGCCATCCCGTTGGTGATGTCGATGTCCGCGAACGTCACGTCGATCGGCGGCGCCCCCGGGACCAGGCCGTGCGCCCAGGCGTGGAAGACGAAGGTGTCATTGGGGCACGGGGAGTAGGCGATCCGCAGTGCGCGCTCTTGGCTCATGTCCGGTCTCCAACGTCGAGTACGGCGGGCTGCTTCCCGAGCCGGGCGAAGGCATCGGCGAGCGCGTCGAGCGCCTCCCCGATCCGCCAGGCCGCGCGGTCGCGCGGGCCCACGGGATTGGACACCGTACGGATCTCCAGGACGGGCAGCCCGTGCGCCGCGGCCGCCTCCGCGACGCCGAAGCCCTCCATGGCCTCGGCCAGCGCTCCCGGATGCCGGCGCGCCAGTTCGGCGGCGCGCCCGGCCGTTCCCGTCACCGTCGACACCGCCAGGACCGGCCCGTACGCCGCGCCGAGCACGTCGGCCACCCGGCGGGACAGCGGTCCGGGCGGACGGTGCTCGGAGGTGCCGAAGCCGAGCTCGGCGACCGGGAGGAAGCCCTCCGGGCCCTCCGCGCCCAGGTCGGCGGCGACGATCACGTCGGCGACGACCGTCGAACCGACCGGCGCGCCGGGGCGGAAGCCGCCGGCGATCCCCGCCGAGACGACCAGGGCGTACGGCGCCGCGGTGAGCGCGGCCGCCGTACCGGCCGCCGCGGCGGCCGGCCCGACACCCGCGGCCAGCACGTCCGCGAGGGCGGTGCGCAGCAGGACACGGGCACCGGGTACGGGCCGTTCGGCGGCCGTGCCGCCGATTCCGCGGACGACCGCGTCGCGTTCCGCGGGGACGGCGGTGACGACGAGGAGGCGGGGCGTCATGACGTCAGCGGGCGGTTCAGCCCGCCGACTTCAGCTTGAACTGCCAGACGCCGAGGTAGTCCTGGCCGCCGCCGGTCTCGATGATGTTGAGGGTGACCTCGTCGGCCGTGGCGCCGGTCTGCGCGTCGGCGAGCAGGGTCTCGGCGTCGAAGGAGCGGTAGGTGGTGTCCTTCAGCAGCCCCGACTTGCCGGAGGTGCCGGCGGCCACGACCCAGCCCTTCTCGGCGATCGCGGGGTCGACACCGATCCGCACCTTGTCACCGGGCCGGACCGTGATCGTCTTCTCGGGCTTGCCCTGCAGGCAGGCCAGGAAGGCCTGCTCCGTCAGCTTCTTCCCGTCGAGGTAGCACTTGCTGGTGGCCTCGGTGGTCACGGTCCTGTCGCCGACGGTGACGGTCGCCAGGGGGGTCGGCTTCTCGCAGGCGGAGAGGGCGATCAGCCCGAGGGACACGGCACCGAGGGCGGCGGCACGGCGGCGATTGCTCATGAAGGTGAGGCTACCGGGCGGTCGCGTTCCCGCTACGCGGGGGGCCCGGTCGTGTCCCCGCCCCCGCGTGCTCACACCGTGCGCGGACGTGTCGCCCGTCCCCGGGCGCCGGTCATCAGGCCGCGGACCGAGAAGGTGACGCCGAGCGCCACCAGGGCCGCCGCCACCGCCATCCCGAGCGTGCCGTGCAGCGGCAGGACGATGCCGATGGCGCCGCCGGTCACCCACGCCAGCTGGAGCGCGGTCTCCGAGCGGGCGAAGGCCGAGGTGCGCACCTCCTCCGGCACGTCGCGCTGGATCAGGGCGTCCAGTGAGACCTTGCCCAGCGCCTGCGCGATGCCCGCCGCGGCCGCCACGAGGGCGATGGTCAGCACCCCGTACCAGGCCGCCGCCACGCACGTCGCCACCAGGGCGGCGACCAGCGCGCTGATGATGATCCGCTCCGGTCCCCGGGCGCGCAGCCAGGAGCCCAGAGCGGTGCCGAAGGCGTTGCCCGCGCCCGCCGCCACGGCGACCAGGCCCAGCGACACCGGCCCCGACAGGCCGCCCAGCGGATGCTCGCGCAGCAGGAACGCGAGGAAGAGGGTCAGGAACCCGGACAGGGCCCGCAGCGAGGCGTTGGCCTGCAGGGCGTGCAGCACCGGACCGCCGACGCTGCGCAGCCCCGGCCGCTTCTCCCGCCACTGCCGGCCCAGGCGGTGGTGCTCGACCTCCTCGCCCGAGGTCAGTTCGGCGCGCGCCTCTCCCTTGGCGGAGTCCACCTTGTGCGGGAGGGAGAAGGAGAGCAGCGTCCCGCAGACGAAGACGACGAACGCCCCGTACAGCGGCACGCCCGGCCCGATCAGGTGGAGCAGCCCCCCGATCGGCGCCGCCACGGCGGTGGCCAGCAGGCCGGTCAGGCTCACCCGGGAGTTCGCCTTCACCAGCGTCGTGCGCGCCGGCAGCAGCCGCGGCATCACCGCGCTGCGCACCACGCCGTACGCCTTCGAGGCCACGAGCACCCCCAAGGCGGCCGGATACAGCTCCAGTCCGGCGGTCGCCACCACCCCGGCCATCGTCCAGGCCAGGATCGCCCGGGCCAGCATCGACATCGCCATCGCGGCGCGCCGGCCGTGCGGGATGCGGTCCAGCAGCGGCCCGACCACCGGCGCCAGCAGCGCGAACGGGGCCATCGTGACCAGCAGGTACAGCGCCACGCGGCCGCGCGCCTCACCGGTCGGCACGGAGAAGAAGATCGTGCTGGCGAGTGCGACGGTGATCAGCATGTCGCCGGCCGAGTTCACCGCGTGCAGCTCGATCAGTTTCGCCAGGCCCGACTCGCCCGCCCCGCCGGAATGCGTGTGACGGCGGACGCGGCGCACCACGGCCGACGACGTACGCTGCGTGGCGCGCGCGACGGCGTTCCCCGCCCTGCGAACCGGTCCCGGGCCGGACGTCACTGTGCGTGCCACGCTCGCCAGTCTGCCCTACCGGGCGGCTTTCCGAACGGGGCGCGCACCGATAGCGTGCGATCGCGCAGAATGGAGTCATCAGGTGCGCCCGTGGACGTACGGGCAGGCAGCGTTTGAAGCGGTCCTCCGGTCCGCTCCGCCACCGCCCCGCCCGACCCTCGGCGGCGCACGCGTAAGACGGCGTAGGAGAGAATCGATTCTTGTGAGTGCTGCGATGCGAAGCCGTACCCCTGACCGCCTGTGCGCCGAGGCGGTCGACCTCGCCCTCGAAGCCGCCGTCGAGGCCTTCGGCGCGAAAGCGGTCGGCGAGCACCTGGGGACGGTCGCCGAGGGCGACCGTGTCGTGACACACCTCTTCGACTGCCGTGAGGCCGCCTATCGCGGCTGGCGCTGGGCGGTCACGCTCACCCGCGCCTCCCGCGCCAAGGCGATCACCCTGGACGAGACGGTCCTCGTGCCCGGCCCCGAGGCCGTCCTCGCGCCCGAATGGGTGCCGTGGAGCGAGCGCCTGCGCCCTGGGGACCTCGGCCCCGGCGACCTCCTGCCCACCGAGGCGGAGGACCTGCGCCTGGAGTCCGGCTTCTCCGGGGAGGACGCCCCGCCGCCGAACTCGCCGGTCTCGGAGGAGATGGCCGAGCTCGTCGAGGCCGAGGACGCGGACGTGTCCGGCGGCCCCCCGGCGTCCCTGCCGATGGCACCCACGGTCGGCACGATCGCCGCCGTCGCGGAGGAGATCGGCATGGCCCGGCCGCGCGTGCTGTCCCGGTACGGGCTGCACGTCGCCGCGGACCGCTGGGAGGACGAGTACGGCCCGAAGGCCCCCATGGCCCAGGCCGCCCCCGCCCAGTGCGTCTCCTGCGGTTTCCTCGTCCCGATCGCGGGCTCCCTGCGGCAGGCTTTCGGTATCTGCGCGAACGAGTTCTCCCCTGCCGACGGGCGCGTCGTCTCCCTCGCCTACGGGTGCGGCGCCCACTCCGAGGCGGCGGTGATGCCGAAGACGCCCCGCCCGGCCCCGCCCGTCCTGGACGAGACCGCGGTCGAGCCGCTCCCCCTCCACCCCGACCGCCACGGCTCCGTCGAGGACACCACCCCGGCCGAGGAACTCGGCCACAGCTGACGCCCCCGGGGCGTTCCGGGGTGCCCCGGGCGCCAGGCGGGCTGCGCCGCGCGTCCTGGCCCCGGGCTGCCGCCCGGACGCCGGGGCTCCTGGCGGGCCGCCTGGGCTGCGCTGCGTGCCTCGGGGCGGTTGCCGGTCACCCCGGTCGAGGAACCTGGGTCACACCCGGCTGCGGCCGCTGACCGTGTGCCTCCGGCCACGTGAGATCCGCTCGCGCCCAGGCCCGTGCTGCGCTGATGCCGCCCGCGGATCGCGTGCCCGGGGTGGCGGGCGAGCCGCGCGTGCGGCGCTGGTCGGCCCGTCGTCCGGGCCGGTGCCGGTGTGGGCGTCCTACGCCCTGGGCGGGTGTGCTGCGCACCTGGTCCCGGGCTGCGCCGCGCGTCCTGGCCCCGGGCTGCCGCCCGGACGCCGGGGCTCCTGGCGGGCCGCCTGGGCTGCGCTGCGTGCCTCGGGGCGGTTGCCGGTCACCCCGGTCGAGGAGTCGGGTCGCACCTGACGGCTGCCGCCCCGCGACCGGGCGCCACCGGGCCACATAGGGCCCGCTCGCGCCCGGGTCCGGCCGGCGCACCGTGGGGCCTCATGGGCTCCGCCCGTGCCCCGTCCGGGTTGCTCCGACCGGGCCGTCGCCCGGGTGCCCGCGGCCGTGGGGGCGCTTGGGGCCACTGCTCGTCGTCCGGGTCCCGGGCGCACGCGGTAGCGTCACACGCACAGGGCATGCGACACCGCGTGAGGGAGAAGACGACGTGAGCGGGACCGCGATGGACCGGGGCGCAGATCCGTTCGGTACCGCACGGCTGCGGCGGGCCGTGCTGGACGCGTGGGCCGCGTCGCCCGCCCGGTTCCGGGAGGACGCCAACGCGGAGGAGGACCTCGCGCTCGGCGGTTACCGCGACCGCCTCGTCGTCGAACTGGCCCAGAACGCCGCCGACGCGGCGACCCGCGCCGGGGTGACCGGCCGCCTGCGGCTGACCCTGCGCGAGGGGGTGCTCGCCGCCGCGAACACCGGGGCCCACCTGGACGCCGTGGGCGTGGAGTCCCTGTCGACGCTGCGCGCCAGCGCCAAGCGCGAGCAGGGCGACCTGGCCGTCGGCCGCTTCGGCGTCGGATTCTCCGCCGTGCTCGCGGTCAGCGACGAGCCCGCGATCCTCAGCCGCAGCGGCGGCGTCCGCTGGTCGCTGGCGGAGGCCCGCGACCTCGCGCGGGAGACCGGCGGGCACTCGCCGGGACTCACCGACGAACTGCGCCGCCGGGACGGCCACGTACCGCTGCTGCGGCTGCCGCTGCCCGCGGAGGGCACGGCCCCGGACGGCTACGACACGTGCGTCGTGCTGCCGCTGCGCGACGGCGCCGCCGCGGACCTCGCGGCGCGCCTGCTCGCCGCGATCGACGACGCGCTGCTGCTGTCCCTGCCGGGCCTGGCCGAGGTGGTCGTGGAGACGCCGGAGGGCGTACGGACCATGACCCGGCGTCAGGAGGACGGGCTGACCGTCGTCGCGGACAGCGCGGGCGGCAGCACCCGCTGGCGCACCGTGAGCGACGCCGGCCCGCTGGAGGCGGCGCTGCTGGCCGACCGCCCCGTCGAGGAGCGGCTGCGGCCGGTGTGGTCGGTGACGTGGGCCGTCCCGGTGGGCCGGGACGGCGCGCCCGAGCGGCCGCGGACGGCGCCCTTCGTGCACGCCCCGACACCGACGGACGAGCCGCTGGGCCTGCCCGCGCTGCTCATCGCCTCGCTGCCGCTGGACCCGAGCCGGCGCCACGCCGCGCCCGGCGCCCTCACCGACTTCCTGGTCGCGCGGGCGGCCGAGCTGTACGTACGGCTGCTGGCCGACTGGCAGCCGGTCACCACCGGCATCGTGGACCTCGTGCCGGGCCCCCTCGGCAAGGGGGAGCTGGACGCGGAACTGCGCCGCCACGTGCTGGAGCGGCTGCCGCGCACCGCCTTCCTGCCGCGCGCCGCCGACGTCACGGACACGGCAGGGGAGGACGAACTCCCGCCCGTGCTGCGCCCGGTGGAGGCCGAGGTCGTCGAGGGCACCGGCGCGGAGACCGTCGGTGTGCTGGCGGAGGTCTTCCCGACGCTGCTGCCCGCGGGGCTGGAGCGCCGCCCCGAACTGCGCGTCCTCGGGGTCGCCCGGCTGCCGCTGGGCGACGCGATCGACCGGCTCGCCGGGGTGGAGCGGCCCGCGGCGTGGTGGCACCGCCTGTACGACTCGCTGGCCGGTACCGACCCGGACCGGCTGAGCGGGCTGCCCGTGCCGCTGGCCGACCACCGCACGGTGGTCGGACCGCGCCAGGTGCTGCTTCCGCTGCCCGAGATGGACAGCGTCTACGCCGAGGAGGCCGCCCCGGTCAGCACCGGGCTGCCCGCCGCCTCGGAGCTGTCACGGCTGGGCCTGAAGGTGGCCGACCCGGAGGCCGCGCACCCGCTGCTGGAGAAGCTCGGCGCCACCCCGGCGACCCCCCGCGCCGTCCTCACCACCCCGCAGGTGCGCGCGGCCGTGGCCGCGTCCCTGGACGCCGACGAGGCCTGGTACGACGGCGTCGGGGCGGATGCCGCGCCCGCGCTGGACGCGGAGGAGCTGGCCGAGGTCGTCCTGGGCCTGGTCCGCGCCGCGAACCTCGCCCCCGGCGACGAGCCGTGGCTGGCCGCCCTGGCCCTCACCGACGACGAGGGGGAGCTCACCCCGGCCGGTGAACTGGTGCTGCCGGGCAGCGCCTTCGAGCAGGTCATCCGGGAGGGGGAACTCGGCTCCGTCGACGAGGACCTGGCCGCCCGCTGGGGCGAGCAGCCGCTGACCGCGGTCGGCGTGCTCGCCACCTTCGCCCTGGTCCGGGCCACCGACGTGGTGCTCGACCCGGACGAGCTGGAGCCGCGCGAGAGCGACTGGGCCGAGCCGGACGACGCCGGGCTGCTCGACGCGGTCGACGTGTGGTGCGAGGACGTACTGGACCAGCTGCCGGACACCGACGTGCCGCCGGTCGCCACCGAGATCGTCGCCGTGCGCGACCTCGACCTCGTGGACGACGATGCCTGGCCGCAGGCGCTGGCCATGCTCTCCGTGCCACCGCTGCGCGACGCGGTCACCCAGCCAGTGCGCGTCCTGCTGCCCGACGGCACCACCCAGTCCGTGCGGCCCTACACCGCCTGGTGGCTGCGTGACCATCCGGTCCTCGACGGCCGCCGCCCGGTCGGCCTGCGCGCGGCCGGCGGCGACCCGCTGCTCGCCGGGCTGTACGAGGACGCCGAGGCCGGGGCCGTGGACGACCAGGTGCTGCGCGCCCTGGGCGTGCGCACCTCCGTCGCGGCCCTGCTGGACGAGCCGGGCGGCGCCGCCGAACTGGTCGCCCGCCTCGCCGACCCGGACTCCACGGTGACCCCGGCGCAGCTGCACCAGCTCTACTCCGAGCTGGCCACCCTCGACCCCGAGCAGGTCACCCTCCCCGAGGAGCTGCGGGCCGTCGTCGACGGCCGCGATCCACGCGTGGTCGACGCCGGGGAAGCCCTCGTCGCGGACGCGCCCGACCTGCTCCCGCTCACCGCCGGCCTGCCCCTGCTCCCGGTGCCGCCGGTCCGCGCCGCGGCGCTGGCCGAGCTGTTCCAGGTGCGCCGGCTCAGCGAGGCCTTCGACGCGCCGGTCGTCTCGGACGGGGAGCCGCACGAGGTCGCGGACGCGGTCCGCGAGCTGCTGCCCGGCGCCCCGCTGTCGTACATCGAGCACGAGGAACTCCTGGTCAGGGCCCCCGACGGCGGCACCGTCGAGCTCGACTGGCGGTGGACCGACGGCACCCTGCACGCCGCCACGCTGGAGGGCGTCGCCGCCGGCCTGTCGTGGGCGGCGGGCGCCTGGCACCGCCGCTTCGAGGTGGCCGCGTTGCTGGAAGACCCGACGCGCACGGAGGAGTTGGCCCGCGACCGCTGGTTCGACTGAGTGGGGGGCGCGTGTCCGTCGTCACACTGGGACGCCATGTGAAAGGGATTTCCCTGGGCGGCTGCTCACGCGTAATCTCCTCTCACCATTCGAGACGTGGCGTCGGGGGGAGTTCGACGCGCGTCCCTTTCCTGTGGGGAATCCTCAATCATGCGTATTCGCGCCACTGTGGCCGCCGTTTGCGGCGCCCTGGCACTGGCCGCCGTCGCGGTCCCGTCCGCGCAGGCGGACGGCAAGGCAAGCCCCTTCGACCGCGCGCCGCAGGCCAAGAAGATGGCGGCGGCGTCCGAGGACATCGTCAACCCCGAGATCTCCAAGGTCGTGATCAGCGGCGGCTCCGACCTCGTCTTCGGAACGTCCGGCACGAAGACCGTCACCCTCACGGTGACGGCGAGCAGCCCGTCCGGCATCCAGGACGGCTGGGCCGCCTTCTGGCACGGGCCGAACCTGGAGGAGTACGACCAGGTGTTCGCCCCCGAGGCGGACCACGGCACCTGCACCGTCTCCGCCACCAACCCCACGGTCTCGACCTGCAAGGTCACCGTGTCCATCGACGTGAAGCGCTACCTGTGGAACGCGCTGGCGGGCGGCTGGAAGGTGTACGCGGACGCCCTCGGCACGGACGGCGGCTACACCTCCGCCGAGGCCTACACCACGGCGCGCTTCAAGCGGGCCGGGAAGGTGACGGTCAACGCCGCGCCCGAGCCGGTGAGGAAGGGCAAGACCATCACCGTCACGGGCAAGCTGAGCCGTGCGAACTGGGACGACAACCTGTACCACGGCTACACCAACCAGTCGGTGCAGCTGCAGTTCCGCAAGAAGGGCACCAGCACCTACAAGACGGTCAAGACCGTCAAGTCCAACAGCACCGGTGGCCTCAAGACCACCGTGCAGGCGTCCGTCGACGGCTACTGGCGCTACAACTTCGTCGGCACCTCGACGACCGGCAAGGCCGTCGCCGCGGGCGACTTCGTGGACGTGAAGTAACCACGCCGGCGGCACCTCGCGGCGCCGGGTCCCCTCAGCGGGGGTCCGGCGCCGCCTGCTTTCCCGGCGGGGCGCCGCCGTCCATGCGGCCGACGCGGCGCCAGACCAGCTCCAGCAGCGCCGCCGCGGTCACCGCGACGGCGACGGCCGTCCAAGGGCCCTGCGTACCGACCAGGCGCAGGGCGAAGAACTCCTGCAGCCACGGGGTGACCAGGACGATCAGGAATCCCGCGCCCATGGCGAGGACCAGGCCGATCCGCCACCAGGTGTACGGACGCGCGACCAGCGCCAGCACCCACATCGCGACCAGGAAGAGGGTCAGCGTCGCGGCGCTGGTCTCCGCCTCCAGCGCGCCGGCGCCGTGGTAGTGGTGGCGGGCGAGCATGTACGTCACGAAGGTGGCGACGCCCGCGATCACCCCGGCGGGCAGGGAGTAGCGCATGACCCGGCGCACGAAGTGCGGCTTGGCCCGCTCCTTGTTGGGGGCCAGGGCGAGGAAGAAGGCGGGGACGCCGATGGTCAGCGTGGACAGCAGCGTCAGATGCCGGGGGAGGAACGGGTACGGCGCGTGCCAGATGATCACCAGGAGCGCGAGCAGCACCGAGTAGACGGTCTTGGTGAGGAAGAGCGTCGCGACGCGGGTGATGTTGCCGATGACCCGGCGGCCCTCGGCCACGACCGACGGGAGCGCCGAGAAGCTGTTGTCGAGCAGCACGATCTGCGCGACCGCCCGGGTCGCCTCGGAACCGGACCCCATGGCGACGCCGATGTCGGCGTCCTTGAGGGCGAGGACGTCGTTGACGCCGTCCCCGGTCATCGCCACGTTGTGGCCGCCGGACTGGAGCGCGCCCACCATCTCGCGCTTCTGCTGCGGGGTGACCCGGCCGAAGACCGTGCCCCGGTCGAGGGCGGCCGCCATCTGCGTGCGCTCGGCGGGCAGTCTGCGGGCGTCGACCGTCCGCTCGGCGCCGGGCAGCCCCAGCTTCCCGGCGACGGCGCCGACGGAGACCGCGTTGTCGCCGGAGATGACCTTGGCGCGCACGTCCTGGTCGGCGAAGTAGCGCAGGGTGTCGGCGGCGTCGGGGCGCAGCCGCTGCTCCAGGACGACCAGCGCGGCCGGGGTGGCGGAGGCGCCCACCGCCGGGTCGCCCAGGTCCCCCCGCGTCCGGGCGAGCAGCAGCACCCGCAGGCCCTGGGCGTTGAGGCCGTCGATCTCGCCGAGCGCCCGGTCGCCGGCGGGGAGCAGCACATCGGGGGCGCCGAGCAGCCAGGCGCTGCGTTCGCCGTCCGGTTCGGTGAAGGCAGCGCCGCTGTACTTGCGGGCCGAGGAGAAGGGCAGCGCGTCCACGACGTGCCAGCCGCCGTCCGGGGCGGGAAAGGCCGCGGCGACCGCGGCCAGGGTGGGGTTGGGGCGCGGGTCCGCGGAGCCGACGGCGCCCAGCACCTGCCGTACGTACGTCTCCGGGACACTGTCCAGCATCCGCAGCTCGGCGACGTCCATCCCGCCCTCGGTAAGGGTGCCGGTCTTGTCCAGGCACACCACGTCCACCCTCGCCAGCCCCTCGATCGCGGGCAGCTCCTGGACGAGGCACTGCTTGCGGCCCAGCCGGATCACGCCGATCGCGAAGGCCACCGAGGTGAGCAGGACCAGCCCCTCGGGCACCATCGGCACGATGCCGCCGACCATGCGGCGGACCGCCTCGCGCCAGTCGTTGCCCTCCAGGACGAGCTGGCTGACGATCAGGCCGATGGCCGTGGGGACCATCATCCAGGTGACGTACTTGAGGATCTGGCTGATGCCGCTGCGCAGTTCGGAGTGGACGAGGGTGAAGCGGCTCGCCTCCTCGGCGAGTTGCGCCGCGTAGGCCTCCCGGCCGACCTTGGTCGCGGTGAAGGCGCCGCCGCCCGCCACCACGAAGCTGCCGGACATCACGGGGTCGCCGGGGTGCTTGACGACCGGGTCGGCCTCGCCGGTGAGCAGCGACTCGTCGACCTCCAGGCTGTCGGCCTCGGCCACCTCGCCGTCGACCACCACCTTGTCCCCCGGCCCGAGTTCGATGAGGTCGCCGAGGACGATCCCGGAGGTGGGGACCCGGGTGGCGACCCCGTCGCGGCGGACGGTGGGTTTCGCCTCCCCGATCACGGCGAGCCCGTCCAGGGTCTTCTTGGCGCGCCACTCCTGGAAGATGCCGATGCCGGTGTTGGCGATGATGACGAAGCCGAACAGGCCGTCCTGGATCGGGCCGACCACCAGGATGATCAGGAAGAGCACCCCGATGATCGCGTTGAAGCGGGTGAAGACGTTCGAGCGGACGATTTCGGCCAGCGAGCGGGAGGAGCGCACCGGGACGTCGTTGACCTCGCCCCGCGCGACGCGCTCCGCCACCTCGGCAGCGGTCAGCCCCCCGCGCGTCACCGGTCGCGCCCCGGTCGCCTCCCGCTGCGTGCGTTCCGTCATGGCTTCGACGGTACGTGGGGCCGGGCGCCGGGGGCGCGGTGGGCGGCCGCTCTCGGGGACATCTCCGGGGCGCCGTACGACCGGGGGCGTAGCGGCCACCCGGCCTCTGCGCCCGGGCCGGAAGCGCGGGCCGGACGCGCGGGCCGGACGCGCGGGGCGACGCGGGCCGGACGCTGGGGCCCGCGGCTCAGTCCTGTCCGGCGGCCTGCGCGGCGCGGGCCCGCGCGATGGCGTCCCGGCGGGCGCGCACGTACCACAGACCGATGAGCCCGAGGCCCCCGCCGGCCAGGCAGGTCCAGATCCACCAGGTGTGGCCGTGGTCGGAGTACCAGCCGTAGAAGGGGAGCTGGACGAGGAAGAGCGCGAACCAGATGACCGTCCCGACGGTGACGGTCGCGACGTCGTTCGCCTCCAGAGGAGCCGGCGCCTCACGCAACCCGGCCGTCCCCTTGTTGTGGCTGCTGCTGCTCATACCGCACAGCGTACCCAGTGACCCACGGGGGTCTACGCGCGGAGATAGCGCTGAAGACGCTCATATGTTCATACTGAAACGGCCCGAGGCTGACTGGTTTCAGTCGTAGGAACCTCCAAAAGACCCCCCCCACGCAAGGACCCGCATGTCCCCGTCGACCACCGCCAAGGTCGTGCCCAGCTCCCCGACCCCGCCCCCGGCGGCCGCCCCCGGCGCGCTCGACCGGTTCTTCCGGATCACCGAGCGGGGGTCCTCCGTCCCCCGGGAGATCCGCGGTGGTCTGGCCACCTTCTTCGCGATGGCCTACATCATCGTCCTGAACCCGATCATCCTCAGCTCGGGCGCGGACAAGTACGGCCACCACCTCGACGGCGGCCAGCTGGTCACCGCGACCGTCGTGACCGCCGCCTTCACCACCCTGCTCATGGGCGTCATCGGCAACGTGCCGATCGCGCTGGCCGCGGGCCTCGGCGTGAACAGCATCGTCGCGCTGCAGCTCGCGCCGAAGATGAGCTGGCCGGACGCGATGGGCATGGTGGTCCTCGTCGGCCTCGCGATCATGGTGCTCGTCGCCACGGGCCTGCGGGAGCGGGTGATGAGCGCGGTGCCGCTCGGTCTGCGCAAGGCGATCGCCATCGGCATCGGCCTGTTCATCGTGCTGATCGGCCTGGTCGACTCCGGCTTCGTGACCCGTATCCCGGACGCCGCGCACACCACCGTTCCGCTGCAGCTGGGCGCGGGCGGCCATCTGACCGGCTGGCCGGTGCTGATCTTCATCCTCGGTGTGCTGCTGACCCTCGGGCTGATCGTCCGCAAGGTGCCCGGCGCCATCCTGATCAGCATCGTCGCGATGACCCTCCTGGCGCTCGCCGTGGACGCGGTGGCGAACGTCAAGGACACCGCCTGGGGCCTCACCGTCCCGCAGTGGCCCGGCAACCCGGTCGCGAGCCCCGACTTCGGGCTGATCGGCAAGGTGAGCCTGTTCGGCGGCTTCCAGGAGGTCGGTGTCCTCACCGGCGTCCTCTTCGTCTTCACGGTGCTGCTGAGCTGCTTCTTCGACGCGATGGGCACCATCCTTGGTGTCGCCGACGAGGCGCACCTGCTGGACTCCAAGGGCGACCTGCCCGGGATGAGCCGGGTCCTGATGGTCGACGGCGTCGCGACCGCGGCGGGCGGCTTCGCCTCCTGCTCGGCCAACACCTGCTACGCGGAGTCCACCGCCGGCGCCGGCGAGGGCGCGCGCACCGGCCTCGCCTCGATCGCCACCGGGCTGCTCTTCGTGGTCGCCCTGTTCTTCGCGCCGCTGGCCACGATGGTCCCGGCCCAGGCGGCCACCCCCGCGCTGGTCGCGGTGGGCTTCCTGATCATGGCGGGCAGCGTGCGGGAGATCGACTGGAGCGACTTCACGATCGCCGTCCCGGCGTTCCTGACGATGCTGCTCATGCCGTTCACCTACTCGATCACCAACGGCATCGGCATCGGGTTCATCACCTTCTGTGTGCTGCGGCTGGTGGCGGGGCGCGGCCGTGAGGTACCGCCCGCGCTCTACGCGGTGTCGGCGGTCTTCGCCTTCTACTACCTGATGCCGGCGCTGGGCCTGACGTAACCGCCCGTGTAGAACTGCTCGGTCTCGTCGACGGAGGCCTTGAGCCGTTCGTCGAAGTCATCGCGGATGAGCGTCCGGACGATGTAGTCCTGGACGCTCATCCCGCGTTTGGCGGCGTGAGCCTGGAGACGGTCCAGCAGGTCCCCGTCCATGCGCATGCTGAGCACTCTCGAAGCCATGGCCCAAGGGTCCGGCGGGCTCCTCGGGGCATGCGTCGTTTTCGGGGCGGAACTCACCCGGACGGGTGACTTCCTTGACGAATGCGTTTGGACACGGCACCGCAGCGGCAATTTTTACTTAGCATAAGTAATGAGCTAGGCTAACAAACGTGACCGAACTGTCCGAGGACGACCGCGTGGCGGTGAACACGCTGCGCGGTGCCGTGATGCGGCTCTCCCGCCGACTGCGCCACCACCGGGTCGACGAGTCGCTCAGCCCGACGGAGATGTCCGTGCTGGGCACCCTCGCGCGCTGCGGGTCCGCCACCCCCGGGGAACTGGCCCGCAAGGAGCACGTGCAGCCGCCCTCCATGACGCGGATCGTCGCCATGCTCGAATCCAAGGGCCTGGTGCACCGGGACCCGCACCCGGACGACCGGCGCCAGGTCGTCGTCCGGCAGACCGAGCAGGCGGAGGCGATGCTCGAGGAGAGCCGGGCGCGGCGCAACGCGTTCCTGGCCGAGCTCCTTTCCACCCTCTCGGAGGAGGAACGCGCCGTGCTCCGCGAGGCGGCGCCCGTCCTGGAGAAGCTCGCTCACGCCGACGCAAGGACCCGATGACGAGGAGGCGAGACCGGATTGAGTTCGGCAGCCGCATCAGACGCCGCACCCGAACCGAACATCCCTGAGCGGACCGGCCCGGCCGGTACCGCCGACCCGGCCGATCTGCCGACCCCGGCGGGCGCCGACGCCGCCGCGGGAGCCACCGGACCGTCCGGGACACCCGGCCCCGGGCGCCCCGCCGCGACGCCCGCGCCCGGCGGTATGTTCAGCTCGCTCCGCAACCGCAACTACCGGCTCTTCGCCGGCGGCGCGCTCGTCTCCAACACCGGCACCTGGATGTCCCGCATCGCGCAGGACTGGCTGGTGCTGAGCCTGACCGGGTCCTCCTTCGCCGTGGGCATCACGACCGCGCTGCAGTTCCTCCCCATGCTGCTCCTCGGGCTCTACGGCGGCGTCATCGCCGACCGCTACCCCAAGCGCCGTATCCTGCTGGCCACCCAGGTCGCCATGGGCCTGCTGGGCCTCGCCCTCGCCGCCCTGACCCTCAGCGGAGCCGTCCAGGTCTGGCACGTGTACGCCATCGCCTTCGGCCTCGGCGTGGTCACCGTCGTCGACAACCCCACCCGGCAGGCGTTCGTCGTCGAGATGGTCGGCCCGGCCGACGTCCGCAACGCCGTCTCCCTGAACTCCGCCAACTTCCAGAGCGCCCGCCTGATCGGTCCCGCCGTCGCGGGCGCGCTGATCACCGCGGTCGGCAGCGGCTGGGCGTTCCTGTTCAACGGCCTGTCCTTCCTGGCGCCGCTCGCCGGGCTGCTGCTCATGCGCCGGTCCGAGTTGTACGAGGTGCCCACCGCGCCGCGCGGCAAGGGCCAGCTGCGCGAGGGGCTGCGCTACGTCGCCGGGCGGCCGGAGCTGATCTGGCCCATCGTGCTGGTCGGCTTCATCGGCACCTTCGCCTACAACTTCCCGATCTGGCTCACCGCCTTCGCCGACCACGTCTTCCACGGCGACGCCGGCATGTACGGCCTGTTCAACTCGGTGCTCGCGGTCGGCTCCGTCGTCGGCGCGCTGCTGGCGGCCCGGCGCGGCAGCACCCGGCTGCGGCTGCTGGTCGGCGCGGCCCTCGGGTTCGGCCTGCTGGAGGCCGTGGCGGCACTGGCGCCGACGTACTGGATCTTCCTGGTGCTCATGCTGCCGATCGGCATCTTCGGCCTGACCTTCAACACCACCGCCAACGCCAGCGTCCAGCTGGCGACCGACCCCGCCATGCGCGGCCGCGTCATGAGCCTGTTCATGATGGTCTTCGTGGGCGGCACTCCGCTGGGCGGTCCGCTCGTCGGCTGGGTCACCGACGTCTTCGGTGCCCGGACCGGCTTCCTGGCCGGCGGCCTGGTCGCCGCGGCGGCGGCGGTCTGCGTCGGACTCGTCCTGGCCCGGCTGGGCGGGCTGCGGCTCAAGATCGACCTGCACCGCGGCAAGGACCACAAGCTGATCGAGCTGGTGCCGCGGGAGCCGGAGCCGGTGGAGTCGGTGGCGGCCTGAGCGCGGCCCCGGCCCCGTCGGGCGGCCGGCGCGGCGGCCCGACGCTCAGGCGACGGCGACCCGGTGCCGGGTGCGTCGCCGGCGTCCAGGTCCAGCCGGACGGCGGGCGCCTCGCGGGAGAGGCACGTGCTGCTGCCGTGACGCCGGCGTCGGCGTCGTTTTGGGACCGCTTCATCGTTTCGAGTGAATGTGCGATCGGGGTGGCCCGGGAGGGCGTCGGCTGCGTGAGAATCGGAGCTGTCGTCAGTCGCTTGCGTGGAGCCCCCTGGAGGACCGATGAGCTCACAGCCCCACTGGGCGCCTCGGGCGGCCGCCGGCTCGTACGCGCCGGACGACCCGGAAGCCGCGCTCAAGTTCGCGATCCGGCACCACGGGGGGGACCGGGTGCAGATCGTCGAGGGGCTCAACCAGCAAGTGGTGCCACCCACGTGGGGGCATGAGAAGGCCGCGGCCATGATCCGTCGGCAGATCGACCCCGTCGCACAGAAAATGGGCTGCCTCTCGGGCTCGGGAAACCTGGACCTTCCCGGCAGTGACAACTGGTATGTGCCGGACCTGGCCGTCGTGCCGGAAGACCTTGCGGAAGCCGACGCTCTCGTCCCCCACCAGACCCTGCTGGTGGTGGAGGTCACCTCGCAGTCCAACGGCGACACCGACCGGTTCGTCAAACGCCGCCGCTACGCCGAGTACGGCGCCCCGCTGTACCTCCTCGTCGGCCGGCAGGAGCGCAGCTGCACCCTGTACGCGGAGCCGGGGGAGCTCGGCTACCGGGTGGTGGAGGGCCCGCATCCCTTCGGCACACCGCTGCGGCTGCCGGAGCCGTTCGGACTGGAGCTGGACACCGCGGATTTCTGAGGCCCCGCCCGTCCCGTGGCCCGCCGCCTCACAGCCCGTCCGCGAGCAGCTCCGCGAGATGCCGGGCCCGCACCCCGGCGAGCTGGGCGAGCTGGGTGCGGCAGGAGAAGCCGTCCGCGAGGACGGCCGCGCCGGGGCGGGCGGCGCGGACGGCGGGGAGGAGACGGTCCTCGGCGCAGGCGACGGAGACCTCGTAATGGCCGCGTTCGAAGCCGAAGTTCCCGGCCAGACCGCAGCAACCGGAGGCCAGGGTGCCGCTGAGCCCGGCGCGGGCCCGCAGCCGGCGCTCGGCGGCGTCGCCGAGGACCGCGTGCTGGTGGCAGTGGGTCTGGCCGGTGACGGCCCGGTCGAGGCGCGGCGGCGTCCAGCCGGGGGCCGCCTCCTCCAGCACCTGCGCGAAGGTGCGCACGGAGCCCGCCAGGGCCGCGGCCTCGTCGGTGCCCAGGAGCTCGGGCAGGTCGGTGCGGAGCGCCGCCGCGCAGCTCGGCTCCAGCACGACGACGGGATGACCCGCGGTCACCACCGGAGCCATCCGCCGCACCGTGCGGCGCATCACCCGGCGGGCCCGGTCGAGCCGGCCGGTCGAGACCCAGGTCAGGCCGCAGCACACACGCCCCGGCGGCAGCACGACCCGCAACCCGGCCGCCTGGAGGACGCGTACGGCGGCGCGGCCGACCTCGGGGGAGAAGCGGTCGGTGAAGGTGTCCGGCCACAGGACCACCGTCGCCGCCGCCTCGGCGTCCGTCCCCGTTTCCGGCGTGGGCTCCTGCCGCCGCCACCAGCGCACCAGGGACTCCTCGGCCGGCAGCGGCAGTTCCCGCTCGGGCGCGAGGCCCGCCGCCCGCTTGGCCAGGGCCGCCAGCGGTCCCCCCCGCGTCAGGGCGTTCACGGTCCCGGCGACCGGGGCCGCCGCGCGCAGCCATGTCGGCAGCCCGCCCAGCAGGTAGTGGGAGGCGGGCCGCGGCCGCCGCCGGTAGTGGTGGTGCAGGAACTCCGCCTTGTAGGTGGCCATGTCCACGCCGACCGGACAGTCCGTGCGGCAGCCCTTGCAGGACAGGCACAGGTCGAGGGCGTCCAGGACCTCGGGAGAGCGCCAGCCGCCGGTGACGATCTCGCCGGCGAGCATCTCGTGCAGCAGGCGGGCCCGGCCGCGGGTGGAGTGCCGCTCCTCGTGCGTCACCCGGTACGAGGGGCACATGACGCCCGCCTCCGGACCTCCGTCCGCGTCACGGCACTTGGCGACGCCGACGCAGCGGCGCACCGCCGCCGAGAAGTCCCCGCCGTCGTGGGGGTAGCCGAAGGCGACGTCGACCGGCCGGCGCGGCAGGACCGCGAAGCGCAGATGGGTGTCGAGGGGGTCGGGCCGCACGAGCATGCCGGGGTTGAGGCCGCCCGCCGGGTCCAGCGCGTCCTTGAACCGGCCGAAGAGCGTGACCAGTTCCTCCCCGTACATTTTCGGCAGCAGCTCCGCGCGGGCCTGCCCGTCGCCGTGCTCCCCGGACAGCGAGCCGCCGTGCGCGACGACGAGGTCCGCGACGTCCTCGGAGAAGCGCCGGAAGCGGGCCACACCGGCCGCGCCGAGCAGGTCGAAATCGATGCGTACGTGGATGCAGCCGTCGCCGAAGTGCCCGTACGGGGTGCCGTGCAGGCCGTGCTCGCGCAGCAGCGCGCGGAAGTCGCGCAGGTAGGCGCCGAGCCGCGCCGGGGGCACCGCGCAGTCCTCCCAGCCCGGCCAGGCCTCCGCGCCCCCGGGCGTCCGGGTGGCGGTCCCGGCGGCCTCCTCGCGGATCCGCCACAGCGCGCGCTGCGCGACCGGGTCGGTCACGACGACCGAGTCGACCGCGTCCGCGAGCCGCCGCAGCGCCTGCGCCTCACCGGTGCCGGGCATCTCGACGAAGAGCCACGCGCCGCCCCTGGGCAGCAGCCCAGGGGCCCTCCCGCCCACCAGGTCGGCGGCCATCCCCTCCACCGTCAGCGGGCCGTACGACAGCAGCCCGCCCGCGGCGTCGGCGGCGGCACCCTCGTCCGCGTAGCCGAGGACGACCAGCACGCGCACCGGTGGCGCGGGCACCAGCCGGACCTCGGCCTCCGTGATCACCGCGAGCGTGCCCTCGCTGCCGGTCAGGGCGCGGGCCAGGTCCCGGCCGCGTTCGGGGAGCAGGGCGTCCAGGGCGTAGCCGGAGATGCGGCGGGGGAGCCGCTGCGGGTAGCCGGTGCGCAGCAGGGCGAGGTGGTCGTCGACGAGTTGCCGCAGGTCGGCGCGGAGCGGCCCGGCGGTGCGCAGCGGTTCCCCGGCGTAGGTGAGGCACTCCAGGGCCCTGACGTTGTCGGCGGTGGTGCCCCAGGCGACCGAGTGCGGGCCGCACGCGTTGTTGCCGATCATGCCGCCGAGGGTGCAGCGGCTGTGGGTGGACGGATCGGGGCCGAAGGTCAGTCCGTGGGCGGCCGCGGCGCGCCGCAGGTCGTCCAGGACGACCCCCGGCTGCACACGGGCCGTCAACGCCTCGGGGTTGAGTGACACGATCCGGTGCATGTGCCGGGTGAAGTCGAGCACGACTCCGGTGCCCGTCGCCTGCCCGGCGATCGACGTGCCCCCGCCGCGCGGCACCACCGGCACCCCGTGCGCCCGGCACACGGCGAGCGCCGCGGCCACGTCGCCGGCGTCGTGCGGCGCGACCACGGCCACCGGAACGCGCCGGTAGTTGGACGCGTCCATCGTGGTCAGCGCCCTGCTCTGCGCGTCGAAGGAGACCTCGCCCCGTACGGCCCGCTCCAGGTCGCGGCGCAGTGCGTGCCGCTGATCGTCCGCCATGCCCCTCAGCCTGCCCCACCGCGGCGCATGTCTCACCGGATGGAACGGAGCCCCGTGACGGGGTCGTCACGCATTACGCTGCGAACGTGGCCGAGATCCAGATTCCCGCTGACATCAAGCCCGCCGACGGACGATTCGGTTCGGGCCCCTCCAAGGTGCGACCCGAGGCGCTCAGCGCGCTGGCCGCGACCGGCACCTCGCTGATGGGCACCTCTCACCGGCAGGCGCCGGTGAAGGACCTGGTCGGCCGGGTCCGGGACGGTATCCGCGAGCTGTTCGCGCTCCCCGAGGGCTACGAGGTGGTGCTCGGCAACGGCGGCTCCACCGCCTTCTGGGACATCGCCACCCACGGACTGATCGAGCGCAAGTCGCAGCACCTCAGCTTCGGCGAGTTCTCCTCGAAGTTCGCCAAGGCCGCCAAGCTGGCGCCCTGGCTGGAGGAGCCGACCGTGATCTCCGCCGACCCGGGCTCGCACCCCGAGGCCGCCGCCGAGGCGGGTGTGGACGTCTACGCCTTCACCCACAACGAGACCTCCACGGGTGTCGCGATGCCGCTGCGGCGCGTCGCCGGCGCCGACGAGGGGGCCCTCGTCCTGGTCGACGCCACCTCGGGCGCGGGAGGCCTGCCGGTCGACATCGCCGAGACCGACGTCTACTACTTCGCCCCGCAGAAGTCCTTCGCCGCCGACGGCGGGCTGTGGATCGCCGTGTTCTCCCCGGCCGCGCTGGAGCGCGCCGAGCGGATCGCCGCGTCGGGCCGCCACATCCCGGCCTTCTTCGACCTGCCGACCGCGATCGACAACTCGAAGAAGAACCAGACGTACAACACCCCGGCGCTCGCCACCCTGTTCCTGCTGAACGACCAGCTGGAGTGGATCAACGGCCAGGGCGGCCTCGACTGGGCGGTGGGCCGCACCGCCGCCTCCTCCCGCAAGCTGTACGGCTGGGCCGAGGACTCCAAGCACGCCACCCCGTTCGTCACCGACCCGGCCAAGCGCTCGCAGGTCGTCGGAACGATCGACTTCAACGAGGACGTCGACGCCGCGGCGATCGCCAAGGTGCTGCGCGCGGGCGGCATCGTCGACACCGAGCCGTACCGCAAGCTGGGCCGCAACCAGTTGCGCGTCGCGATGTTCCCGGCCGTGGATCCGGCGGACGTCGAGGCCCTGACCGCCTGCGTCGACTTCGTCGTCGAGCGGCTCTGATCCCGGGCCTCACGGGGCCAGCACCACCGCCGACGGGCGGGGCGACCGCCCCGCCCGTCGGCGTTCCCGCGGTGCCTCAGCGCTCCCGGCGCAGCAGCCGGCGCACGCCCATCAGCAGCGCGGCGACCGCGGCCAGGGTGACGGCGCCCAGCGCGAACTGCCGCGTCGAACCGGGCTCGTCCGTACCGGAACCGGTTGCGTCCGCCGAGGAGGTCCCCGAGGTCCCGGGGGAGGAGGCCGCACGGCGGGCCGCGTCGGGCAGGTCGTCCCCGCTCAGCGGCACGCGCCAGACCTCGCTGCCGGTGCCCTCGCTGCCGTACATCAGGGCCCGGCCGTCCGGGGTGAAGGCGACGGACTCCCCCTGCCGCTGCAGGGGCACGTGCATCTGGTCGATCCGGCGCGCCGTGCCGTCGGCCCAGCGGTACATCAGGGCGCCGAAGTAGCCGCGCAGCACCAGCCGGCTGCCGTCCGGGGAGAAGGCGCCGTCGGTGATCCACAGCGGGATGTCCGCGATGCGCCGGAAGACGTTGGTGCCGCTCGCGGAGAGCTTGGCCGGGCCCTCGTAGAGGCCGCCGCCGTCCTCGTTCTTGCTCGCGATGTACGCCCGCCCGGACTTCGGGTCGACCATCAGCGCCTCGGCGTTGCGCGGGCCGCCGTCGTAGGTGACGGTGAACTGGGTCGCGGTGACCGTTTGGTCCGCCAGCCGCTTCGGCTCCGGGAAGCGGTAGATCCACACGTGCGGCCAGGAGCCGTCGAGGTTGTCGCCGATGTCGCCGACGTACAGGGCGCCGTCCGGGCCCATCGCGATCGCCTCGACGTCGCGCGGGCTGCCCACGCCGCGCAGGGTGACGGTGGCGACCGTCTTCCCCGTGGCGGAGTCGACGGCGTAGACGTACGGGCCGTCGTCGCTGTCGTTGTGGGTCCAGTAGACGCCCTTGTGGAGACGGCTGGCGGCCAGGCCGCTCGACTCGGTGATCCGCGGGTCCGGCATCGTGAAGGCCACGGACTCCCCGTCGTCGGCGGACGCGGTGCCGATCAGGGGACCCATGACGAGGACGGAGGCCGCGGCCGCGGCGAGCAGTGGGCGCATGCGCCAAGCCTGCCAGGTGGCCGGCTCAGGCGAAGTCGAGGCCGCCGGTGCGGCTGCGCTTCAGCTCGAAGAAGGTGGGGTGGCCGGCCAGCGCCCGCACCCCGTCGAAGAGCCGCGCCGCCTCCTCGCCGCGCGGGATCGAGGTGAGGACCGGACCGAAGAACGCGGCCCCGTCGATGTGCAGGGTGGGCGTGCCGACCTCCTCCCCGACCGGGTCCATGCCCTCGTGGTGGCTCCTGCGCAGCTCCTCGTCGTACGCGGTGCTCCCGGCGGCCTCCGCCAGCTCCGGCGGCAGGCCCGCCTCGGCCAGCGCCTCGCGCAGCACCTCGTCGGAAGCCGGGCGGTCCTGTACGTGCAGCCGGGTGCCGAGCGCCGTGTACAGCTCCCGCAGCACGTGCTCCCCGTGGTGCCGCGCGGCGGCGACGCACACCCGCACCGGCCCCCAGCCGGTGCTCAGCAGCCGCTCGTAGCGCTCCGGCAGGCCCTCGCGGCCCTCGTTGAGGACGGACAGGCTCATCACCCGGAAGCGCAGGAGCAGTTCGCGTTCGCGCTCCACCTCCAGGATCCAGCGGGAGGTGATCCAGGCGAAGGGGCAGATGGGGTCGAAGTAGAAGTCCACCGAGTGCGTCATGCCCGTCACCCTAGGAACGGAACGGCTGCCTCAGCAGGGCCATTGGGTCGCCCGGCCACTGGGCCAATCCACAGGACCGGCCACAGCCCCGCCCGGCGTTCCCGGCCCCCGGCAGTGACGGTGCCGACACCGCCGGACCCGAGGTCAGGGCCGTGCCGACGGCCTGCGGGCCCTAAGATCCCCTCCATGTCCAGTGCACCCCCCGGCCCCGGTGACGGGCCCCGCCGCACGTTCGGACGCCGTACGGCGTGGATGTTCGTCGGCGACTCCATGACGATCGGCAGCGCGGGGGAGCACACCTGGCGCTACCGGATGTGGCAGCACCTGCGGTCGCTGGGGACGGAGGGCGAGGACTTCGAGATCGTCGGCCCGCGGACCGCGCTGTACGACCCCGGGGCCGACGCGGCCGTCTCGCAGCGCTACGCCGACCCCGCCTTCCCCGTCCGCGCGCGCCGCCACCTGGCCGGCTGGGGCGAGGGGTGGCTGCACATGGCGCCGCTGATCGAGGGCGCGGTGCGGGAGCACCGTCCCGACGTGCTGCTGGTGTCGCTCGGCCTGATCGACCTCGGCTTCTACACCAACCCCGAGCAGACCGAGGCCAATGTGCGGCTGTTCATCGGGCGGGCGCGGGCGGCCAACCCCGGTGTCGCCGCGGTGCTGCTGCCCGTCATACCCAACTCGCGCTGCGATCAGGACCCCGGATTCGGCGCGCAGTGCGAGGAGTTCAACACCCGCCTGGCCAAGACGGTCGCCGACCTGGGCACCCCGGTCTCGCCGCTGCTGCTGGCCTCCCGCCCGGCCGGCTACGACGTCGCGCGGGACACCTACGACGGCACCCACCCCAACGCCCGCGGGGAGCACCGGCTGGCGGCCGCGTTCGCCGATGCCGCGCACCAGGCGTGGGGCCTGGGGGCGCCGTACCGGCATCCCCGCAACTCCGCTTGATTCGAGCGCACTCCAACGGCTTGGCTGGTCCCCATGGAGTACACACAGCTCGGACGTACCGGACTCAAGGTCAGCCGGCTCGTACTGGGAACGATGAACTTCGGCCCGCAGACGGATGAGGCCGACAGCCACGCCATCATGGACGCCGCGCTCGACGCGGGCGTCAACTTCTTCGACACGGCCAACGTCTACGGCTGGGGCGAGAACAAGGGCCGCACCGAGGAGATCATCGGCAGCTGGTTCGCCAAGGGCGGCGGCCGCCGCGACAAGACCGTCCTGGCGACCAAGGTCTACGGCAACATGGGCACCGACGGCGCCCCTTGGCCGAACGACGACAAGCTCTCCGCGCTCAACATCCGCCGCGCCGCCGAGGCGAGCCTGAAGCGCCTGGGCACGGACCACATCGACGTCTACCAGTTCCACCACATCGACCGCGCCACGCCGTGGGAGGAGATCTGGCAGGCCATCGACGTCCTGGTGCAGCAGGGCAAGGTGCTCTACGCCGGGTCGTCCAACTTCTCCGGCTGGGGCATCGCCCAGGCCAACGAGGCCGCCGCCAGGCGCCACTCGCTGGGCCTGGTCAGCGAGCAGTGCCTGTACAACCTGGTCGAGCGCCGCGCCGAGATGGAGGTGATCCCGGCCGCGCAGGAGTACGGCCTGGGCGTCATCCCCTGGTCGCCGCTCCACGGCGGCCTGCTGGGCGGTGCGCTGCGCAAGGAGCGTGAGGGCGGCGGCTCCCGCTCCACCTCCGGCCGCAGCGCCGACTCGCTGAAGGACAGCGTCCTGCGCGAGCAGATCCAGCGGTACGAGGACGTGGTCGGCAAGGCCGGCCTGGAGCCCGGTGACGTCGCCCTGGCCTGGCTGCTGGGCCGCCCCGGGATCACCGGCCCGATCGTCGGTCCGCGGACCCGGGAGCAGCTGGACTCCGCGCTGCGTGCCGTCGAACTGGAGCTGCCGGCGGAACTGCTCGCCGAGCTGGACGAGATCTTCCCCGGCCCGGGCCCGTCCCCGGAGGCCTTCGCCTGGTAGCCGTCCCCGGTGTCCGCACCCTCGTGCGCCCGGTCGCAGATTCACCCGGTCGGGCGCACGATGAGGGTATGACCACAGCCAAAGAGATCATGCACCCCGGTGCCCGCGCGATACCGGCGACCGAGACTCTCGACCGGGCCGCGCAGCTCATGCGCGAGCTCAACGTCGGCGCGCTGCCGGTCCACGACGTGAACGACCGGATGTGCGGCATCATCACCGACCGGGACATCGTCACCAAGTGCATCGCCGCGGGGCGCGACCCCTCCAAGGTCAAGTGCGGCGACCTGTGCGAGGGCACCCCCCGCTGGATCGACGCGGGAGCCGACGTCTCCGACGTCCTGAGCGAGATGGAGTCGCACCGCATCAAGCGGCTCCCGGTCGTCGAGAACAAGAAGCTGATCGGCATCATCACCGAGGCCGACCTGGCCCGCCACCTCACCGACGAACAGGTCGCGGAATTCGTCGAGAGGGTCTATGCCGGCTCCTGATGCGACCGGCCCCCTCCGGCCGTCAGGCCGGTCAGCCGCGCACCAACGTGCCGACGATCACCACGACCACCAGCAGGGCGAGGGCGGCGGTCATTACTCGGGTACGGGTCTTCGGGTCCACGCATCGAGGTTAACGGGACGGCGTCAGGGCCTCAGCGGGCAGGTCCGCACCGTCTCGTAGCGGGGCTGCGCCCCCGGCACCCCGGGTGTGGGCGGATGGCTCCGCACCAGGGTGACCGCCGCCGCCGTCCACGGTGTGCCCGCGAACCGCGCGAGGGCGTCCGTGAAGGGCCTCAGGCCCACCCTGGTGCGCCCGGCGCGCTGCCGGGCCAGTGTGAGGTGGGCGTGGAAGCGGGCGTGCTCGTCCTCGTGGTGGAGGCCGGCCCGCCGGGCGGCGGCTTGCGCGGCCGCGGCAGCGCGTCCGAGGTCGTCGCCGTCCAGACCGGCCCACAGCGTTCGGTCGCCGAAGCGGCCGCCGCCGGTCAGCGCGATCTCGCAGGGCGGGTGGCGGCGCGCCGCCCGGTCCAGGCGCTCGACCAGGGCGGGCAGTAGGCCCTCGTCCACCTCGCCCAGGAACGCCAGCGTCACGTGCCACCCGGCACGCTCCGTCCAGCGCAGGCCGTCCGCACCCGGCAGGGCGCGGAGCGCGTCCACGGTCCCGCCCAGCTCGGCGAGGGCGAACCTGGGGGGCACGACGGCCACGAACAGCCTCATGCCCCCAGGGTGCACCTCAGCGCACTAGCGTGCGATGTCCGCGTACCCCTCGACCTCGCGCGGGTCGCGGGCGCCCGGGCCGACGTAGCGGGCCGACGGGCGCACCAGGCGGCCGGTGCGCTTCTGCTCCAGGATGTGCGCGGACCAGCCGGCGGTACGCGCACAGCTGAACATCGAGGTGAACATGTGGGCCGGGACCTCGGCGAAGTCCAGGATGATCGCGGCCCAGAACTCCACGTTGGTCGCCAGGACGCGGTCCGGGCGGCGCGAGTGCAGTTCCTCCAGGGCGGCCTTCTCCAGCGCCTCCGCGATCTCGAACCGGGGGGCGCCCAGTTCCCTGGCCGTACGGCGGAGCACGCGCGCCCGCGGGTCCTCGGCGCGGTAGACGCGGTGGCCGAAGCCCATCAGGCGCTCGCCCTTGTCCAGGGCCTGCTTCACGTACGCCTCGGCGTCGCCGGTCCGCTCGATCTCCTCGATCATGCCCAGCACGCGCGAGGGCGCGCCGCCGTGCAGCGGGCCCGACATGGCCCCCACCGCGCCGGACAGCGCGGCGGCCACGTCGGCACCGGTGGAGGCGATCACCCGGGCGGTGAACGTCGACGCGTTCATGCCGTGCTCCGCGGCGGAGGTCCAGTAGGCGTCGACGGCGGCGACGTGCTTGGGGTCGGGCTCGCCGCGCCAGCGGATCATGAAGCGCTCCACCACCGACTGCGCCTTGTCGATCTCCCGCTGCGGCACCATCGGCAGCCCCTGGCCGCGCGCCGACTGCGCCACGTACGACAGCGCCATCACGGCCGCGCGCGCCAGGTCCTCGCGGGCCTGCTCGGCGTCGATGTCCAGCAACGGCCGCAGACCCCACACCGGCGCGAGCATCGCCAGCGCCGACTGGACGTCGACGCGGATGTCGCCGGAGTGCACGGGGATCGGAAACGGCTCGGCCGGGGGGAGGCCGGGGTTGAAGGCACCGTCGACCAGCAGGCCCCACACGTTCCCGAAGGAGACGTGGCCCACCAGGTCCTCGATGTCGACCCCGCGGTAGCGCAGCGCGCCGCCTTCCTTGTCGGGTTCGGCGATCTCCGTCTCGAAGGCGACGACTCCCTCGAGTCCGGGTACGAAGTCGGACATCAGGCGGCTCCTCTTGATGCGGTCGACGATCCGGTGGTGCTTGTGGCACGCGGGGTGGGGCATGGGGTCGGCACTGGGTGCCCGCACGATATCCCCCGATGTCGAGAGGGCACAGATACCCGGCCTGTAAGTCTGTCCCCTCCCGCAGGTGACGTGAAGCGTGAGGTCCGGCACACGTTGCGGCACACCTCCCGGGTGCCTCCCGCGCAGGCTCCGGAGGCACCGTTCGGCACACGGTGCCGCCGCCGTGCTGCAAGATGTGCGGGTGCAGCACAGTCACCACGACCCCGCCGCCATGCGCAAGCAGTACCGCGCCCACGGACTGACCGAGGCCGAGCTGGCAGGCGACCCGTACACGCAGTTCGCGCACTGGTTCGCCGACGCCGTCAACGCCCGTGTCGACGAGCCCAACGCCATGGTGGTCTCCACCGCGGGGGCCGAGGGCCTGCCCAGCTCGCGCACGGTCCTGCTGAAGAGCTACGACCACCGAGGGTTCGTCTTCTACACCAACTACGGCTCCAGGAAGGGCCGCGAGCTCAGCGAGCGGCCGTACGCCTCGCTGCTCTTCCCCTGGCACCCGATCGCCCGTCAGGTGATCGCGGCGGGCGCCGTCGAGCGCGTCTCGCGCGAGGAGACCGAGGCGTACTTCCGCACCCGGCCGCACGGCTCGAGGATCGGCGCCTGGGCGAGCGAGCAGTCCTCGGTGGTGGGTTCGCGGGAGGACCTGGAGAACCGCTACGAGGAGCTGTCGGCCCGCTACCCCGAAGGCACGGACGTGCCCGTGCCGCCGCACTGGGGAGGCTTCCGGGTGGTCGCGCGCAGCGTGGAGTTCTGGCAGGGCCGGGAGAACCGGCTGCACGACCGGCTGGTGTACACCGCCGCCGAGGGCGGCTGGACGGTACGGCGCCTGTCGCCGTGACGGCCGCGTGACGGCGGGGCCGCTCACCGCCCGCAGAACGCAGGCGACCCGCGGGCTGCTCCCCGGACGGCTTCGCCGTCCGGGCATCGGCCGGACGAATCCGACGAGCCCGCGGGTCGGGTGACTGCGATGGATTTGGCCCGCCACGCACATCGCGCGCAGGCGAGGAGCGCGGCGCTAGCCCGCAGCCACCTCACGCGTCCGATGGGAACTCATTCTTCGGACCACCTCCCTTCATGTGTGCACGTAACCTTAAGAAACGTTCCGTCCGACGACAAGTGGTTTTTTTCGCCCCGCGAACCACGGGCACGCCGGCCACCGAATTTCGTGAAGTTCCTGTGTCGTCGGTCACACAGGGGTTGAATGTCGAGACGTGCAGTCATTCGATGCGACGCCGCAGCTGCTCGCCGCCCTCCTCGACGGCATGGAGGCCGGACTCTGTGCCCTGGACCGCGACGGAGTGATCACGCACTGGAACTCCGAGGCCGCCCGCATCCTGGGCTGGACGGCGGAGGAGGCCGTCGGCCGGCGAGGTTTCGCCGGCTGGGCCGCACGCACCGCCGACGCCGAGCAGGTGCGCGAGCGGCTGATGGGCGCCATGGCCGCGGACGGCCGCCAGGTCCACGAGTTCGCGCTGCTGACCAAGGACGGCCGCCGGGTGCTGGTGCGGACCCAGGCCGCCGCCGTGCACGGCTCCGACGGGCGCCCGGCCGGGGTCTACTGCGCCTTCTCCGAGGTGCACGCCCAGATCGACCTGGAGCGCTCGATAGCCCTCAGCGAGGCGCTCTTCGACGACGCCTCGTACGGGGTCGTCCTCGTCGACGCCGACCTGCGCCCCGTCGTCGTCAACGCCTACGCCGCGCGCGTGCTGCGCACCAGCCGTGAGGCGCCGCTCGGACGGCCGCTGGGCGACTTCCTCGACCAGGGCGTGGAGGAGCTGGAGAGCGCCCTGCAGCACGTGCTCGCCGAGGGCGCGCCCCCCGCGCCCGGCGAGCTGTGGGTGAGCCTGCGCGAGGAGGGCGGCACCCGCTGCTGCTGGCGCAGCGGCTTCCTGCGGCTCGGCTCGCCGCTGGGGGAGGAGCCGGTGCCGCTAGGCGTCGGCTGGCTCTTCCACGACGTCACCGACGTCAAGCTCGCCGAGCAGGAGGCGGCGCGGCTGCGCTTCCGCAGCAACCAACTGCACCGCGCCGCGCTGGCCGTCGCCGAGTGCGAGGAGCCCATGGAGGCGGCCACCTGCTACGTGGACTTCGCCCTCGCCGGGTTCGCCGAGCACGCGCTGCTCGACGTGCTGGCGCCCGACGGGGTCCGGCTCGTCCGTGCCGCCGCCACGCCCTCCGGCGGCGCGGGGCCCTGCCTGCCGGTGGCCGGGGGCATCCCGGTGCGGTACGGGGAGGGGCACCCGGCACTGCAGGCGGTCGCCCGGACCGGCTCCGTCCGCGCGGGCTTCGGGGCCGGGGCCGCCGAGCCCGCCGCGCGGGCCCAGGTCGACCGCTGGGCGGCCGCCCGGCGCTGGCCCGAAGGCACCGTCCACGGCGTGTGCGCCGTGCTCCGCAGCCGTGGCCGCACGCTGGGAGTGCTGACCTTCCTGCGCGGCGTCGGCCGCCGCCCCTTCGACCGGGCGGACGCCGCCTTCGCCGAGGACGTCGCGCTGCGGGTGGCGGCCTGTCTCGACCTGCCGCCGCGGGCCTGAGCGTGGGATCGAGCGCGGGCCCGAGCGTGGGCCGGGCGCGGGATCAGTGGCGGTAGAAGATCCGGTCCGCGTACTCCTCGAAGACCTTCGCGTTCCATTCGTGGCCGCCGTCGACGTTGCCCGAGCGGAGCATGGGCGGGGTGACGCCGCGCCCGGCCAGGTCCGCCGCGGCCGTGGCCACGACGGCCTGCATCAGCGCGCTGGTCACCACGGTGGAGGCCGGGCCGAACGGCGCGGGGATTCCCGGCACGGACAGCTCCGCGTCGCCCGGCGCGATCTTGCTGTCGATCACGACGTCGCAGTGGTCCTTGAGGAAGGTGCCGCTCGCGTGCCGTGAGCGTGTCTCCTCGGCGTACGTCACCGACGTGACGCCGATCACCTTCATCCCGAGTGCCCTGGCCTCCTGCGCCATCTCCACGGGGAGCGGGTTGCGGCCGGACAGGGAGATGACCACCAGGAGGTCGCCGGCCCGCGCGGGTGAGCTGCGCAGGACGACCCCGGCCAGGCCGCCGACCTGCTCGAGCGCGCTGCCGAGCGTGGCGGGCACGACGTCCACGCCGACCGCGCCGGGCACGGCCAGCAGGTTCACCAGGGCGAGGCCGCCCGCGCGGTAGACGACGTCCTGGGCGGGAAGCGAGGAGTGCCCGGCGCCGTACGCGAACACCCGCCCCCCGGCCGCCACGGTGTCCGCGAGCGCGGCCGCGGCCGCCTCGATCCCCGCGGACTCCTCGTCCCTCACGCGCCTCAGCAGTGCGATGGCGGCATCGAAATATGTGGCGGCCAGATCGGTCATGCCGAGAACCGTGGTGCCGCGGCGTCCGCCTGTCAACCACGGGGCCCCGGTTGCCGGTCGCATGCGTCAGAATTGAGGCCAGGGCCACGTACGAGCCATCGAGGGGCACGCATGTCCGGACTGATCGACACGACGGAGATGTATCTCCGCACCATCCTTGAGCTGGAGGAGGAGGGTGTGGTCCCCATGCGCGCCCGAATCGCCGAACGGCTCGACCAGAGCGGGCCGACGGTCAGTCAGACCGTCGCGCGCATGGAGCGGGACGGGCTGGTGCACGTCGCGGGCGACCGGCATCTGGAGCTGACCTCCGAGGGCCGGCGGATCGCCACGCGCGTGATGCGCAAGCACCGGCTGGCCGAGTGCCTGCTGGTCGACGTCATCGGCCTGGAGTGGGAGCACGTGCACGCGGAGGCGTGCCGCTGGGAGCACGTGATGAGCGAGGCGGTCGAGCGCCGCGTCCTGGAGCTGCTGCGGCACCCGACGGAGTCGCCGTACGGCAACCCGATCCCGGGCCTGGAGGAGCTGGGCGAGAAGGACGGCGCGGACCCGTTCCTGGACGAGGGCATGGTCAGCCTGACCGACCTGGAGCCGGGCCAGACGGGCGCGAGCGTGGTCGTGCGGCGGATCGGCGAGCCGATCCAGACGGACGCCCAGCTGATGTACACGCTGCGGCGGGCCGGGGTGCAGCCGGGCGCGGTGGTGTCGGTGACCCCGTCGGCGGGCGGTGTCCTGGTCGGCAGTGGCGGTGAGGCGGCGGAGCTGAGCACGGAGACCGCCTCGCACGTGTTCGTCGCCAAGCGGTAGCCGCGTCGCGGGCCGGCCGGGTTCCGGCCGGGTCGTGGGCGCCGCCGGTGCCGGGGCCGTTGTTCGAGGGACTCCGGCGCCTCCCCATGCGCCGGAGTCCCTTCCTCCCCCGTTCCCTCCCCCCTGGGCCCCCGTGGAGCCCACCCGGATCCCCGAGCTGTCCGGGTGGCTCCCCGCTGCCCGTCTTCCCCGCCGGGCCGCGTCCCGCTCAAGTCCTCCCCTCGGCGCGCTTCGGCAATCCTTGAGCGTTGTCACTCGAAAGAGCGGTGTTGCGCGCGTGAAGACGCACGTCGAACAGAATTTCGATAGCGTGGGGGTCTGAACGTCACGTACCAGGGGGTGCGGCTCATGGCCAGGCGCGTCGAAGTCACCGGAGCGGGCGGCCTCCCGCTCGCGGCGTGGGAGTACGCCGACGGGCCCGCCGTCCTGCTGCTGCACGGCCTGATGGGAAGGGCCTCCCAGTGGACCGGTACCGCCCGCCGGCTCGCCGCCCGCCACCGCGTGGTCGCCCTGGACCAGCGCGGCCACGGAGGCAGCGCCAAGCCCGAGGGGCCCTACACGCGGGACGCCTATGTGGCCGATGCCGCCGCCGTCGTCGAACAACTGGGGCTCGCCCCGGCCACCGTCGTCGGGCACTCGATGGGCGCCCTCACCGCCTGGCAGCTCGCCGCGCGCCGGCCGTCGCTGGTGCGGGCCGTGGTCCTGTGCGACATGCGTGCGGTGGCGCTCGGGGAGGCGAGCCAGCGCCGCTGGGAGGACTGGTTCCGGGCCTGGCCGCTGCCCTTCTCCGGCCCCGACGCGGTGCGCCGGTGGTTCGGTGAGGAGGATCCCTGGCTGGAGGGATCCCGCCCGGCCCGCGCGGAGTTCTTCGCCGAGGTGATGGAGGAACGGCCCGACGGCTGGCGCCCGGTGTTCGAACGGCGGCACATGCTCCGCTCCCGGGAGTCCTGGATCCACGACGCCCACTGGGACGAGCTGGCCCAGGTGTCCTGTCCCGCCCTCGTCGTGCGCGGCTGGGACGGCGAGCTGGGCCGCGCCGAGGCCCAGGAGATGGTGCGCGTGCTGCCCCGGGGTTCCTACGCGGAGATCCCCGAGGCCGGGCACCTCGTCCCCTGGGACCAGCCCGAGGCCTGGTGCGCGGCGGTGGAGACCTTCCTGGCGGACGTCGCGGACGTGCCGCTCTGCCAGGCCTGAGACACGACGGTGCCGCAAGGCCGCCCGGGGCCCGGCGGGAGGGCGGGCGTCAGGCGAAGACGACCGTGCGGCGGCCGTTGAGCAGGACGCGGTGCTCGCTGTGCCACTTCACGGCCCGCGCCAGGGCCTGGCACTCCACGTCGCGGCCGATGGCGACCAGCTGCTCCGGGGTGACGTCGTGACCCACCCGCTCGACCTCCTGCTCGATGATCGGGCCCTCGTCGAGGTCGGCGGTGACGTAGTGCGCCGTCGCGCCGATCAGTTTCACCCCGCGGGCGTGCGCCTGGTGGTAGGGCCGGGCGCCCTTGAAGCTGGGCAGGAAGGAGTGGTGGATGTTGATGATCCGGCCGGACAGCTCCTTGCAGAGGTGGTCCGACAGGACCTGCATGTAGCGGGCGAGGACGACCAGCTGGACGTTCTCCTTCTCCACCAGGGAGAGCAGTTCCGCCTCGGCCTCGGCCTTGTTCTCCTTCGTCACCGGGATGTGGTGGAAGGGGACGCCGTAGGAGCCGGCCAGGTCCGCGAAGTCGGTGTGGTTGGAGACCACGGCGGCGATCTCCACCGGCAGCGCGCCGATACTGGTGCGGAAGAGCAGGTCGTTCAGGCAGTGTCCGAACTTGCTGACCATGAGGATGATCCGCATCCGCTCGGCGGAGGGCGTGATCTGCCAGTCCATGCCATAGGCGTCGGCGACGGCCGCGAAGCTGGCCCGCAGCTTTCCGGCGGTGACCGGGTGGCCCGCGGAGAAGTGCACCCGCATGAAGAACAGCCCCGTGTCGTGGTCCCCGAACTGCTGGCTGTCCTCGATGTTGCACCCGGTCATGAAGAGGTAGCTCGACACGGCGTGCACGATCCCCGTCCTGTCGGGGCACGACAGGGTGAGGATGTACTCCTGGGGCTGCGGCTGCGAGTCGTCGGCGGCGTTCACGGGGCTAGCGTCGCACAAAGTCGCCCGGCCGTCGCAAGGCGTCCGCCAGCCGGGCGCCCCGGGTCTCGTCGCAGGTGGTGCCCCGCTCGCGCGCGCAGGCGGTGCCCCGCTCGCGCGCGCAGGCGGTGCCCCGCTCGCGTCGCCCGGCGCGGCCGCCTCAGGCCGTGCGTGTGTAGATCTTGAGGATTTCCAGTGAGCGCGGCGGTGTGTCCGGGTCCTCGCCGTCCCCGGTCGCCATCCGTACGTGCGCCTCGCGGGCGGCCCGCACGGCCTCCGGCCACGCGTGGTGCTCCAGGTAGGCGGAGACGGGGGCGTCCGCGCCCACCTGGTGCAATATCTTCAGCACCCGCAGCACGGCCACGTCGATCAGGGCCGCCTCCTGGGAGTCCCGGAAGACGGTGCCCACGTACTTCTCCGCGGACCAGTTGTCGAGCCAGGTGTCCTCGACCAGGCGGTAGACGGCGTCGGTCACGTCGCCGTAGCCCGGCTGCCCGGCGAGCCATACGTCGCGCTGGAACACCGGGTCGCTGATCATGTGCAGCGCGGAGCGCACGTTCGCGCGCCAGCGCCACCAGGGCATGTCGTTGAGCGGCATGCCCCCCATCGTGGAGGAGCGGGTGCCGCGGCGGGAAGACTTCTCCGTACTCTGCACAGTGCACGATCGTACGTGCTCCCTGCTCCACACACTCTGTTCACCCGATGGTGACCCTCCGTTTCCGTGCGTTCACCCTGGCGTTGCGACAAACGCGGAATCTTCCCATTCCATGAGTGATTGGCGTACGCGTAGAGCCGTTCCGTTCGTATCCGCGATGGCCGGCGTCGCCCTGCTGGCAGGATGCGGCACGCTCTCGGGAGGGGCGGATGGCACCACGGGCCCGATCGTCGTCATGACCTGGGCCCCGCAGAACACCGACGCGACCAACATGCCGGGCATGCCTGCCATGGCCAAGACCTTCGCCAAGTACGTCAACGCCCGCGGCGGCGTCGCGGGCCGGGAGCTGAAGGTCATCACCTGCAACGACCACAACAACTCGCGCGGCGCCGGGGACTGTGCGCAGCGTGCCGCCGACGAGGGCGCCGTCGCCGTCGTCGGCTCCTACAGCCAGTACGGCTCCGCCTTCACCTCCACGCTGGAGGCCGAGGGCATCCCGTACCTCGGGGGTTACGGCATCACCCAGGACGAGTTCGAGAGCCCGCTCTCCTACCCCGTCAACGGCGGCCTGCCCGCGCTGATGGCCGGTGCCGGCCGTCAACTGGCCGGCAAATGCGACAAGGTGAGCCTGATACGCCCCGACACCGCCGTCGGCGACCTGTTCGCACGCTTCCTCGACGCCGGCCTGCGCGACGCGGGCCGCACCAGCGCCACCGATCTGCGTGCCGCCGAGGACGCGACCGACTACAACGCGATCTCCCGGCGGGCGATCGGTGCCAACAAGCCCGAGGACTGCGTGAGCGCCGCGCTCGGCGACAAGACCGCCACCTTCTTCGACGCCTTCCGCCGGACGACCACCCCCGACCCGGCCACCGGCCTGGAGGCCGGTCCCAGGGCGCGGATCGCCTCCGTCCTCGGCAGCGTCCAGCAGTCCACCCTCGACAGCACCGGCGGCAGCAACAGCCCACTGGAGGGCGCCTACATCACCGGCTGGTACCCGCCGGCCTCCGACTCCCGCTGGGCGCAGATGCGAAGCACGATCAAGAGGTACGCGTTCGGCGACAACAGCATCGACCCGAACGACCCGGGCGTGCAGACCACATGGATCGCCTACACCGCCCTTACCGAGGTCATCGAGAAGATGGGCAAGGGCGCGGCGGTCACGGCCCCGTCACTGAAGCAGGCTCTCGACGCGGCGCACGGCATCTCCACCGACGGCCTCACGCCCCCGCTCGGCTGGCGGGAGGAGGACGCGGCCTCCATCATCGACCAGCCGCGCCTGGTCAACGGCAGGGTCACCTTCCAGAAGGTCGAGAAGGGCCGGCTGGTCGCGGCGCGCAAGGGCTTCGTGGACGTGACCGGCGTCCTGGAGGACGCACCCCGCTGACGGGCGCCGGGGGTTCCACGGCGGAAGCGGTTTCCCGGGGGGAAGCGGAAGCGCCGGCGGCCACGGCCGCCGGCGCTTCGTCTTCGCTGCCCTGGGTCGCTTCAGAACCGGCTGCCCTGGTGCTGCGTCAGAGCTGGCTGCCCTGGTGCTGCGTCAGCCCGTACTTCTTCGCGATGGGGTTCCACAGTGCCGCGGCGCTCGCCTTGGCCTGCGAGGCGGTGCCGCTCTGGGTGTTGCCGGCCGTGTACTGGTCGGTCGGGCGGGCGCGGCCGTGGCGGCACAGCTTCTTGCTGCCCTTGAGCTGGTCGGCCCAGGCCGCGTAGTGGTTGTCGGCGGCCGCGGAGGCCGTCCACGCCCTGTTGAGGGCGTCAATGAGGGCCTGGTGGTTGGGGAGCTGGTCCACCGGCAGCGACTTCAGCTGCGTCATCAGGTCGTTGCGCTGCTGTGCGGCGGCCCGCAGGTCGGCGGCCGCCGCGTCCAGGTTCCGGCAGCCCTTGGTGTTCTCGACCGCGTTGATCACGGAGGTGCGGTTGCTGCCGCTCGTCTTGAGCAGCGCCTCCAGCCCCTTGGCCTGCTTCTCGGCCGCGCCCTCGCCGCCGCCGCCTCCGGAGGAGGCCGTGGCCGAGGCGCTCGACGAGGCCGGCGGGGACTGGGACGCGGCCGGGCCGTCGTCGTCCCCGCCGCTCATCAGGGCCCCGGCGAGGAGGCCGGCGACGGCGCAGCCGCCGACGACGATGCCGATCAGCGCGGCCGGGGTGAGCCTGCGGCGGGTCGGGGCGGGCTCGTCGTAGTCGTAGGACGGCCGCGGCGCGTAGGAGGGCTGCGGCTGCTGCGCGTAGCCGGGCTGTGCGTAGTCCGGGGACGCCGCGTAGCCGGGCTGCCGCGGGGGCGGGTTGTCCTGGCGGTACAGGTGCCCGAAGTCGTCGTGGGGCTGCTGTGCCGGGAGCATCCCGTCGTGGCCCTGGGGGCCCTGAGGGCCCTGGGGGTCGTGAGGGTAGCCGTAGCCGGGGGCCTGCCGCGGGGCCTGCGCGTCCTCGAAGCGCGGCAGGTGCTGGGTCGCGTCGGCGTCGACCGGCGTGCCCGGGCGGGTGCCGTACGGGGCGGCATCGGACACCGGGTACGGCGGCAGGACCTGCGTGGCGTCCGCCACGGGGGCGGGCTGGAACTGGGGTGCCGGGGGCTGCTGCGGCTGGTGGGCCGGCATGGGCGGCGGCCCGGCCTGCGGGTACGGCGGGAAGAGCTGTGTCGCATCGGTGTCCGGGGCGGACTGCTGCGGGGCGCCGTACGCCTGGGGCTGCTCGCCCCACGGCTGCCCGGCCGCCGGGCCGGCGCCCCACGCCGCGGTCGCTCCCGGTCCGGGTATGCCCCCGTCCGCGGGCAGCACCACGCCCTCGTGCACCTCCGGATACGCCTCGTCACCGCGTCCGCCGTGCATCACCGGTACCCCTGCCTTCTCCGTCGCTACGGAATCGTCGGCTCACGCTACCGGGTCCGCCTCGGACGTCACCACGCCGCGGTGGGTCCGACGAGGTCCGGGGGCCTCCTCGTCGCAGAACAGGGAGCCCTACCGGTGGGTTGACGTCGTTCCTGTAACGATTGGTGGACGGGGGTGCGCGACGCCCCCGTCCCCCTCGTGTCATGCGGCCAGTTCCCCTTCCTCCAGCCGGGCGTCGAACTCCCGGACGGCGCTCTCCGCCGCGTACGGCTGCAGGCGCAGGCGGAGGTCGTCGAGGTACTCCGCGCCGCGGGTGGTGCGGAGTGCGGCGAGCAGTTCGACGGCTCGGGCGCCGGTGTGGCAGGCCTGTTCGACCTCCCGCTGCTGGACCTGGGCCTGGGCGAGCAGCAACAGGCCGATCGCACGGCGGCGGGCCTTGTCCGGGGCGTGCCCGGCCAGTGCCTCCTCAGCCCGGCGGACCGCCTGCGGTGCCTGGTTGAGGTCGCGATGGCAGTGGGCGAGCTCGTCGGCGAGGTAGGCCGGGCCGAAGTGCCGGATCCAGTCGGGGTCGTCGTCCGGCTCGGAGTGCTCCAGCGCCTCCACGGCCTGCCCCGCGACGGCGCCGCAGGCCCGCACGTCTCCCATCAGGGCGTGGCCGCGCGCCTCCGCCGCGTAGAACATGGCCCGCGCGGTGGCGGTGACCTGGCCGCGGGCGCCCTCCTGGGCGGCCCGGGCCAGTTGGGCGATCTCGCGCGGGTTGCCGAACTGCGCGGCGAGGTGGCTCATCCCCGCGGCCAGGACGTAGCCCCCGTAAGCGCGGTCACCAGCTGCCTGGGCGAGCCGCAGCGCCTGGATGTAGTAGCGCTGTGCCAGGCCGGGTTGACCGGTGTCGACGGCCATGTAGCCGGCGAGTTCGGTCAGCCGGGCGACGGCGGAGAAGAGCTGACGGCCCGTCGTCTCCCGGTAGGAGCCGGCGAGGAGTCCGGAGACCACGCTGTTGAGGTAGTGCACCACCACGGGGCGCACATGGCCGCTGCCGAAGCGGTGGTCGAGTTCGTTCAGGGCCCGGGTGGTGGCCCGCACGGCCTCGACGTCGGACATGCCGACCCGCTGCCCGCCGGCGCGCGCGACCTGCGTGTCGGCCCGGGTGATCAGCCAGTCGCGGCTGGGCTCGACCAGGGCCGAGGCCGCCACGCTGGAGCCGGTGAGGAAGTCCCGGCGGCCGACGTCGCTCCGCCACAGCTCGCAGACCTGCTCGATCGCGCCGAGCACCGTGGGCGCGAAGTGCAGGCCCACACCGGTGGCCAGGTTCTTGCCGTTGGCCATGCCGATCTCGTCGATGGTGACGGTCCGGCCCAGCTTGCGGCCGATGGCCTCGGCGATGATCGCCGGGGCCCGGCCCCGCGGTTGCTGGCCGCGTAGCCAGCGGGCCACGGAGGTCTTGTCGTAACGCAGGTCGAGGCCGTGCTCCGCGCCGCACATGTTGACCCGGCGGGCCAATCCGGCGTTGGAGCAGCCTGCCTCCTGGATCAGTGCCTGCAGCCGTTCATTCGGCTGGCGGGCGACGAGCGGTCGTGCGGCCATGGGCTCCCCCTCACAGCTGCCGCTTTGGGGACCTCAAGATCCCTTCTTGAAGATCCCTTCCCGGTACGCGCCACTCAAATGCCCCGCAAACCACATAATTTACGTTGGGATGCATGCTTACACACCCAAGGGTGACTACCCGGATGCCGAACCTCCCCCACCGCGCGCCCCCGCACGTGCTCCCGTGCGCCCGCCATGAGCCGCGAGGCCGGGACGTCACCGCCCGTAACCCCCGCTGGGCGGCGCAGTTGTGAAGGTCGTGGAAGACACCGTGGAACACACCGTCGCGGCCCCGCCGCGGATCGCCGGCCAACTCCTCGACGCCGCCGTCGGGTACGCGGAGGAGCGGCACTGGGATGTGCTGCCCGGTGCCTGGCTCGTCGAGGACGCCGCCCCTTCCGGCCGCGGTGGCCCGCGCACCGTGCGCTGTTCCTGCGGCGCCACCACCTGCCCGGCGCCCGGGGCCCATCCCACCGGGCCCGGCTGGGTCGGCGAGGCGAGCGGGAGCGGTGCCTCGGTACGCAGGATGTGGCTGCGGCAGCCCCACTCCTCGGTCCTGCTGCCCACCGGGCGCACCTTCGACGCGATCGACGTCCCGGAGGACGCCGGCTGCCTCGCGCTGGCCCGCATGGAGCGGATGGAACTGCCGCTCGGCCCGGTGCTCGGGACCCCCGCCCGGCGGATGATCTTCTTCGTGCTGCCTGGGGCCGCCGCCAAGGCGCCGGACCTGCTGCGCCGGCTCGGCTGGGCGCTCTCCTCACTCGACCTGGTGGTGCGCGGCGACGGCGACTGGGTCCCGGCCCCGCCCACACGGTTCGGCACGGGCGGCGTGGTCCAGTGGGTGCGCCCGCCCACGGCCCTCAACCGGTGGCTGCCGGACACCGACGAACTGATCTCCCCCCTCGCCTACGCCTGCGGCCGCGCGCGCTAGCCGGGCCGTATCCCCGTCGGCATAGGCTGGTCGAATGCCGAACGCATCCGTCGCGCCCGCCGTACGCGTCCATGGGCTGTGGAAACGCTTCGGGCCGCAGATCGCCGTGGCCGGAATCGATCTGGCCCTGCCCGCCGGGCACTTCGTGGGACTCGTGGGGCCCAACGGGGCGGGCAAGACCACGACCCTGTCGATGGTGACGGGGCTGCTGCGGCCCGACGACGGCCTCATCGAGGTCGGCGGCGCCGACGTCTGGCGCGATCCGGTCGCCGTGAAGTCCCGCATCGGCGTCCTGCCCGAGGGGCTGCGTCTCTTCGAGCGGCTCACCGGCCGCGAACTGCTGGCGTACACCGGCCGGCTGCGCGGCATCCCCGGCGCGGAGACCGACCGCAGGGCCGCCCAGTTGCTCGACGTCCTCGACCTGGCCGGCTCCGCGGGCAAGCTCGTCGTGGACTACTCGACGGGCATGCGCAAGAAGATCGGCCTGGCCGCGGCGCTGCTGCACAATCCCGAAGTGCTCTTCCTGGACGAGCCCTTCGAGGGGGTCGACCCTGTCTCCGCCCAGGTGATCCGCGGGGTGCTGGAGCGGTACACCGGGTCCGGGGCGACCGTCGTCTTCTCCTCGCACGTCATGGAGCTGGTGGAGAGCCTGTGCGACTGGGTGGCCGTGATGGCCGCGGGCCGGATCGTGGCCCAGGGCCCGCTCGCCGAGGTGCGCGGGCGGGCGCCGACGCTGCAGGACGCCTTCCTGACCCTGGTGGGCGCCCGCGACCGCGGACCGGGGCAGGACCTGGACTGGCTCGGCGGGGCGAGCCGGTCGTGACCGGCACCTTCGTACGGCTCAAGCTGGCGGTCGTCCGCAATGGGCTGCGCCAGTCGGCCGGACGCCGGGCCGGCTGGATCATCGGCACCCTGGTGTCCCTGCTGTACGCGCTCGGCCTGAGCGTGGGACTCGTCGCCCTGCGCGGGAACGACTACGCGCCCGCGGCGGCCATCGGCGCCGGGGTAATGCTCGGCGTCGGCTGGACCGTGATGCCGCTGTTCGTCTTCGGCGGTGACGACACCCTGGACCCCACCCGGCTGGCCATGCTGCCACTGCGGCCGCGGCCGCTGATCCGGGCCCTGCTGGTGTCCTCGCTGGTCGGCGTCGGGCCGCTGCTCACGCTCCTGGTGTCGGCCGGAGCGGCGGTGTCCGTCGTGGCGGGTGCCGCCTCGGTGGTGGCGGCGGTGCTCGCGGTGCCGCTGGCCGTGCTGCTGTGCGTGGCCCTCTCGCGGGCCGTCGCCACGGCCAACACCCGGCTGCTGACCAGCCGCAAGGGGCGCGACCTGGCGGTGCTCAGCGGCGTGGTGATCGCGGTGGGCGCCCAGTTGGTCAGCCTGGGCGCCAACGCGCTCAGCTCCGGGCACGGTCTGGAGCGGATCAGCGCGCTCGCCTCGGTGCTGCGCTGGGTGCCGCCCGCGTCGGCGCTGGACGCGGTGCGGTCGGCGGGGGAGGGCGCGTACGGGCTCGCGGTCGCCGAACTTCTCTGGGCCGGGGCCGTGCTGGGGCTGGTGCTCACGTGGTGGCACCGCAGCCTGGACCGGCTCATGTCCCGCCCGGACGCCTCCACTGTGCAGGCGGGCCCGTCCGGCGTCCGGGAGACCCGGTTCCGGCTGTTCCCCGAGGGGCGCACCGGCACCGTCATGGAGCGCCAGTTCCGCTACGCCTGGCGCGATCCGCGGACCAAGGCCGCCTGGGTCACCGCCCTGGCCGTGGGGTTGCTCCTGCCGTTCGTCTCGGCGATCCAGGACGGCAGCGTCTACACCGCCTGCTGGGCGGCCGGACTGCTCGGGCTGCAGATGTACAACCAGTTCGGCATGGACGGCTCCGCCTTCTGGACGGTCGCCGCGACCATCTCCTCCCGCACGGACGCGTACGCGGAGCTGCGCGGGCGGGCCCTGGCGATCGCGGTGGTGGGCGTCCCGTACGTGGCCGTCGTCACCGTCGGCGCGGCCCTGCTGCTGGGGCGCGCCGACGCGGTCGCCGAGACGCTCGGGCTCTCCTTCGCTCTGCTGGGGGCGCTGATCGCCACCGGCGCCTGGGCGAGCGTGCGCTTCCCCTACTCCATGCCGCAGGAGAACCGCTTCGGCAGCGCCGCCGCGCCGGGCCAGACGGGCCTGGCCTGGCTCAGCCTCGTCGGGGGCGCGATGACGGGTGCGCTGATCACGCTTCCCGTGCTCGGCCTGCTGATCTGGCTCCACGTCTCGGGGCGGCACGGGGCGCTGTGGCTGGTCCTGCCGCTGGGCTGCCTCTACGGGGCCGCGTTCGCGGTGCTGGGGGTCCGTACGGCGGCTCCCCGCCTGCTGGGCCGGCTGCCGGAGGTGCTGGCGGCGGTGAGCAAGGGGTAGGTGCCGCCGGTGGGCCCGTGCGGCACCCGGGCGGGGGCCCTGGAGGCTTCTTGGGTTCGACACGCCCTAGAGGCGGGACAACGATGCCGTGGCGTACAGGACGTCCCGGATCGCCGCGCGGTCCCCGTCGCGCCCGGCGGCGATGCGGCCGGGGGAGATGTGGCCCGCGGCCAGTTGGCAGAAGTCGAGCCGGTCGACGGCGATCTCGGCGACCACCGCCTCGGGGGTGCCGATCGCGCCGGGCGAGTCCAGGGAGATGTACCAGTGGCCGCCGCCGGAGCCCTCGACGTGCAGGTCGAGGGTGCGACCGGGGGCGCCGGCCCGGACGAGACGGGCGGTGGACTCGGCCAGCCCCGCCTGGCGGAGCGCGGCCAGGGCGGTGGGCAGCATCCGGGCCGCGAGGTCGATCATGCGGTTGAGGTGCGGCGCCGCGGGCGGCCCGTACTCGGGGTAGTCCAGGGCCTGCGCGATGTCCTCGGCGTGGATCCAGCACTCGAAGGCGCGGTCGATCAGGGCGTCCCGCATCGGCACGACGGCGTCGGCGAAGTCCACGGGCAGCCCGCCGGTCGCGGAGCCGGCGAAGGACAGCGTCCGCACGATGTCCCGGGTCTGGGTGCGCCACTTGTTGCGGACGAAGGCGTGCGTGTGGCGGCGGCAGCGCTCCCCGGCGAGCTCGGTGCGCTCCAGGCGCGTGCGGGGCGCGCCCGGGCCGAGCGGGTCGTCGAGTCCGAGCGCGGTGGCCACGATGCCGTCCACCGAGCCGAGATGGGCGAGGACGCCGCAGAGCGTCAGCTCGCGCGCCCCGCCCGCCCAGACGAGCTTGACGGGCAGGTCCCACTCGGGCTCGCCGAGGTCGGTGAGGAGCGCGTCGAGGCGCGCGGTCTCGGCGTCGTACGGCGAGGCCCACTCGGGGACGGGGATGCGGGCCGGGCGGCGGCCCAGACAGCCCTCCAGGACGCGGGCGCGCAGCAGCGGGTCGAGGTCGAGGGACTCCTCTTGGTGCAGCAGCCCCACCGCGCGGCGCAGGCGCACCGACTCCTCGGCGCAGGGCGCGCAGTCGGTGAGGTGGACCTCGACGGCACCGGCCTCGTCACGGGAGCAGGCCGACAGCGCCCATGCGCCGAGCAGGGAGCGCAGCACGCGGTGGTCGTACTCCGCGGGTCCGGGCGGTACGGGCGGCTTCACGGGTTCGCGCTCCGGTCCGCGCGCCACCTCCGCCGCGCCGCGCGCGGGCGCGTCCGGTGAGGACGGGGGCAGGCACAGGACCTCCGGCAGCGGGCCGTCCTCGGCGGCGCCGCGCGGCATCGGCACCCGGGGCAGGTTGGTCCCGGGCGGGGGCGTCTCGTCGTTCTCGGCCGGTCCGTTCACAGGGACCTGCCCTGGGACGGGGAGTCGTGCACGGCGGTGGACAGCAGTTGGAGCCCGAGCCGGAGGCGGCGGCGTGCCTCGTCCTCGGTGACCCCGAGGTCGGCGGCGGCCTCGCGGTAGTCCATGCGGCGGCGGTAGGCGAGGTCGAGGGCCTGGCGCAGGGGTTCGGGCATGGAGGTCACGATGTAGTCGGCGCGGGCGGCCGTCGATGCCTCCCGGACCCGGGCCTCGACCTGCTCCGGGGTGCCGGCGCCGCGGTTCTCGGACTGGCGCAGCCGGTGGACCGCCTGGCGCTGGGTGAGGCCGGCGATCCAGGAGCGCAGCGACCCCTGCCTGGGGTCGTAGGCGTCCGGGTTCTCCCAGATGTAGCCGAAGACCTCACGGGTGATCTGGGCGGCGGCCTCCTCGTCGTCCATGACGCGGTGGGCGAGGCTGTGCACCAGGGAGGCGTAGCGGTCGTACAGCTCTCCGAGCGCGGCCTCCTCGCCGCGCGCGAGGCGCTGTTGCATCTTGCGGTCCCAGCGGGGTGGTGCGGATGCCGCCATCGCGTCTCCCCCTTTGTCACCGTCGCCCGACTACGGTCGCACTGCCTCGGATCGAATGTATCCGCCGATTGCTGCCACGTACGACGCCTTGCGGCAAGCTTCTGCCGTAACTGATCGATTCTGGTAGTGCGTTATCCGGGTGTGACCGGAAGATTGCGGGGAAGCGGCTCTGGCGGGGCATAGGGTCTGTACGACCGCTGCCGGGAGAAGGGCCAGACAGTGGCATTGCAGGTGCTGCAGGGCGAACAGGACGGTTGGGTGATCCTGACCGTTTCGGGGGAAATGGATCTCGTGACCGCTCCGGTGGTGCGCCAGCACGTGCACGACGCGGTGGCCGACGGGCGCCACAGCGTGGTGCTGGACCTGGCCGGGGTCCACTTCTGCGACTCCAGCGGTGTGGGTGTGCTGATCGCCGCCCGGCGACTGATGCGGTCCTGCGCCGGGCAACTGCGGCTGATCCTCCCGCGGAACAGTCCCGCGGACGGCGTCGCCCACGTCAACCGGGTACTGGCCGCCCTCGGCGTGCGCCGGCTCTTCGAGGTGTTCCCCGACCTGGAGGCCGCCACCGACGATGCGGCCCGGCCCCTGTCGGCCTAGGTCCTTCCGGCGCGCCGCTCGGTGGGCGCGCGGGCTCGCCAAGTGCTGTGTGAGGACTTTCACATCATCTGTCCGCTTCGCCCATCAGGCGCTGGTAGAGGCCTGATTGCAGACTTGCGGGCGGAATCTGTGGAGAACGCACCTTTCGCCGGCCCTTCGCCCGGGTTACCTTCGTGCGCAGAACACGTGTTCAAGGTTCTGTCCGGCGGGTGGGGGCGTTCGTACGGAGGTCTCCACTGCCCATGCTCGATCTCGCGGGTGCATGGGACCACCTCTCGTGGTCCCTGCGTCATGTGCACTGGTACGGAGTGACCGTCGGTTCCCTCCTCGCCGTCAAGCTGCTGCTCTCCATCCGCCGGCGCCGCCGTCCGGAGCTCACGTTCGACAAGCCGGTGACCCGGCTCCGCATCCACGGCGTGATCACGGTCTACAACGAGGCCCCGGCCATGCTGCGCGGCTGCCTGGAGTCCGTCCTGGCGCAGACCCTGCTGCCGCACTCCCTCACCGTGGTCGACGACTGCTCCAAGGACCACTCGGCGCGTGCCCTGATCGAGGAGATGCGCCCGCAGTTCCGGCGCGCGGGGGTCCGGCTCGACTTCGTCCGCTTCCCCGACAACCGCGGCAAGCGCCACGGACTGGCCGCGGGCTTCGGGCAGGAGCCGCTCGCGGACGTGTACCTGTGCGTCGACTCCGACACGCTGCTCGACCGGCACGCCGTCGCGGAGCTCGCCCGGCCCTTCACGAAGCGCCGGGTCCAGTGCGTCACCGGGCTGGTGCTCGCGCACAACCGCGGCACCAACCTCCTGACCCGTCTGATCGACATGCGGTACGTCAACGCCTTCCTCGGCGAGCGGGTCGCCTACTCCCGCCTCGGCTCGGTGCTCTGCGCCTGCGGGTCGCTGGCCATGTACCGCGGGTGGGTCGTCCGCAAGCACCTCGACGACTTCCTCGGCCAGCGGTTCCTCGGCCGCCCCGCGACCTTCGGGGACGACCGGCGGCTGACGTACTACTGCCTCACCGAGGGGCTCTCCCTGATCCAGCCGTCGGCCGTCGGCTACACCGACGTCCCGGAGCGCCTCGGCCACTACGTGCGCCAGCAGATCCGCTGGGGCAAGTCGTTCATCCGTGAGGGCTTCCTGCTCCTCGCCAAGTTCCGGCTGCACCGCATGTACTGGTGGCTGAACCTCGTCGAGCTGGTGACCTGGGCGGCCTTCACCGCGGGGCTGCTCGCGGCGCTCGTCGCCGTCCTGGTGCACCCGCGGGGCTGGACGCTGCTGGCCGGCTACCTCGCCTACATGTGCGTCATGGCCTGGGTCCGCTCCGTCCACTACCTGCGCGGCGCCGCGCAGGTGAGGATCGCCGACCGGGTACTGACGTTCCTCGCCGCCCCGCTGTACGCCCTGCTCAACATCGGCCTGCTGCTGCCGCTGCGGCTGTGGTCCCTGGCGACGCTGCGACGCACCAACTGGGGCACCCGGGCCCGGATCGAGGTCGGCGGCGCCCACGACGACGTTGCCTTCCAGCCCGCCGGGCAGCCCCACCTCCCGCACCAGCGCCCGGAGCCCGCCGGGGACGAGTGGGACCCGTGGGACCCGTCCGCGCACACCGGGACCCCGTCGGCGTTCGGCACCGCCGGCGCCGTGCGCGACGCCGCCTCCTAGGCCCGTTCGTTCCGCCGCCGGGTCCGGCCGCTTCCCGGAGACCGCATCGACCGCATCGACCGCTTCCCGGAGACCGCATGGCGTGCCCTCGGCATCGCCCCTCCACCGCGCTAGGAGCTTTTGTGGGTTCTGCCCGCCCCCCTGTCCGCCCTTGTGTCCGGCCCGGCCGCCCCGCCCCCGCCGGACGCGGGAAGCGGCGGAGCCCCGTGTGGAGGGTCGCGGGGTACCTGCTGCTGGCGGCGGCCGTCGGCGCGGGCGTCACGGCGCTCCATCCCGTGTGGCGCGAGGCGCACCGGCCGCCCCCGGAGCTCACCGTCCGCTACAAGGCGGGCACCCCGGCGTCCGCCGCCACGGCCCGGCCGTGGCTGGAGGTCGTCAACACCTCCGGCCACCGGGTGCGCCTGGCCGACGTGGCGGTCCGGTACTGGTTCACGCAGGACGGCGGCTCCCCGTACGCCTTCAACTGCGTACAGGCCGCGATGGGCTGCTCGAACGTCGACGGCAGGACCGTGGCCGTGGACCGTCCGGTCCCGGCCGCCGACCACTACCTCGAGATCACCTTCTCGAAGGCCGCGGGCACCCTGGCCCCGGGCGCGAAGAGCGGCGCCATCGGGGTGCAGCTGTACCGTCCCGGCGGGAAGGTGGACCAGCGCGACGACCGGTCGTTCAGCCCCGGCCACGACACCTTCCAGGCGTCGAAGCTGGTGACCGGCTACCTGGACGGCAGGCGCGTCTGGGGCGACGAGCCCGCCGGCGCCGCCCCCACGTCCCCCCAGGGCGCCGCGGCGGGCGCGGCACGGCCCGCGCCGCCCTCCGGGATCGTCTTCGACGACTTCCGGTACAGCGGCCCCCGCGACCCGGCGCTGCGCGCCCACGGCTGGCTGGTCCGCACCAGCGGTGGCGGCCCCGGCATCCACGACACGTGGTCGGCGGGAGGCGTCGGCTTCCCCGCGGACGGGGACGCCCTGGGCGGCCAGGTCCTGCGGCTGCGCGCCGCCACCGACGGGACGCGGCGCGGCACCAGCCAGGCCGAGGTGCACACCACCGGCACGAAGTTCCTGACCGGGACCTTCGCCGCCCGGATCCACTTCACGGACGAACCGGCCAGCGGCCGAAACGGCGACCACGTCAACGAGACCTTCTACATGATCTCGCCCCACCACCACGCCGAGTACAGCGAGCTCGACAACGAGTACCAGCCGAACGGGGGCTGGGGCGCCCCCGGCCCGAGGCTCGACACGACGACCTGGCGCAGCGCCAGGGAGGGGGACCGGGTCACCCGGGCCACGCATTCCAGCCTCAGGGGGTGGCACACGCTGGTCACCACGGCCGCGCACGGCGTGGTGACCTACAGCCTCGACGGGCACGAGCTGTTCCGCACCGAGGGCAAGTACTACCCGACCCAGAACATGTCCGTGAACTTCAACGCCTGGTTCGTGGACCTGCCGTTCACGGGGAAGCGCACCTGGGACATGCGGGTCGACTGGTTCTACCACAACGCCAGGAAGGCCCAGTCCCTGACGGAGGTGGACAAGGCGGTCCACGGCCTCGCCGCGGGCGGCACGGGCTACGTGAACACGGTTCGCGAGCCCTGAGCCGGTGGGGCGGCGAGGCCGGCCCGCGTCAGGAGTCGGCCGGGGCCGGGCCCAGCGTCGTGGTGCCGATCGCCGCGCGGTGGCCCAGGCCCGTCCGGTAGGCGTCCAGTGCGGCCTCCACCCGGCCCGAACGGCGCAGCAGGTCGCCCAGCAGCCGGCAGATGTCCGCCAGGTCGCCGGCGGCCCCCGCGCGTTCCAGCAGCGCCAGGGCGGACACGTAGTGCTCCTCCGCGGCCTCCGGGTCGCCGCGCTCCTCCGCCAGCAGCCCGAGCAGCCGGTGCGCCCCGCCGGCGTGGACGGCGCCGCGCCACGGGCCCAGCTCGTCCAGCAGCCGGGTCAGCAGCTCCTCGGCCTCGGCCGGCTTGCCGCGCCGTCGCAGCACGTCCGCCAGCTCCACCTCGACCTGCACCGTGAACAGCACTGACCGGCCGGCGGACAGCATGTCCCGGGCGGTGCGCAACTCGCGCTCGGCCTGCTCCAGGTCGCCGTCCTGGGAGTGGACGTAGCCCCGCATCCAGTGGCAGTGGGCCAGGTCCGTGTGCAACTCCAGCCGCTGGAACAGCTCCTGGGCCTTCGCCAGGGACGCCTCGGCCTCGCCGGTGCGCCCCGCGACGATCAGGGTGCGGGCGATGCTGCGGTGCATCTGGGCGACCAGCGCCGGATCGCCCGCCCCCGGGGCGAGATTGAGCGCCTGCTCGGCGGCGTGCGCGGCCCGGGCGTAGGCGCCCAGGTCGGTGTACGGCCCGATGGACGCGATGTACAGCATCAGCAGGGCGTCGGGGTCGGGGCGGGCGCCGTCGGAGACGGTCTGCCGCTCGAGCCGGGTGATGCCCTCCTCCAGCAGATGGGACGCGTACCGCACCTCACCCGCCAGCAGATGGGACACGGCCCGGCCGCGCAGCGCCGCGGCGCGCCGGGCGTCCGGGGCCGCTGGGTCCGCGGCCAGCAGCCGTTCGGCGGTTTCGAAGTGGAGCCGTGCCTGGTCCAGTTCGCCCGCGTCCAGGGCGGCGTCTGCCAGCCGGAGCAGTTCGAGGGGATCCTGCGGGCCGTCCTGCGGGCCGCTTTCCGGAACTGTGCCGGGACCTTCCTCCAGGCCGTCCCGCGCCCGGTCCTGGCCGTCCTGTGTGCCCACCGTGACCCTTCCCCTCTGGAACTCTTGCGGAGGAGGGTAACGCGGCTTTGCGCCGGACGTGCCTCACGCTTTCGTAAAGCGCTCCCTGAGCTTGTACTTCAGGACCTTGCGCAGGTCTCTTCCCGCGGCAGGGCGTCCACCGCCTCGAGCCGTTGGGGCGGTTTGCGGACGGCCGGGCCCACGGCGGAGTGTGAGGACAGGATCGCGGAGAGTCTCCCCGGTGATGCTTTTTGCGGTGTTGAGTCCGTGATGGCCGATTCGTCACGGATAAAGGGTTCCCGAGTGCCGATATCGGGTTGTGTCCGAGGTGTGACTTGTCACGCCATGGAGTCGGAGCCCGCCTCGGGTACGCTCCATCGGGTGCGTGTGGTGGCGAAACGCGACGGATGCGGCAGTGGCGGGGTCTCGGTGCCCGGTGAGCTGCCTGCACCGGGCTGTTCGATTTCGACCCGTAATGAGCCCCGCACAGTATGCGGCACTCGTACCCCCTCGCGCTGGAATATGCCCGAAGCGCTTGTTGCGGTGACTGCGGGTCAATCATGCTGGGTCGCGAAGAGGTCACGTACGGTGACCCTGCCGAGGCGCGAGGCGATGTGTCCGCCGGTTCGGATGGTGTGAGCGGTGCAGGTGCTCCAGGTTCAACTTGAGGTCGGTCCCGACCCCGCAGAGGTGGGGCGGGCCCGCCGGTGGGCCCGCTCGCGTCTCGCGGGCTCCGGTATAGGAGCCGACGAGCCGGTCGCCGAGACGCTGATCCTGCTCATCTCCGAACTGGTCACCAACGCCGTTGTGCACACCGGCTGTCCCGCCGTGCTGCGGATGCTCTTCCGCTCCTCCGGTGCCGCGCGGAGCGGCGAACAGGAGACCGTGCGCGTCGAGGTGGCCGACACCAGTGACTCGCCGCCCCGCCCGAGGCACGCCGACAACGACGAGACCGGCGGCCGGGGACTGGAACTCGTGGACGGCCTCGCGGACCGCTGGGGCTGGCAGCGCGAGGGCGCCGGCAAGCAGATCTGGTGTGAGATCGACCGCTGTGAGCGCCCCGCGATCGTCCCCGCGCAATCCATGGGCGGGCTGCTCCGCCGCCCCGCCTTCTGACCTGACCGGACCGTACGGGCCGCCCGTCGGAAACTTTGGCAGGGCCGGCTCCCGCTGGACGAACTCGTCATCGGAACCTACCCGGTGGAGGACTTCGTCAAGGCGGCGGAGCGCGCCCGGGGCGGCCGCGTGGCGCGGGGCTTGCTGACCTCTTGACCTTCCCGGCGCTTGTCAGAACGCCGCCGTCGCCCGGAAGGTGCGCCGGTAGGCGCTGGGTGAGACGCCGAGGACGGCCTGCAGATGCTGCCGCATGGAGGCCGCCGTGCCGAACCCGGCCTGCCGGGCGACCTGGTCGACCGACAGGTCGCTGGACTCCAGGAGGTGCCGGGCGTGCTCGACGCGCTGCTGCGCCAGCCACTGCCCGGGGCTGGTGCCCATCTCCTCCCGGAAACGACGGGTGAAGGTGCGCACGCTCATCGCCTCGCGCTCGGCCAGCTCACGCAGCGTCAGAGGCTGGTCGAGCCGGTCCAGCGCCCAGGAGCGTGCCGCCGCCGTGGTGGCCTGCTGGGGCTGGGGGACGGGCCGCTGGATGTACTGGGCCTGCCCGCCTTCCCGGTGCGGCGGCACGACCGTACGGCGTGCGCTGGCGTTGGCCACCGCGATGCCGTGGTCACGGCGTACGAGGTGCAGGCACAGGTCGACGCCCGAGCCGACGCCCGCGGAGGTGAGGATCGCGCCGTTGTCGACGTACAGGACGTCCGGCTCGACGCGCACCTGGGGGAAGAGCCTTTGGAAGTGGTCCGTGCTCGACCAGTGCGTGGTGGCGCGCAGACCGTCCAGATAGCCGGCCGCGGCCAGGAAGTACGAGCCGGTGCAGATGGAGACGAGCCGGGCTCCGGGGCGGACCCGGGCGAAGGCGGCCGCCATCTCCTCGGGCAGGCGGCCCTCCGTGTGCGCGACGGAGCGCTCGTGGGCGGCGGGGACGATGACGGTGTCGGCCGTCTCCAGGACCTCGGGTCCGTGGGCGACGTGGATCTCGAAGTCGGCGTCGGCGCGTACCGCCCCGGGGCCGTAGGGGGAGCAGGTCACCACTTCGTACAGATCGACTCCGTCGCGGTCCCTCGCGCCGCCGAAGATGCGGTGCGGGATGCCCACTTCGAAGGGGATCACGCCGTGCTGCACCAGGACGACCACCCGGTGGCGCACCGGTGTGCCGGTATCGGCGGTCCGCGAAAACATCTCCATGGATGCGGTCATGGCCCGATCCTTGCACAACATGGCCATCCGGCCACTCGTTCCGTGAGAAGCGATGCCGGATGCTGACCTGGTGACGCAGACTCCCGAGCTTCCCGCGCAGTCCCTGGCCGACAGGGTCCCCGCCGCCGATTCCCGGCCGTTCCGCACACCCCGGATCCACCGCGCGTGGTCGGTGGCCGCCGCCGCCTTCGTCGCGCTCATCGGCGCCGCGGGCTTCGCCTCCCTGCCCGGACTGCTCATCGAGCCGCTGAACGGCGAGTTCGGCTGGTCGAGGGGCATGATCGGACTGGCCGTCTCCGTCAACCTCGCGCTCTACGGGCTGACCGCGCCGTTCGCCGCCGCACTCATGGACCGCTTCGGCATCCGCCGCGTCGTGGCGGCCGCACTCCTCACCATCGCGACCGGAGCCGGCCTGACCGTCTTCATGACCGCGAGCTGGCAGCTGGTGCTCCTGTGGGGTGTGCTCGTCGGGCTGGGCAGCGGCTCCATGGCCCTGGCCTTCGCGACCACCGTCACCAACCGCTGGTTCGAGCACCGGCGCGGCCTGGTCACGGGCATCCTGACGGCGGCCGGCGCGGCAGGGCAGCTGATCTTCCTTCCCCTGCTCTCCGTCATCATCGAGAACGCGGGCTGGCGCGCCGCGGCGCTCACTGTCACGGGTGCCGCGCTCCTCGTCGCGCCCGTGGTCTACCTGCTGCTGCGGGACCACCCGGCCGACGTGGGCCTGGCCCCGTACGGCGCCAAAAAGTTCATGCCGAAGCCGCCGCCGGTGACGGGGGCGGCCACGCGGGCGGTCAAGGCGCTGTTCAACGCCGCCCGCGGTGGCCCGTTCTGGCTGCTGGCCGGAACCTTCGCGATCTGCGGTGCCTCGACGAACGGCCTGGTCAAGACGCACTTCGTGCCGGCATCGCACGATCACGGGATGCCGGTGACGGCCGCCGCGTCCCTGCTCGCGGTGATCGGCATCTTCGACATCGTGGGCACCGTCGCCTCCGGCTGGTTCACCGACCGCTTCAGCCCGCGGCGGCTGCTGGCCACCTATTACGGGCTGCGCGGACTGTCGCTGATGTTCCTGCCGGTGCTCCTGGGCGACTCGGTCCACCCGCCCATGGTGTTGTTCATCGTCTTCTACGGCCTGGACTGGGTCGCCACCGTGCCGCCCACCATCGCCCTGTGCCGCGAGTTCTACGGCGCCGACAGCGCCATCGTCTTCGGCTGGGTGCTCGCCTCCCACCAGGTGGGCGCCGCCCTGGTGGCGTTCCTCGGCGGCGCGGCGCGCGACGTCTTCGGCTCCTACGACGTGGTCTGGTACTCCTCCGGGGCGCTGTGCGCCGTGGCGGCGCTCATGGCGCTGGTGATCCGGCGGCACCCGACCCCGGGCACGGGGACGCTGCCCCTCGCGGCATAGCCGGCGTGGCTCCGGAGCCGCCGGCGGCCTTCGCGGCACAGCGCCGGGACGTGAGCACCCCCCTACGCCGACCTTCCGCTCACGATCCCACGGGAAGTGACGTTCCGTCAGAGATGAGGGGCGCGCGGGGGACGGTCCGGGACGCCGCGTACCGTGCCGGTTATGGGATGGAGTGCGGGGTGGGGGTCCCTGGCGCGGACCGCGGTCGACCCGTGGGGCGATACCGGACGCGCGGCGGCGGTGTCGACGTACTGCGCGGTGGCGGTGGTCGCGCAGACGGTCCACTTGGCGCTGCTTCCGTCCCTGAAGTCCTCGGAACACGCCTTCGACGAGCCCTTCGCCCTCTGCGTGCTGCCGCTGGCCCTGATCCCCCTGTGGGCCTGCGCGGTGGCCGCCTCCCTCCTGCACGCCCTGCCGGCGACGGTCCTGGGACTGCGGCTCGCGGCGCGCACCGGTCGTCCCCGCTGGCTCTGCCTGCTGGCGGCGGAGGTGGCGACTGCCGCCGTCCTGGCGGTGCATGTGGTGTGGCTCGGCGGTCCGTACCCGCTCGCGTGGCTGTGCGTCGCGGGTGCCGGGGCGGCGCCGGTCCTGGTCACCTCGTTCTACGCGGGCCGTCGGGACCCGGAGGGCAGGACCGGGTGGGCGCGTCAGCGGCAGGTCGCCTTCCAGATCTCTGTTGTGTCGATCGCCGTGATCGGCCTCGTCCTCGCGGGCGGTCTACTGGCCTACGGCACCGGACTGCTGGAGGAGTACCGGCCACCGCCCGGGGCCGGGGCACCCGGCGAGTGAGCCGTCTCGCTGTCACCGTCCACGGAAGTCCGGCGGGCGGCGTTCGAGGAAGGCGAGCCGGCGACCGGTGGCCGGGCCGGGGCCGGCAGGGCAGCGGCGTCCTGGAGTTCATGACGTCGCGTCAGGAACAGGCGGGGCGCGAGGAGCCTGTGCGCCCCGCGGGAAGGCGGCCCGGCCGGCTGAGGGGGAGAGGGGCGGCCCACACCCCCTCGATTGCCCGCCGCGCGGCGTTCGCTACCGCCGCGCCACCGCCTTGGCGATCCGGCGCGCGTCGATGGCCATTTCGCGGAACATGCCGCTGATGGGATTGGTGAACCCGGTGAAGTACAGACCGGGAGCGTTCTTGGGGCTGCGGCGGCCGTGTGCCAGGGGCCGGCCCCGCTCGTCGAGGACGCCGAGATGACCGACCAGCGGTTCCAGGCCGCGGCGGTAGCCGGTGGCCGCGACCACGGCGTCCGGGGTGATCCGCGTGCCGTCGGCGAGCAGGACCTCATGTCCGTCGAAACCCTCGACGGCGGCCACGGGCTCGACCTTCCGCGACCGGACGGCGTCGACGATGCCGACGTCCTGGACGGGGATGGAGCCCTCCCGCACCCGCGAGTAGAGGCCGTTGTCCGGGCGCGGGAGCCCGTACGCCGACAGGTCCGGCACGGAGACGCGCTCCACGTAGGGCGCGATCGTGTCGACCAGCCTCGTCGGGAGGCGGCGGACCATGATGCCGGTGCGCTGCGCGGGCCACCCGGCGGTGGAGCGGCGCATGATGTGCGGGGGCGTCCGCACCGCCAGCCGGACGCGGGCCGCGCCGGACTCGGCGAGGTCGACGGCGATCTCGGCGCCGGTGTTGCCCACGCCCACGACCAGGACGTCCCGGTCCTCGTAGGCCCGGCCGTTGCGGTAGCGGGAGGCGTGCAGCAACTCCCCGTCGAAGGTGTCCCGCCCGGGCCAGTCCGGCACGTGCGGCGAGTGGTTGTAGCCGGTGGCGACGACGACGCTCCGCGCGGTCAGCCGGCGCCCTCCGGTGGCCGGGAGCACCCAGCCCGCCGCCGGGTCCTCCGCGGGCTCGACGCGCCCGACCTCTATGCCGGTGGCGACGTCCAGCTCGTGGAACTCGGCGTACTGCTCCAGGTAGCGGACGACGTCGTCGCGGCCCACCCAGCGGCCGTACGCCCGGGGGATCCCGAGGCCCGGCAGCGCGGACAGGCGTCTGGTCGTGTGCAGCCGCAGCCGGTCGTAATGGCCACGCCAGGAGGCACCCACCGCGTCCGACCGTTCGACGACCAGGGTGCGCACGCCCCGGTGTCGCAGCGAGGCGGCGACGGCGAGGCCGCCGGGGCCCGCGCCGACGACGATCGCGTCCGGCGCGGCCGTGCTCGGTATGGGGGTGGCGGCGGATGCGGAGGTACCGGCGGATGCCGAGGTGTCGGTCATGGCTGCTCCCGTGCCTGCAGGGTGAGGTCACTCCGGAAGGTAGCGCGCTTTCGCCCCGGCGCCATGCGGAGGCGTGACCGCACGCGGTCGGCAGACTGAGTGTCAAATTCCTTTTCCTCGAAGGCATGTGACGCGGACGGTCCGGCCGGCCGACGCCGAATGGCTCGCCGTCCTGCGTATCGGCCTCGGGTTGTGGTGGCTGGGAAGCCGGCGGCACAAGGACAAGAGGGGCCGGTTCGAGCCGCGCACCGGCATCGCCTGGGCCGCGGTCGTCGGTCTCACCGGGGGGCCGCGCAGCATGGCGGCAACCGTCGGCCGCGCCTGGGACGCGCTGGGCGTAGGCATGGCCTGCGCGTCTGCCCTCGCCCCGCGGCCACCGACGAGGGGATCGCGATACCTGTCTTCCGTCCGCCCGGGCGGCGTCCTTTGCTTCAATGAGGGCGTGCTGAAGCCGGTGGAGTTGGAAGCGTACGGACTGCTGCTCAGACCCTGGGAGGAGACGCCCGGCGATCTGGACGCGGCACTGCGCGGCCTCGCCGACCCGGATTTCCGCCGCTGGAACACCGCGCACGCCCCCGAGCCCGACGAGGCCGGGGCGCGGGCGTTCCTGGGGCGCCGGCGCGACGGCTGGGCGGCCGGCGACCTCGCATCGTTCGCCGTCACCGAGGCCGGGGTCGTAGTCGGCCAGGCCGGCATAGGGATGATCGACCAGGCCATGCGCGGGGCACGCGTCAGCTACTGGCTGCTCCCCGAGGCCCGTGGGCGCGGCCTCGCCTCCCGGGCCCTGGAGGCGGTGACCCGGTGGGCCTACCGCGATCTGGGGCTGCACCGGCTGGAACTGGGCCACGCCGTGGGCAACGAGTCCTCCTGCCGTGTCGCGGGGCGCTGCGGTTACCTCCTCGAAGGCGTGCTGCGCGACGCGATGGTCGACCTGTCGGGCGCGCTGCGCGACGTCCACCTGCACAGCCGCCTCGCGACCGACCCGCGTCCCTGACCCGCGTCTTCGAGCCCGCGTCCCCGGCCCCTCGGCGGAGATTTGCCGTGCCTTGGCGGAATCTTGTGCCGATCGGGACATGTGCTTTCCCGATCACGGTGTGCGGATTGGCTAGGGTGCGATCCGCCCCTCGCGCGCCGCGGACCCGTACGCCGGTGAATCCGTGCGCCGCGCGGCCGCCGTACTCCGTGCCGCGCCCAGTGCCGCACGCGTGCCGCGCCGGGGGCCTCAGCAGTCCTGCAAGGCGCACCCGGTGCGGTGCGCCCCGTGTCATGAATGGGGTGGGGATGTCCGGTCACCGGATGTCGAAGAAGCGTCGTTACATCGCATGGGCGGTGGCGGCGGCCGCGGTGCTCGTGGGCGGTGGCGTGGCCGCGGAGGCCTCGATGGCGACCACGGTGTCGCGCCCGGCGCCCAAGGTCTACACGGGGCGGGCGTTCGACACGTGCGCGGCGCCGTCCGCGTCGGCGATGAAGGCGTGGCACACCGGGTTCTACGGCGCGGCGGCGGTGTACGTCGGCGGCAGGAACCGGGGCTGCGCGCAGCCGAACCTGACTGCCTCCTGGGTCAAGTCGGTCAGTGCCACGGGCTGGAAGCTGATCCCGCTCTACGTGGGCGCGCAGCCGCCGTGCCAGACCAGCCGCAACCCGGAGAAGCTGACCGCCTCCACCGCCGCCTCGCTCGGCGCGACGGACGGCGCGGACGCGGTGGCCAAGGCGTCGGCGCTGGGGATGAAGGCCGGCAGCCCGGTGTACTTGGACATGGAGTCGTACGACGTCGCCAACACCTCGTGCAACAACGCGGTGCTCACGTACATCCGGGCGTGGGACAAGGCGGTGCACGCCAAGGGGTACTGGGCAGGCTTCTACGGCTTCCGCAGCTCCAGCGCGAAGGCCGTCGCCACGGCGACGAACCGCACCGACCTGCCGGACATCCTCTGGTACGCGCTGTGGGACGGGCACAAGACCACGACCACCGACTGGCCGTTCTCCACGTCGCTGTGGACCGGGCACCGCCGCGGCCACCAGTACATGGTCAACAGCAAGGAGTCCCGCGGCGGTTACGCCATCACCGTGGACCGCAGCTACTGGGACGCCCCGGTCGCCGTCACCGGCTGACGCCCGAAGCGAGGCGCCGCGGCGGGACGCAGGGCCCCGCGGCGCCCCGCGTCGAACTGTGCGACGTCCCAGCGGAGCCCCCGGGCGGGGAGGCGGCCGGCGTTCCGCGCCCCGCACTGGCCCGTACGGGTGTCCTGGCGGCCGCCGCGGCGCGTGGAGTACGTCGGGGCCAGGGAACAGTTCGGGTGGCCCGCCCGGCCGCCTCCGGCGAACGTCCCTTCGGCCCCGTGCACGCCCTGCGGGCCCACGCGGCCGAACGCGTGGGCCTGTTCGCGGCCACGACCGAGGAGGGCGGCGGCATGAGCGCGCTGCGGACCGTCATGCAGAAGGTGTCCTCGACCGGGCGTTCGCCGGGGTCGGGCCGCATGTTCGTCCCGGCGGTCGCCCGGTTCGTGCACCGGGCGACCCGCGGCAGGGTGCTGCCCAGCGCGTGGCTGCTGCCCGGGGTGGCGCTCACCAGCACCGGCGTGCGCGGCGGTCCGCCCCGGTGCGCCCCGCCGGCGTGCATGCGCGAGGAGGGCGGGACGTTCGTGCTGGTCGGCAGCAACGTCGGGGGTACGGATCATCCGGCGTGGACGGGGGACCCGCTGAGGCATCCCGACGTCGAGGTGAGCCGGCGCGCGGCCGGGACATCCCCGTACGGGCCCCGTTGCCGGCGGGCGAGGGGCGCGAGTCGGTGTGGGCGGCGCTGGTGGAGTTCCGGCCCTCGTACGCGGCCTATGCGCGGCGCGCGGAGCGGCGGATCCGGCTGTTCCGGCTCGTCCCCGGGGAACCGGGCGGTGGCGCGGCCGTGCGGCCGCGGCGCGAAGTCCCCGGAAAGGACAACGCGGGCGCCTGGGCCGGCAACCTCCCCCGAGGACCGGTAGGCGCCCGCGTCGTTGCAGGCAGGACTTCGACTTGAGCGTAGGTGTAGATCAACAATGCCGCCGGAGGCGGGCGTCGGCGACGGGCGTCACCGCGTCGGCTTCTTGCCCGTCACACCGAGGTGCACCAGCAGCGAGAGGTTCGGCTTCAGCTCGGCTTGCTTGACGCCCCAGCTCTGGAAACCCTTCTGGTGCGCGGCGACCGCGGCGAGCATGGCCACGAGGGATCCGGCGACGGCTGCCGGGCTGACATCCTTGTCGACCCGGCCCTTGCCCTGGAGCTCCTTGATCGAATCGGAAAGGGAGTTGGTGAGGGGGTTGAGGATCCTCATGCGGATCTTGTAGAACCGCTTGTCCCCTTCGGCGGCGCCCAGGTCGACGACGCGCAGGATGGCGTCGTGCTTGCGCCAGAAGGAGAGGAAGCCCTCGACCAGTTCCTCCGCCGCCGCGGCGCCGGACTTGCCGGCCCAGGAACGGCCGGCGACGAGGTCCGTCAGCGCGGCCCCCTCCTTGGCCATCTCCTCGGCGAGCTCGAGGACGGCGCCCTCGACGTCGGGGAAGTACTGGTAGAACGTTGCGGGGGAGGTACCCGCCATCCGGGCGACGTCGATCACCTTGACGTCCCGGTACGGCGACGTGCTGAGCATTTCGCCGAGGCAGTCGAGCAGCTTCTGCCGCGTCGCCTGTCCCCGGCGGCCTGCCACACGGCCGTCGACGGTGCGAACTTGTCCTGTCATGCCGTCAGTTTACGGGCTGGTGATCAGCGCGCGATTCGATGCATGCAAATGGGGAAGGTCATGTGTTCGATTTCTCCTCGGGCGCGGCGGGGGATCCGTCGATAACGTGTCAAGCCAGACACTCCGTCGATCCACGCGAATCCCCACGTGAATCGGGATCGCCAGCCGCATCATCGGACGAATCGAGGACGAGATGGCCGCATACCCCGATGGCACCCCCTGCTGGGCCGACGCCATGCTCAACGACCTGGAGGCCGGCAAGCGCTTCTACGGCGGACTGCTCGGCTGGACCTTCGGCGAGGGCGAGGAGCGGTACGGCCAGTACACCCAGGCGTACGGCCCGGACGGGAAGAACGTCGCGGCCCTGTCCCCCAAGCCGGACGGCCGGATGCCGACGGTCTGGAACCTCTACCTCGCCTCCTGCGACATCCGGGCCACCGCGGGCAGGATCCGCGACTCGGGCGGCCAACTCATCATGGAGCCCATGGCCGTTGGCCCCTTCGGCACGATGCTCATGGCGGCCGACCCGGGCGGTGCGGTGTTCGGGGTGTGGCAGCCCGGCACGCACGGCGGCTTCGAGACGACCGGCGTGCCGGGCTCCTACATCTGGGCCGAGGTCTACACGCGCGAGACCGAGCGGACCGACCCCTTCTACGAGGAGGTCTTCGGCTTCGGCAGCAAACGGATCGAGGACGAGGCCATCGACTTCCGGATCTTCGTCCCCGGGGGCAAGGAGGTCACTCCCGGCAACGCCGTCCTCGGCCGCTTCCGGATGGGGCAGGGGTTCCCCGAGGAACTGCCCGCGCACTTCGTCGTCTATTTCGCCGTATCCGACGCCGACCGCGCCGCGGAGACGGTCGCGCGGCTCGGGGGCCGGGTCACGATGGGTCCGATGGATTCGCCTTTCGGCCGTTTTCTCCTGGCGAGCGACGACCAGGGTGCCCATTTCGCCCTGATCGACCCCGGCACCACGGTCGGTGAGAAGCCGTCCTGAACGCGCCCGGATCCGCAACCGAATCAAAGGTAATCGCGTGTCGACACCGCCCCGGGTTCGCAACTGATACTCATCCCAGGAAGAATCAGGGTCGGACCCCGGGATGGGGGGAACCCACGGGGAGGTGGCAGGGCAGTGGTGCAGCAGCTGACGCAGCACGATCCGAGACGGATCGGCCCTTTCGAGGTGCTGGGCAGGCTGGGCGCCGGCGGTATGGGCCTGGTCTATCTCGCCCGCTCGGCGTCCGGCCGGCGCGTGGCGATCAAGACCGTACGGGCTGAGCTCGCCGAGGACCAGCTGTTCCGCGTGCGCTTCGCCCGTGAGGTGGAGGCGGCCCGCGCGGTCAGTGGCTTCTACACGGCGGCGGTCGTCGACGCCGATCCCAGGGCCGCCGTGCCCTGGCTGGCGACGGCGTTCGTGCCGGCGCCCTCGCTGGAGGAGATCGTCAACGAGTCCGGGCCGCTGCCCGTGCAGGCCGTGCGGTGGCTGGCGGCCGGGGTCGCGGAGGCTCTGCAGTCGATCCACGGGGCGGGGCTGGTCCACCGGGACCTGAAGCCCTCCAACGTGCTCGTCGTGGAGGACGGCCCGCGGGTGATCGACTTCGGTATCGCGAGCGGGGTGTCCAACACGCGGCTGACGATGACGAACGTGGCCGTCGGCACGCCCGCGTACATGTCCCCGGAGCAGGCCAAGGACTCGCGCAGCGTCACCGGCTCCAGCGACGTCTTCTCGCTGGGCTCGACGCTGGTCTTCGCCGCGACCGGGCACGCGCCCTTCCACGGGGCCAATCCCGTGGAGACGGTCTTCATGCTGCTCAGGGAGGGCCCTGATCTGTCGGGTCTGCCCAGCGAACTGCGGCCGCTCATCGAGGCGTGCATGCGCATGGAGGCCGACCGCCGGCCGAGTCCGGCGGACCTGCAGGCGCAGTTGGCGCCGCACCTGTTCTCCTCGGCGGGCGACGACACCGGTACGGCCTCCGCGTGGCTGCCGCCCGCGGCGGTGGGTCTGATAGAGGAGCGGCGCAGCGGCGGCCGCCCCGGCGCGGGGCCGGGCGCCCCCGGCGGTGGCGTGGGCGCCGGAGCGCCCGGTGGCGGCGGCGCGGGTGCCGCGCTGCCTCCGATGCCGGCCCGGCCTCCCGCGCCCCCCGTGGCCCCCGTGGCGCCCCCTCCGGCCGCCGCCGAGGGCCCGGGCGGACCGGTGCAGCTCGCCGGTTCGGCACCGATAGGGCCCGGGATGCGGCTCGCCGAGCGCAAGAACCAGGCCGCGGCCACCGCGGCCGCCGCCGGCGGCGGGCTCGGCTGGGCCGGTCGCGGTGGCGCGGCCGGAGGTCCGCCGGCCGCGGTGCCGGGTCAGGGCAACGCGCAGGGCGCCCCGCAGGCCCCCGCGGTCCCGCCGGGCGAATGGCGGCCGTGGCGGTTCCGCATGTCGAACGACGTGTGGGGCACCCCGGTCGTCTCCTCGGGGCGGCTCTACGTGACCTCCTTCGAGGTGCACGCGCTCGACGTGGCCACCGGGCGGCGGCAGTTCAAGACCCGTGACGTGGCGTGGACGATGGCGGTCTCGGACGGCCGGATCCACGGCTCCGACGGGCCGAGCCTGTACGCGCTGGACGCCGCGGACGGCGCCGAGCACTGGCGCACCGGTGTGGACGGCTGGATCTACTCGCTTCGCGCGGACGCCGGGACCGTGGTCACCGGTACCCGCGGCGGCGGCGTGCAGGTCTGGGACGCCGCGGCCGGACGGCTGCGCTGGGAACGCGGCGGCGCGCAGACGGAGTTCGAGACGCCCGAGTCGGGCCCGAGCGTGGTGGACGGGGTCGTGTACTTCCACGGCGGCGGCCGGCTGCACGCCCTGGACGCGGGCAGCGGCGCGGAGCACTGGTCGTACCCGACCGGGGAGGGCGGCGCCATGCCGACCCGTCCGGTCGTCGCCGACGGCGCGGTCTACGTGACCGTGGGGAACCGCGTGCTCGCCCTGGACGCCCGCAGCGGCACCGAGCGGTGGCGCTTCGACGCCCCCGCCGTCATGTTCGCGCCGCCCGCCCACGTGCCGGGACCGGGCGTCACGGGCGGCGGCGTCTATGTCGCGGACTACCTGGGCACCGTGTACGCCCTGGACCCGGCGGACGGGCGCGACCGCTGGCGGGTCGCCACCGAGCAGCGGCAGAGCGTGGAGCCGGTGCTCGTCGCGGGCGGTTCGGTGATGCTGGGCGCGGGCGGTGCGCTGTACACGCTCGACGCGGTCTCCGGCACCCCGAAGTGGCGCTTCGCCGCCCAGGGCGAGATCGTCGGCTCCCCGGTGGTGGCCGACGGGCGGGTGCACTTCGGCTCGAAGGACCACTGCCTCTACACGGTCGACGCGAGCGGCGGCCAGTTGCGCTGGAAGCTGGAGACCGGCGGGGAGATCACCGGTTCCCCGGTCGTCTCGGACGGCGTGGTCTACGCGAGCAGCAAGGACCGCTGCGTGTACGCCCTCAACGCCGTGAAGGGCACCGAGGCGGCCACCCGGCGCGCCTGAGGAACGCCGGCGGACGGCCGTCGTGCCGCTCACGGAAGGGGCTGACGACGGCCGTCGCTGGTCAACCTACGCGGCGGGGGACCGGGGCGCCACGCGAGGGGCTGTCCGGGTGACCCTCGTTCGCCGCGTTCCGGGCGGATCGTCAACGGCTGCCCCGGCCACCGGGGTCCGCCGGCCCGGACGCAGGCGGCGCACCGGTCAGCGCACCCGGTGCTCCCGCGTGCGGTGCGCGAGCGGCCGGGTCCGGCGCTCGGGCGGGAGGTTGCCGAGGGCGATGAGGTGCGGCCCGTGCGCGAAGGCCGGGGCGCGCGGCTTCGTGGGCCGACCCGACGGCGCGGATCGTGCCCTGTACGGCCTCGGTGGGACGGGCGGCCAGGACCCCGTCGGCTCCCTGTTGGAGAGCCTCGGCGGTCCGGCGCTCCGGGTGTCAGGGGGCGTGCCAGTTGTCGGGGCTGACGATCGTCTGGTGCCAGTTGTCCGGGCTGTCCGCGGCGGCGGCCGGGAGCGCGGCGGACAGGAGTCCGGCCGTCACGGCGGCGAGGACGGCGGCGGCCTTGCGTACAAACCTCACTACGCCTCCGGAGGAGAGGCCGGGTGCGGGCACCCAGCGGGCGAGACGACTTGGGCCCAAGGGGCGCGGGAGGCCAACTCGCCCAGGAGAAATACCGTGTTGGCCCACCGGACCGGCAAGAGCCGGGCGACGTCGAGGGCCGCCGCCGACCGGCGCGCGCAAGAAAGAAGGACCGGCTGCGGCGCCCCCTCCGCGCCGCAGTCGGTCCGTGGTTCCCCCGTGCCGCTCCCCCCGGAAGCGCGTCCCCCTTGGTGCGCCCCTCAGTCGTGCCGTCCCCCGTGGTGGTGCCGTCCCCGTCGCGCTGTCCCCCGTGCCCCCTCGGGCCGGCCGTCCCCCGTGTCAGGCGCCGGTCAGGGCGTGTGCCAGTTGTCGGGCTTGACCGTGGTGTCGTCGCTCTTGACCTCGGGCTCCTCGGTCTCCTCGGTGGTGACGACTTCCGGCTCTTCCTCGACGGTGGAGCCGGACTCGGGTGCCGTCTCGCTCATGGTGCCTCCCCTGGTGGGTGGAACTGGGCCGATACGAAGCCCGCCTGGCAACGACCCCCGTGCGCTACCAGGCGGGCAGCTCTTGCAGTGATGGAATCGTGGCAGGCGTCGATAATCAACCGATAAACGGAACTGTTGATGTCCTGTATCGGCGGTGTTGCGCAGCGCGGAACCGGCTAGACGGCGACGGCCGGAGCGGCGGCGGGACCGTGCAGCAGGCGCCGCACCTCGTCGGCGTCGGGGGAGCCCAGCGCGACGAAGGCCGCCAGGGCGTCCCGCCAGCAGGCGCGGGCACGGTCCACCTGGCCGGCCTCGGCGAGCGCGCGCCCGAGGACGGTGAGCACCTTCGCGCGGTAGAGCTCACCCCCGAGGTCGCGCAGCGCGTTCAGCGACTGCTCGGCCAGCGCCGCCGACTGGCGATGGGCGCCGGAGGTCAGGTGCACCTCCGCCATGCGGAAGAGGGACATGGCCTCCCAGAACTGCTGCCGCGCCGCCCTGAAGACGGGGAGCGCCTCGGAGAGCGACGCCAGCGCCTCCTCGCGGCGACCGGCCGCCGTGAGCGCGATGGCGAGCGCGTAGAGGCCGTTGCCGAGGCGGAACCCGGCGCGCAGCTCACGGTAGATCGACAGGGCCTGCTCCGCCGAGGTCACGGCGGCGGAGACGTCCCCGAGCTCGATCTGGGCGCGGGACAGATTGCTCAGCGCGGCGGCGCCGCCGTGCCGGTTGCCGTCGGCCATGAAGGCTTCCAGGGCCTGGGAATGGTGGTCCGCGCAGTCCTGGAAGCGCCGCCTCGGGAAGGCCACCATCCCTCGCAGATTGGGGGCGTAACTGCTGGTCAGAGGATCTCCGACGGCTCGCCCCAGCACGAGGCTGCGTTCGGCCTCCCGGTCCGCCTCCTCCAGCCGTCCGGCCAGGCTGTTCAGCTGGCCCAGCAGTACGCGGGCCCGGCCCTCCACGAGCGGTTCGCCGCAGCTGCCGGCCGTGGCGACGATGGCGCGTGTGGCCTGCTCGTACTGGCGCGCGTGGATGCCGGACTCCATCAGGTCCTGCGCGGTGAAGAGCAGGTCGACGGCTCGCCGCATCGGCCCCTCGCAGCCGCCGCCCGCTGCCTGCTGGACCGCGGCGAGGAGGCTGGGCGCCTCGGTGAACAGCCAGTCCAGGCCGTCCTCGCGGGAGTCGAAGGGCAGCCCGGGGCGGCCGACGGGCGCGAGGTGCGCCAGCAGGCGGTCGCCGGGGTTCTCCAGCTCGTACGCGCACGCGGCCGACGCCAGGTAGAAGTCCAGCAGCCGGGACAGGGCGGCGCAGCGGGCGTCGTCGCTCTCGTGGCGCTCGGCGCAGTCGCGGGCGTAGAGACGCACCAGGTCGTGGTAGCGGTAGCGGGCGGGCGCGGCGGACTCGATGAGGCTGATGTCTACCAGGGCCTCGAGCAGTTCCTCGGCGTCGTAGACGTCCATGTCGAGGACGGCCGCGGCCGCCTCCAGGGAGATGTCCGGCCCGTCGGCGAGGGCCAGCAGGCGGAAGGCTACGGCCTGCTGCGGGGTGAGCTGGCCGTAGCCGAGCTCGAAGGTGGCCTTGACGGCGAGGTCGCCGGCCTTGAGCTCGTCCAGGCGGCGGCGTTCGTCGCTGAGCTTGCGGGCGAGGAAGGAGACCGTCCAGGTGCGGCGGGTGGCCAGGCGGGAGGCGGCGATGCGGATGGCGAGCGGCAGGAAGCCGCAGGCGGCGACGACGTCGAGGGCGGCCTGGCGTTCGGCGGCGACGCGCTCCTCCCCGACGATGCGGGTGAAGAGCAGCAGGGCCTCTTCCGGGCTCATGACGTCGAGGTCGACCAGGTGGGCCCCGGCGAGGTCGACCATGCGGACCCTGCTGGTGATGAGCGCGGCGCAGCCCGGCGTTCCCGGCAGGAGGTGACGGATCTGGGCGGCGTCATGGGCGTTGTCCAGCAGGGCCAGGATCCGGCGGCCCGCGAGGGTGGTGCGGTAGAGCGCGGCGCGGTCGGCGAGGGACTCGGGTATCGCGGAGTCGTCGACGCCGAGGGAGCGCAGGAAGGAGGCGAGCACCGTCTCGGGCTCGGCGGGCCGGGCGGCGGTGCCCTGGAGGTCGACGTAGAGCTGGCCGTCGGGGAACGTGCCCGTGACGGCGTGGGCGACGTGGACGGCGAGGGTCGTCTTGCCGACCCCGCCGATGCCGGCGACGGCGGAGACCGACATGACGCCGCCCTCCGCCGAGGCCGCGGCCAGGCGCTCGCCGAGCTCGCGGACGAAGGCGTCGCGGCCGGTGAAGTCCGCGACCGTGGCCGGCAGCTGGGCCGGCCGTACCGGCTCGGCGGCGGCCTCTTCCTGCGGGACGGGCGGCGGCAGCAGCGACGGGTCGGCCTCCAGGACGCGCTGGTGCAGTTCGGTGAGTTCGGCACCCGGGTCGACGCCCAGCTCGTCGTCCAGGAGGCGGCGGGTGTCGGCGTAGACGCCGAGCGCCTCGGCCTGCCGTCCGCTGCGGTACAGGGCGAGCATCAGCAGGGCGCGCGGGCGCTCGCGCAAGGGGTGTTCGGCGGACAGGACGGTGAGCTCGGAGACCACCTCGGCGTGGCAGCCGGCCTGCAGGTCCAGGTCGAGGCAGGTCTCGGTGAGCTGCAGCCGCCATTCCAGCAGGCGGGTGCGCTGGGTCTCGGCGTACGGGCCGGGCAGCCCCGCGAGGGGCTCGCCGTCGAAGAGGGCGAGGGCGCCGCGCAGTTCCTCACGGGCCGTGGCCAGGTCCCCGGCCGCGCGAGCCTTCTCCGCCGCGGCTTGGTGCCGTTCGGCCAGGGAGAGGTCGAAGTCGTCCCCCGGGCGCAGCACGTAGCCGCCGCCGACGGTGGCCAGCGCGTCGGCGCCGAGGGCCTTGCGGAGGCGGAAGGCGTAGCTGCGCAGCGCCGCGAGCGCGGTGGGCGGCGGGTCCTCGCCCCAGACGGCGTCCAGTAGTTCCTGCGCGGTGGCCGTGCGGCCGCCGCGCAGCAGCAGCGCGGCCAGCAGCGCCTTCTGCTGTGGCGACCCGGCGGAGACCGGCTCCGTGCCGCGCCAGGCCCGCACCGGGCCGAGCACCGCGAAGCGCAGCGCTCCGCCCCGGTCCTTACCGCTTGCCATGCCTGCCCCCAGGTGCCGCCGTACCTTCGCGACGAGCGCGTATATCGATCGTTCATCACGAGCCGGAACAGTTTTCACGGACGGCGGGACCATCACCATCGGTTCCGCCGCCTGTGCCAGTTTGCCGCCTCAACCTGTATGCGGTCACCTATGGGTGGCTTTCGGGAGGGGCGTTCCGAGGAGTAGCAGGGGATGTTCGGGCCAGTTTCAGGTGAAGTACGGTCATATGCCGCCGGGTCGGCGGGCGGTCCGACCGGGGGAGTGGAGGGACGCCCATGTGCTCGCGTTGTGTGTCGCAGGCCGTGAGCGGACCACGGAGCCGGAGCGGCGGCGGGCCGGCGCCGTCGGTGTACCGGCTGCCCGGCCCCGCACTGCGCAGCCGGGCCTTCCGGCAGCCGGAAGGGCGCCCGTACGAACCGTACGACTGCGACTTCGCCGGGCTGGACCGCCGTGCGCGCGCGGTCGCGGCACGGCTGGGCCGGCTGCTGCCGCCGGGCAGCCGGGTGCTGCTGGCCTATCCGCAGGGCGTGGACCTCGCGGGGGCGTTCTACGGCTGCCTGTACGCCGGGATGGCGGCGGTGCCGCTGGTCGGCGGCGGCCCGGACGGGGTGGGGACGGTCGCGGAGGCCGTCGAGCGCTGCCGGCCCGCAGCGGTGCTCACGGGTGCCGACGCGTGGACCGCGCTCGCGGTGGACCGCTCGCGCACCCAGGTCGTGGAGGCCGACGGGCGCCGGGTGGGCGGCGAGCCGGTGGACCGGCTGGCGCAGGAGTGGCGTCCGGTCGGCGTCCTGCGCACGGCGCCCGGTTACGAGCGGTACGTCGCCGACGGGCTGGGCGGGGGCCGCATGGAGCCCGCGCTGCGGCATGGGGACCTCGCGGACGCGGTCGGCGAGCTGGCGGTCGCGGCGGGCCGGGGCACCCCGGAGGACGGGCTGGGGTGGATCGCCTCCGTGCAGGGGTTGGAGGACGCGGTGTGGCGCATGCTGCTGCTGGAGCCGGATGGGGGGGTGGCGTGACCCGGGGTGCGCGGTGTTCCGCCCCGGTTGTCGTGTGCGGGTTTTCCGCGCCTGCGGCGGCCATCCCCCGCGCGCCCGATCGCCCCGGATGGTTGGTGCGGGCCTGCGCGGGGTGCGTCGGGTGGGCCGGGGTCGGGGCCTGCGGGGCTGGGCGTTCCGGACCGCGTGTTCATGTGCGTGGCGGGCGGTGCAGGTCTGTGCCGTCTGTGCCGCACGACACATACGCGTCAGGGTTCAGAACGCCCACCCTCCCCCGGCCTTCGGCCGGGGATGCCCCCAGCTCCCCCGCCCCCCAGTATCGCCTGCGACCAACGGCCGGTGGGGGTGTGGGCGGGCAATCCGCCGCACGCGCAGGGCCACCCCCCCAGCGGTGGCCGGCGGAGGGCCGGCGCGATACCGCAGTATCTGTGAACCGCGGCATCCCAGCCGTGGTACCCCGGACCGCCGGCCCTCGGCCCGCGGTCAGCTGCCGGGGTAGCGCTCCAGCCACGCCGCGGACGCGCCGCCGGGTCCGTGCAGCGCGGGGCCCTGCGTCGTCTCCATGGCGAAATCGTCGGCGAGCTGCAGGATGGTGCCCCGGCCCTCCAGTTCCGCCGTCCACGCCGGGGGCAGGGCGGTCTCGCCGTGCTCCACGCCGAGCAGGTTGCCGCAGATCGAGCCGGTGGAGTCGCTGTCCCCTGAGTGGTTGACCGCCAGCAGCAGTCCGTGCCGGACGTCCTCGGCGACCAGGGCGCAGTAGACGCCGATGGAGAGCGCCTCCTCGGCGGTCCAGCCCGCGCCCAGGGACTCCACCCGCTCCGCGCTGGGCAGCCCCTGACGTACGGCCCCGAGGGCGGCCTGCAGGGCAGCGGAGGTCTCCTCGTGCCCAGGGCGCGCGGCGATCAGGGCCAGCGCGTGCTGCACGGCGCCGTCCAGGGCCTCGCCGCGGGCCAGTCCGTGGACGATGACGGCGAACGCTCCGGCGGCCAGCACGCCGGTGGGGTGACCATGTGTCTGCGCGGCGCATTCGACGGCGAGCTGCAGCACCAGATGCGGCTCCCAGCCGACCAGCAGCCCGAAGGGCGCGGACCGCATGACCGTGCCGCAGCCCTTGGAGTCCGGGTTCTTGGGGTTGTCGAGGGTGCCCATCCGCTCGTCGGCGAGCCCGGTCAGGCAGGCCTTGCCCGGGGCGCGGCGCGCGTACAGCCACTCCTCGCGGGCCAGCCAGCCGGTGTCCTTGCGGCGCTCGTCGGGCCCCCAGTCGTTCTGGGTGGCCGCCCAGCGCAGGTAGGCCCGGTGCACGTCGGTGGGCGGGTGCCAGGCCCCGGCGTCGCGGCGCACCTGGGCGCGTATCAGGCCCTCGGCGGTGAACAGCGTCATCTGGGTGTCGTCGGTGACGGCCCCCCGCCGCCCGTACGCCGGGACGTAATCGGTGACGCCGTCCTTGCCGTGCGTCTGTCGTATGTCCGTCAGCGAGTCGAACTCGACGCCGGCACCGAGGGCGTCGCCGATCGCGCCACCGAGCAGGCAGCCGCGCACCCGGCTGCGGAAGTCCTGCTGCTCGGCACGCCCCCATACGGCCCCGCTCATGACCAGCGCCTCTCTGTCCGACCCGACCAAGCACTGTAATCGACCCAGATCGGTCGGCCTCCGGTCACGAACGGAATGTGGTCGGTCACGCACGGGGGAAGGCCCCCGCTGCCGGGCAGCGGGGGCCTTCAAGGGGCGGGGACTTCGGGTGCTACCAGCCGCGGCCCTGCCAGGCCGGCCGGGGGGCCCGGCCGCCGCGGGTCTGTGCCCAGCGCGCCGCGCTCGCGAGCAGGGAGGTGACGATCAGCCCGATGAACAGGTTCACCACGCAGGCGGCGAGCATCTCGTTCGAGCGGTGCAGGGCCAGGGGGATCAGCACGGCGAGGAAGGTCAGCGCGGTCATGATCCAGCCGAAGAACACCATGGCGCGCGGCGTCGCGGCGAGCAGGAGGCGTAGCAGCAGCGTCGCGGCGAGTGCGATGAGCCCTGCCCCGAGGACGTAGGCGGTCGCGGCGGCGTCGCGCCACGGCCCGTAGCCCTGGGGGGCGAAGAGCGGCAGCAGCAGGAATCTCCGCGCGACCAGGATGCCGGACTTGGCCAGCAGGACGGCGAGCACCGCGGTCGCGGCTCCGACGCCCCACAACCGCCAGGCGCTGACTCGGCGGCGGTCGTGGTCGGCGTGGCTGCTTGACACGTGACGTTCCTTTCCGGTCAGCCGACGCAGAGCACCAGGAGGCACAGCTGCATCGGTGACTTCGTTGCCGACGACGTGGGGGTCGCCGTCGTTGTGGGGGGTGTGGTCGCGACGTCCGCGGGCAAGTGGGGGGCGGACGAGGGCGCGGTGGTGTGCGGGGCGGTGTCCGCCGGCGCGAGGACGGCCGTGACCGGGCGGACCCGTGAACCGGCGTCGCCCTGCGGGGCGGTGTGCGCCGGCGCGCCGGTGCTCGCGGCGGACGGCTCGGCGCGGGCCGCCTCGCCGCGCGGCGCGGTGGTGGCGGTGGGCGCGCCCTCACCGGGGCGGTGGCCGGCGTCACCGCCACCGGGCCGCGCCGGGATCGAGGAGAGCGGGACAGTACGGGCCGTGGCCGGCGTCAGTGGCTCCGCCTCCGCCGCCGCTGCCGTGTCGGCCCGGCCGTCGGAGCCGCCGTGCGGCATCGCCGCGACGGTGAGACCGCCGCCGACGAGCGCCACGGCCGTGGCGGCCGCGGCGCGACGCCGGTTCTTCTTCCAGCGTTCCATCTGCCGGCGGCGGGCCGCACGGCCCTGCGGGGACGGGTCGGCGTCGTCCTGGCCGGGGCCGTCGGGGTCGTCGGAGTCCGCTTCACGGCTCGTCTGCCATTCCGCGGTGGAGCCCGGGCCCTGCCACATGGGCGGCGCGATGTCGGGTGCGTAGGCGCCGCACCCCGGACACACGAGAGCCCCGTTGAGATGCCGACGGCAAGAGGAGCAGTAGTCCATCTCCGAGTCTTTCTCTGCTGACGCGAGCCGCCGGGGGACGTCGGCGGCAGGTCCGCGCGCACGTTCCCCGTGCAGGGCGGGACGGCCAGCAACGCTAACGACACCTCCCGAAGGAGCTGCGCAGCCTGTGTGACGCTTTTGGAGAGTTGCTCGGACTCTTTTGCGCAGGTCGAGCCGGGGGCGCGGCCCGGCCGCGCCCTCTGGGAGCGAGTGGGTCGTCGACGAGGTGTGTCGGCAGGGCGTCGGCGGACTCCTCGGTTGGTTCCGCCTCGGTAGGGGCTTTCTCGGCTGGTCAGGGATGAGTGAGAAGCGGGCGCTGTGCGGAAACGGTGCCGCGCGGTCCGCGACCTGCGCCAAGCGAGGAGGCTCCTTCGGGTCGAGATCTCGAAGGCGCTCTCCGGGCAGGGGAGCCGGTCACACGGGTGATCGGCGCTCCGTCGCGAGTCCGGCGACCTCGTCGTGCATGGCTTGACGCATGGCTCTCGCTCGTGCCGACAGGTCGGTGGCCGTGACCATCATGGTCTCCCTCTTGAACCTGAGCGCGGGATCCTCGACACGCAGCCACTTCACGCCCTGCGGGACGATGTCCGCGGCCAGCCCGGGCATGACCGATATCCCCAGTCCCGCGGCAACGAGCCCGAGGCGCGTCTGCCAGCTGTGCGCCTCGTAGGCCACGCGCGGAGCTTCCAGGGTGGGCCAGGCGCCGAACCGGGGCCCGCCTTCCTCGCCGGCTCCCACGATCCACGCCTCTTGCGCCAGGTCGTCGACGTGCACCTCTTCCCTGGAGGCCAGCGGATGTGCCGTGTGGACGGCCACGCCTATCCCGCGGCCGGTGCGTACGACCTCGGTGCGCAGCCCGGTGAGGTCGTAGTCGGGGAGCCCTTCCCCGACTGCCACGACGGCCACCTCGAGGCGTCCCGCGCGAAGGCGGCGCAGCTGGGCGGGGCTGCCCGCCTCCCACAGGCTCACGGTGAGGGCCGGGTGCGCCTTTTGCAGGCGGGCGATGGCCCTGGGCACCAGCACCGCGGCCGCGGTGGGGTACGCGCCGACGGCCAGGCGCCCCGCGAGACGGTCGCGGAGCCCCGCGATCTCCAGTTCCGCCGCTTCGGCGTCTGCGAGCATGCGGCGCGCGTGCCGCAGCAGCGCCTCCCCGGACGGAGTCGGCCGGACTCCACGGGCTTGCCGCTCGAACAGCGGGGCCCCCACTGCGGCTTCTGTGGCCATGATCTGGCGCGAGACCGCGGACTGGGTGTAGCCGAGCGCCTCGGCCGCCGCGGTGAAGGACCCGCGCTGAGCGACCTCCAGCGTGACTCGCAGGCCCGTCAGCGTCAGTTCCGGCATGGCCCGACGATATGCGTGAACGACAAGGTAGGGCAAAGCGCGACCGTCCACTCAGAGCATGGCGAGGGGAGGCGGCCGTGCTGTGTGCCGAAGCGTGCGAGGGGACGCGCTTAGCGACCTGGAGCGGCACGCCGGCGGATGCGAGGACGGGTCTGCTCCGGCCGGCGAGCCATGCTGTTTCCGCATGGGAGCGATGCCAACGATTCGCTGGTGGAATGTCTCCGGCGGTGCAAAGCTGTTTCATGAGGAAAGCAGTGCAGAGCATGACCGGCCGCCAGCCAGGTCGCCGGCGCCCGCGGCGTTTGTGCGCGGTCTTACAAGAGACCGAGTCCATCCCGGGCAGGATCTTTCGACCCGGAATCCGCTTCCGGTTCTGCGGCGCTGCGTCGGCTTCGCAGGGGCGCGCCGCGATGCGGCACGGCACCGTGAGCAACCTGATCTCAGAGGAAACACCATGACTCATTTCATATCCCCCGACGACACCCGCTACGACGTGCGTTCCCGTGCGCTCGTCCGCATCGGCCGGGACGCCATCTCGAAGGAGAATCCGGGCGCACTGCGCGCCTACTTCAGTGAGGACTTCGCGTTCCACGGCCCCGACGGCGACCTCGGGTTCGAGGAACTGTCGAGCTTTTTCAGTCAGATGCGCAACGCCTTCACGGACTACTACTGCGAGCGATATGAAATCGTCTCAGCCGGGAATCTGATCGGTTGCCGGACGGAGATGGGCGGCATTTTCGAGAATCCGTTCGATCCGACGCCGGTGGGAACGGTGCAGCCGCACGGCAAGAAGGTGACGCTGACTCTGATCAACATGTTCCGCTACGACGAGGACGGCAGGCTGGCGGAAGAGTGGGTCCAGTACGACAACCTGGAGTGGCTGCGCCAGCTCGGCGTCGGACTCGTCCCCGCCTCCTACTGAAGGCCGCCGCTGATCGTGCCGGGGCAGGACCCGTCCAGCGGGCCGTGCGTCACGGCGGGCACGAGGTACTCCCCGATGATCCGCAGGTGACCCGCGATACGACCGCCGCCTCCCTCGAACGGGGGCGGCGGGTCGCGAAGCCGTGGTGGCGGGCACCTTCTCAAGCGATCGGTCAGTCCTCCAGGACCGGCAGCAGCTCCGGCAGGTGGCCGTCGGTGGCCAGACCTGTGGCGATGCGTTCGGCGGGGACGTCGCCGTAGGTGGTGGTGCGCTGGCGGGCCGGGCGGCCGGCGGCGTCGGCGATGGCGACGAGGTCGCGGATGGAGCGATAGGAGCCGTAGCTGGAGCCGGCCATGCGGGAGATGGTCTCCTCCATCAGGGTGCCGCCGAGGTCGTTGGCGCCGGAGCGGAGCATCTCGGCGGCGCCGTCGGTGCCGAGCTTGACCCAGCTGGTCTGGATGTTGCGGATGTGCGGGTGGAGCAGGAGGCGGGCCATGGCGGTGACGGCGCGGTTGTCGCGCAGGGTGGGGCCGGGGCGGGCGATGCCGGCGAGGTAGACCGGTGCGTTGGTGTGGATGAAGGGCAGGGTCACGAACTCGGTGAAACCGCCGGTCCGTTGCTGGATCCGTGCGAGCAGCCGCAGGTGGGCGAGCCAGTGGTGGGGCTGGTCGACGTGCCCGTACATCATGGTGGAGGAGGAGGGCAGGCCCAGCTCGTGGGCGGTGGTGATGACCTCGACCCAGGTGGCGGCGGGCAGCTTGCCCTTGGTCAGGACCCAGCGGACCTCGTCGTCGAGGATCTCGGCGGCGGTGCCGGGGACGGAGTCCAGGCCGGCTTCCTTGGCGGCGGTCAGCCATTCGCGGATCGACAGGCCGGTGCGGGTGGCGCCGTTGACGACCTCCATCGGGGAGAAGGCGTGCACGTGCATGCCGGGCACGCGTTCCTTCACCGCCCGCGCGATGTCGAAGTAGGCGGTGCCGGGCAGGTCGGGGTGGATGCCGCCCTGCATGCAGACTTCGGTGGCGCCGACCTGCCAGGCCTGTTCGGCGCGGACGGCGACCTGGGTCAGGGACAGGGTGTAGGCGTCGGCGTCGGTGCGGCGTTGGGCGAAGGCGCAGAAGCGGCAGCCGGTGTAGCAGACGTTGGTGAAGTTGATGTTCCGGGTGACGACGTAGGTGACCTCGTCGCCGACCGCGTCACGGCGGACGTCGTCGGCGATCCGGCACAGCGCGTCCAACGCCGCCCCGTCCGCGTGCAGCAGCGCGAGCGCCTCGGCGTCGGTCAGCTTCGTGGGGTCGTCGGCGGCCACGGACAGCGCCGTGCGCACGTCGGCCTCGATGCGGTCCGGGACCAGGCCGGGCGCGGCCTGCTCGCGCAGCGCCTCCCAGTCCCCGTACACCTCGTCGAAGTCCTCGCGGCGGTCGCCGGTGCGGCCCTCGGTGTCGATGGCGCGGTGCAGGTCGGTGCGGCCCGCCGCGGTGAAGACCTCCTCGGGCTCCTGCCAGGGACGGCCGGTGACCTCGGCGTCCTCACGGGCCAGGCCGGTGGCCGGGTCGGCCAGGGCGGTGACGTGCGGCCGCAGGCGCGGGTCGAGCCACGGCTCGCCGCGTTGGACGAACTCCGGGTAGACGCACAGCCGTTCGCGCAAGCTGAAGCCCGCCTCCGCCGAGCGTGCCGCCAGCTCCTCGATCTGCGGCCAGGGCCGCTCGGGGTTGACGTGGTCCGGGGTGAGCGGGGAGACCCCGCCCCAGTCGTCGATGCCGGCCCCGATCAGCCGGGCGTACTCCGCGTCCACCAGGTTCGGCGGCGCCTGAAGGCAGGCCGACGGGCCCATGATGTGCCGGGCAACCGCCACGGTGGCCACCAGGTCGTCCAGTTCCGCGTCCGGCATGCCGCGCATCGCGGTGTCCGGCTTGGCGCGGAAGTTCTGGATGATCAGCTCCTGGACGCCGTGGTACGACCGGGCCACGCGGCGCAGCGCGAACAGCGAGTCGGCGCGCTCCTCGTAGGTCTCCCCGATGCCGATGAGGATGCCGCTGGTGAAGGGCACGGAGCTGCGGCCCGCGTCCTCCAGCACCCGCAGCCGCACGGCGGGTTCCTTGTCGGGGGAGCCGTAGTGCGGGCCACCGGGCTCGCTCCACAGCCGGGTCGCCGTCGTCTCCAGCATCATGCCCATGGAGGGGGCGACCGGCTTCAGGCGCTGGAAGTCCGTCCAGCTCATGACCCCGGGGTTGAGGTGCGGCAGCAGCCCCGTCTCCTCCAGGATCCGCACGGACATCGCACGGACGTAGGCGATGGTGTCGTCGTAGCCGTGGGCGTCGAGCCACTCGCGGGCCTCGGGCCAGCGGTCCTCCGGCTTGTCCCCGAGCGTGATCAGGGCTTCCTTGCAGCCGAGTTCGGCACCGCGGCGGGCGATCTCCAGCACCTCGTCCGGGGACATGAACATCCCGTGCCCGGCCCGCCGCAGCTTGCCGGGGACCGTCGCGAAGGTGCAGTAGTGGCACTTGTCCCGGCACAGACGCGTGAGCGGGATGAAGACGCTCTTGGAGTAGGTGATGACGCGGGGCCGTCCCGCCGCCTCCAGACCCGCGTCCCGCACCCGGGCCGCGCTCTCGGTGAGGGCGGCGAGGTCCGCCCCCCGCGCCTGGAGCAGCACCGCGGCCTCCGCGGTGTCGAGCGCGACGCCGTCACGGGCACGCCTCAGGGCACGGCGCATGCTGTTGGCGGTGGGCGGAGTCTGGGTCATCCTCCGAGGATAGGCGCGGCATCCGTCAGCCGGCGGTGTCGGAAGGATCACCGGGCCGCGGGGCCCGGACGGGGAATATCCGGACTGGCCTTGACGTCGGCGTCAAGGTCTACCGTCGGGGCATGCGGATCGGAGAACTCGCCGAACGGGCCGGGACCACCACCCGCGCCCTGCGCCACTACGAATCGCTCGGCTTGCTGCGCGCCCGGCGTACGGGCAACGGCTACCGGGCCTACGACGAGCAGGACCTGCGGCTGCTCCGGCAGATCCAGGCACTGCGCGCCTTCGGCTTCGAACTGGAGGACACCCGCCCGTTCGTGGACTGCCTGCGGGCCGGCCACCCGCAGGGGGACACCTGCGCCGCCTCGCTCGAGGTCTACCGGCGCAAGCTGGCGGAGCTGGACGAGTGCATCGACCGTCTGACGGAGGTCCGTGAGCGGCTCGGCTCGCAACTCGTCCGCGCCGAGCTGGCCTCGGCCGGGGGCGCGTCCGAACCGCGCTGCGAGTTCAGTTGCGAGGCAAGCGAGGGGAGTACGCGATGACGACGCACACCGAGGGCCTGACCGAGGTGACCGACGCGACGTTCGCCGAGGAGGTACTGGGGGCCGAGGGGCCGGTGCTGGTGGAGTTCACCGCCGACTGGTGCCCGCCCTGCCGCCAGATCGCCCCGGTCCTGGCGGAGGTCGCCCGGGAGGAGGCGGGCCGGCTGAAGGTCGTCCAGCTCGACGTGGACCACAACCCGCGGGCGACGTCGGCGTACGGCGTCCTGTCGATGCCGACCCTGATGGTCTTCCGGTCGGGTGAGCCGGTGATGTCCCTGGTGGGGGCACGGCCGAAGCGGCGGTTGCTGCAGGAACTCGCCGACGTCCTGTGAGCGGGGGCGCGGGCACCGCTGCTTCGGCGAGCGCTTCGGAGGCGAACCGAGCCGCCGGCACGCGGGTACCGCTGTCCCGGGGCGGGTGGGCGGCCCGCCCCGGGACACCGGCCGTCAGGCCTTCGCGGGCTCCTCGGGCACGGCAGCGGCGGCCGCGTCGTCGCCGTCGTCGTCGGAGTTGATCCGCGCCAGGATCGCGTCGCGCTCCGGGGTGTCCTCTGGCTTGGCGAAGCCGATGAGCACGTACAGCACGAGGGAGACCGCCAGCGGCGTCACGATCTGGATCTGCAGCTGCACCCCGTCCAGCCCGTAGTTGGTGAGCCAGAAGGCGAACAGGCCGGCGGCCCAGGAGACCAGTGCCGCCGTCGGGCCGGACTTACGGAACGTCCGCAGCAACCCGAGCATGAACGGGATCGCGATCGGGCCCATCAGACCGGCCACCCATTTGATGACGACCGTGATGATGTCCTTGAAGGTCGGCGAGTTGACCTGGGTGGCGACCGCCATCGACAGGGCGAGGAAGGCCACGGTGGTGATCCGGGCGGCGATCAGCCCGGCCCGCGCGTCCCAGCCGCGCGCCGCCCTGGACAGCACCGGCGCGATGTCCCGGGTGAAGACGGCGGCGATGGCGTTGGCGTCGGAGGAGCACATGGCCATGGTGTGCGAGAAGAAGCCGACGACCACCAGGCCCAGCAGGCCGTGCGGCAGCAATTGCTCGGTCAGCAGGGCGTACGAGTCCGAGGCGTCCGGCTTCTGCGCCTTCACCAGCAGCGGGGCCACCCACATGGGGAAGAAGAGGACCAGCGGCCAGACGAACCACAGCACGGCCGACAGCCGGGCCGAGCGGGTCGCCGCGCGGGCGTTGGAGGTGGCCATGTAGCGCTGGGCCTGGTTCCACATGCCGCCGTTGTACTCGAACGTCTTGATGAACAGGTACGCCAGCAGGAAGGTCAGCGTGTACGGCCCGGCGGTCGGCGCGGTGTGGTCGTCCGGCAGCTTGTCCCAGACCGTCCACAGCCCGCTGATCCCGCCGATCTCGCCCAGGACCGCCACCAGCATGGCGAGGCCGGCCAGCAGCTGGATGACGAACTGGCCCAGCTCGGTGAGGGCGTCCGCCCACAGCCCGCCGACCGTGCAGTAGACGGCCGTGACGGCGCCGGTGATCAGGATGCCCTGGTTGAGGGAGACACCGGTGAAGACCGACAGGAGGGTGGCGATCGCCGCCCACTTGGCACCCACGTCCACGATCTTCAGCAGCACGCCGGAGACGGCGAGGGCCTGCTGGGTCGGGACGTTGTAACGGTTCTTCAGGTACTCCAGCGGCGAGGCCACGTGCAGCCGGGAGCGCAGCCGGTTGAGCCGGGGCGCGAAGAGGTTGGCGCCGATGGCGATGCCGATGGCGATCGGGAAGGACCAGGTGACGTACGAGGTGACGCCGTAGGTGTAGGCGATGCCGGCGTAACCGGTGAACATCACCGCGCTGTAGCCGGACATGTGGTGCGAGATGCCGGACAGCCACCAGGGCATGCGGCCGCCCGCGGTGAAGAAGTCGCCGACGTCGTCGACGCGTTTGTGGGACCACAGGCCGATGGCGACCATCACGCCGAAGTAGCCGATGAGTACGGCCCAGTCGAGACCATTCATGCGTTGTTGCCCCTTCCAGGGGTCCGCCTTGTGAACGGGAGCGCACTTCGCCGGTACGTCCGTCGCGGGGCGGCGCCCCAGATTGAACCGCCTGGGAAGGGGCTGGTCAAGACCATCGATGTTCAAGGACATGAACACCGATCAGCGAGTAGAACGATTTTACTCGTTCTTGACCTTACTTCACGTTGTTGTGACTGTGTACGGCGCCCCACCATGAGCGGGTACTTCGCCGGAACGACCGCACGCCGGACGCAGCCCGTCCGGGTCCATCCGTCCCTGTCAGCGCAGCAGTTCGCCCGCGTTCACCAGTGGCGACCGTCCGGTGGTCGCGCGCCCGGTCGCAGGTCAGGAGGGCGCCGGCCTCCGCCACGTCGCCGTCCGTGGCCGGCTCCAGAAGCGCCATACGGCCGGCGGGCCGGTGCGGCGCCTCGCCCTCGGGCGCGCCCTCGGTGCGCGCCGTGAAGCCGGCGCAGGCCTGGACCGGCGGGCCCCGCATCCAGCCCGGGAGCGCGGTCCACCACCGCCACTACGCAGGCGAATTGACGCTCTGTCGGAAACGGTCTCAGCCGGCCGCGATGGCCAGGGCCTTGGCGAGCCGGCGCAGTCCTTCCCCGATCTCGTCGGGGGTGTGCGTGACGAAGGACAGCCGTAACGCCGCACGGTCGGGCTCGCCCGCGTAGAAGGGTGCCCCCGGCACATAGGCCACGTCGTGGGCCACCACCTGGGGCAGCAACTGTGCCGCGTCGTACCCGGTGGGCAGCCGGGCCCAGACGAACATGCCGCCCTCCGGCCGGTTCCACGCGCTGCCCTCGGGCAGTGCCCCGGGCAGTCCGGCCAGCAGGGCGTCCCGCCGCTCCCGGTAGGCGGCGCGGACCCGCGCCAGATGGGCGTCGAGGTCGGAGTCGGCGAGGTAGCGGGCGGCGGCGGCCTGGTCCACGGTCGAGGTGTGCAGGTCGGCGGACTGCTTGGCCACCACGCACGCCCGGCGCAGCGCGGCCGGGGCGCGCAGCCAGCCGAGCCGCATCCCGGGCGCCATGATCTTGGACAGGCTGCCGAGCAGGACCGTACGGTCCGCGGCAGCCTGGTGGGAGGCGATCCACGGTTCCGCCTCGCCGTCGTAGCGCAGTTCCCCGTACGGGTCGTCCTCCGCGATCCACAGCCCGTGACGTTCGGCGATCAGGGCGACCGCCTGCCGGCGCTCGGCCGTCATCGTGCGGCCAGTGGGGTTGTGGAAGGTCGGCACCAGGTAGAGCAGCCTGGCCTTCTCCCGGACGACGGCCAGTTCCAGGGCCATCGGGTCGATGCCGTCCGCGTCGGTGGGGACGGGCACCACGCGGGCGCCCGCGAAGGCGAAGCACTGCAGCGCCGCCAGGTAGCCAGGATCCTCCACGAGGACGACGTCCCCGGGTTCCAGCAGGGCCGTGGAGACCAGGGTGAGGGCCTGCTGAGAGCCGCTGGTGACGAGCAGGTCGTCGGAGCCGGTGGGCAGCCCCGCCCGGGTGAGCCGGCCGGCGATCGCCCCGCGCAGCGCCGGGTCCCCTTCGGTGGTGGAGTACTGCAGCACCCTCTCGGGCGCCTCGGCGAGGACGTGGTCGTAGGCGGCGCGTATCGCCGCGGCGTCGAAGAGCTCGGGGGAGGGCAGCCCGCCGGCGAAGGAGATCACCTCCGGACGGGCGGTCAGCGCGAGGATCTCCCGTACCGGAGATCCGCCGACGCTGGTGGCACGGGTGGCGAGGCCGGGAACGGGGGCGCGCATGACGGGCTCCTTCGCGGTGGCGGGTGATTTCGCGGACCGTACACAGATATGTCGGGCACCGCCATGGGCATCCATATCTGACTTCCAGTCAACTGCACCGGAGGCATCGAAGAGGACACCCGAAGCGAGCGCGACGGCGAACCAACCCGCGGGCGACCACTTCATCGCCGGCGCCAGAGGGGCCCCGCGGCTTCCACGCGCTCGGCCACCCCAACGCGGGCTCGGACACCGAGGCGGCCGGCACGGGCCCGGGCCGGGTCGAACTCGTCGCGCCCTTCCTCCCCACGGTGCCGGGGGCCGACACCTACGTCGACCGGCTGCGCCAGCCGGAGGCGGTACGGCTTCGGACCAAGGCCGGTGGAAGTCTCGCGGACCCCGGACAGTCATCAACTCGCGACCGTAGTGTGAGGATCGACTCTCGCGCGTGGCGGGATGCGATACGGGGACGGGGTGGGGTGGAGATGCAACCGGAGATCGTCGATCTGGCACGCAGCGCGGGAACCACGGTTGTGACCCTCATGGCAACGGATGCCTGGCAGCGGGTGCGGGACAGCCTGGCGACGCTTTGGAACCGGACGCAACCGAGCCGGACCGACGGCATCATCGGAGAGCTCGAGGCGACGCGGGAGGACATCCTCGCGGCGCGAGAGTCGGGAGACGCGGGAACGGAGCTCGAACTCACCGAGGAGTGGTCCGGACGGATACGTCGATTGCTGGCGAACGACCCGAGCGCGGCCGATGAGCTGCGGCAGATCCTGGACGATCTTGCGATGGCGGGACCCGTCACCGGGGCTCAGGTACACACGACGATTCACCTTCAGGCGCGGGCCGAAGGGGAAAGCCGCGTGTACCAGGCAGGACGCGACCAGCACATCACCGAACGATGACGGCCCCCGAGGACGGGGAGCCGGGATCCCAGTACGGCCGGGCATCGGGGCAGGGCCGGGTCTTTCAGGCTGCGCGTGACCAGCACATCGTCGAACATCACCATCACTACGGGGAGAGACCTGGCCTGACACCGGGAGGGCTGGAACGGGACGGGCCGCGGCTTCCGGTACCCGACTCGGTGCGGGTGCCACTCGTTGGGACGGTTCCGGGGGTTCTTCGCGATCGTTCCGAATTGATGGCCAGGTTCCGGGAAGTCCTCGCGGGCGAGGGCGGGTCGGTTCATGTGCTTCACGGGGTCGGGGGTGCGGGAAAGACCTCCCTGGTGCATGCGGTGTTCGAGGAGGCATCCGCCACGACGGACAAGGTGGGCTTGTGGGTCAGCGCCTCCGATCCCGCCGGGTTCCGCGCGGCAATGCTGGCGGTCGCCATCGACCAGGGCGCCGACCCGGCAGAGGCGGCAGCGGCGCAGGCGGGCTTGCGTCCGGCGGCCGACCTTGTGTGGAAGTACCTCGACCATGCCGTCCACCCCTGGCTGCTGGTGATCGACAACGCGGACGATCCCACCGTGCTCGCCGGAGGATGGCTCAGGAGGAGCCGCAATGGCGTGGTGATGGTGACCTCTCGGCGGGCGCACTCGCCGGTGTGGCGAGAGGCCGTCCGGCATGCGGTCGAGGTGCTGCCGCTTCATGACGCTGCGCAGGCCCTTTGTGACCTCGCGCCGGAAGCAGGAGGCTTCGAGCAAGCCGTCAAGGTGGCGGAGAAGCTGGGATGCCTGCCCTTGGCGTTGAACCTGGCCGGTTCCTACCTGTCGAGCCGGCTACTGGAGGCCGTATCCATGTCTGAGTATGCGGATCGTCTGGAGGAGGACCCGCTCGGACAGCTGAATCGGGGGTTGCCGGCTGTGGGGCGCATCGGCGCGGAAGACGACCCCGTCGCACGTACGTGGAAGCTCTCGCTGGAGGCGCTTGCCGGCGAGGGACTTCCCGAGGCCACCACACTCCTACGGCTCATGTCCTGCTGGAGCGCGGAGCCCATGCCGCTCACGGTTCTCGCTCGGGCCGAGACCGTCACCTTGGGCGCCGAGGAGGGTGAACCCTCGCTTCGCAGCGGACGGCTCGAACAGGCGCTCAGAGGGTTGATCGAACATTCCCTGGTCGCGATTGTCGACGTACCGCGTATGGATGGTCCTGTTCGATCGGTCCGTTCGCACAGGGTGTTGCTCAGCAGCGTGGCTGCCGAGGTGCCCGAAAGGCAGAGATCGCCCTATCTTGTCGCCGCGGCAAGCCTGTTGGAGGCGGCCACTCCTCACGATGCGGTTTCGGCGGAGTCCCAGGAGCTGGGTCGGGTGCTGGCGCCACACATTGCGGCGCTGGTGAAGAGGGAGCCGCTGGGAGAAGCTGCGGCCCCGGTTGTAACGCTCGCATCGCGCATCGCGGAGCAGCTCCATGAAGGTGGCGACTACACCGGCGCGCATGATCTGGCGGTCCGTGCGGCGCAGGCCGGGGAGCGGGCGCTGGGTGCTTCCGACGTCAGGGTGATGCATGCCTTGAGACGGGCGGGATGGGCCTTGTTCCGGCTGGGGCGCTTTGCTGACTCGGAAGAGGTTCTCCGGCGAGTCTTCGACGACTGTGAGCGGTTGTTCGGACCCGGTCACATCGAGACCTGCGAGAGTGGGTACGCCTTGGCGGCACCGCTTTGCCAAATGGGCCGGCGAGCAGAAGGTGTGGTGCTGCTGCGTCGTATTGCGGAGTTGCAGCAACAAGCGCTTGGTGGCGATCACGTAGAGACACTGCGTACCCGGGCGACCCTCCTGGAGCACCTTGTTCCTCTGGGCGACTTCGAGGAGTTCGATCATTCAGCGGCGAGCGTCGTGGCAGCCTGTGAGAGCAGCCTGGGCAGTGATCACCCGACAACCCTCATGGCTCGTCACAACCAGGCGTACGGGCTGTTCAAGCGGGGGCAGACTGCTGAGGCACTGGCGGTCGCGGAACGTGTGCTCGACGACCGCTCACGTGTCCAGGGCCGCGACCACCAGCAGGCACTCTCGGCCGCGGTATTGCTGAGTTGGATCTACGAGCGGACCGGCCGGCTTCAGGACGCGATCGACTTGGGGAGAAGAGTGGTCATCGGCCAGGAACGCGCACTGGGGGCTGAGCATCCCTATCTTCTCGCCAATCAGGCCGGGCTTGCCTCGCAACTGGCGTCCTGTGACATGCGAGAGGAGGCGGTGGAAGTGGCATCGCGGTATCTCGAGGCCGCTGAGCGCGTTCTGGGATCCTCCGATGAGTCGGTGGTGAAGCTCCGCCGCATCGTCAACGGCGACTAGTTGTAGGTGTGGCGGTGGAAGTGCACCCCCTCGGCCAGGACGGCGGGCCAGTCGAGGGGGTCGTCTTCATCTGCTGGTGGGTCAGGCGGCAGGGAATGCGCCCTGCTGCGCGGCTGCGACGAAGGAGGCCCAGGACTCCTTCGTGAAGCTGAGAATCGGTCCCTTGGGGTCCTTGGAGTCGCGTACGGCGATGACCTCGTCGCTCGGCCTCGCCACCTCGATGCAGTCGCCGTTGGCAGCCGAGTACGAGGACTTCTTCCAGGCTTCCTTGTGGATCTGCGGTGTTGCCATTCTTTACACTCCGGATGGTCCAGTCGGGGAGGCGTGATCACGCCCCGGGGGCGCAAATGACGCTACTCGCCAACATCACATCCTGGATGGCCGGTTCACCCGACCGGATGGCATATTCCATGACCCGCTTCCACCATGCGGCCTGCGGTGTACCCTGCCGCCCACGGGTGCTGGACCCCCATCAGGTCGCGTACTCCTTGGCGATGTCGATCACGAACTGCCGGGACTGCTCGGCATTCAGGGCCTGGGCCCTCAAGTGTTCGTACATGACGCTGTAGCTCTGCACGTCCGACGGCTTCTCGAGGTACAGGTCGCTGGTGACGCCCTCGAGGTAGACCACGCTGGCGTCGGACTCGTCCTCGAACTCCAGGATGGCGAATTTGCCGTACATCCCCGGGTGAGCGCCCACGGCGTAGGGGAGCACCTGCAGTGTGACGTGCGGCATGGAGCTTACGTTTGCCAGGTGCTCCAGTTGCTCGCGCATGACCACCTTGCTGCCCACCACGCGGCGCAGGAGCGCCTCGTCGACGACGGCCCAGTAGCGCAGCGGCTTCACGGGGTCCAAGATGCGTTCCTGCCGCTTGAGCCGCACTTGGATCCGCTTCTCGAGGTCCGCGGGTGTTGCCTCCGGCCACATGCCCTCGATGACTGCCTCCGCGTAGCCGCGTGTTTGCAGCAGGCCCGGCATGATGAGGGATTCGTAGACGCGCAGGGACTCGGCCTCGGTCTCCAGGCCGATGTAGACGCTGTAGGGGACGTCGCCGAAGGCGTGCCACCAGCCCTGCTGCCGGGACTCGCGCGCCATGTTCATCAGCGAGTCGACGAGGCGGCTGTCCTCGACCCCGTACACGCTGCACAGGTCGCGCACGTCGCGCTGGCTGATGCTGCGGCGCCCGTTCTCCAGCCTGCTGATCTTCGACTGGGAGACCAGCAGCCGGGCGGCGACCTCCTCCGCGGTCATTCCCTTCTGCTCACGCAGCTTGCGCAGTTCCGAGCCGAGTCGGCGTCGCCTGACGGTGGGATTGACGTTGGCGGCCACGGGATGTGCACCTCCGGGTTGCGGACTGGTCCGTGTTCTCTGCAGATATGTACTGCTGGTCAGCAGAGTGCCACTATCGGTCATCCCCCCGCTGGGAATTGGTCATATGCTGCGCTCTTCGAAAGAGCGGACAAACAGCAGCGCGCGGGGCGGTTGCGTGGGGTCGCGTTCGTCACGGTGTCCGGGCCCTGCCGCCGGACACCCCGGGTCAGCGGACGCCGGCGCGGACCATGCCGTGGCCCGTCGCCCTGGCCGCCGCCGGACGCCCCTGGGCGGGGGCGCGCTTCGGCTGCGCGGCGGCACCGTTCTGCACGTCCATCACGGCGTGCGCGACGAGGCCGCCCATGGGGTCGTACCTGATCAGGTCACGGAGCCGCGATCGGGACGACCGGCCCTCGTTGCCCGGGTACAGGTGCTTGCCGAGCCCCACGGCATGGGCGATCGCGGCGAGAGCGGCGGTCCGCGGGTCCGGTGGCATCCCGGTGCGGATCGCGCTGTCCAGCCGGGCCCTGATCTCCCGGCTGACCTCGCTGTCGGTCGCCTGATAGCGCGTGGTCGGCAGCACCCCGCACATCTGCCCCGGCACGGCGTGCACCATGCCGCACCGTTCCAGATGCGCGAGATACGTCTGGCGCAGCCCCAGGCGGGGCCCGCCGATCCAGTGGACGGCGCGCACGGGGCTGCCGCGACGGCGCAGCAGTTCGAGCGCGGAGTCCAGGGTCGGATCTCCTGTCGGCCGTGGGTGCACCACGGCGATACGATCCCCGTCAGGGGCTATCCGTCCTGCGAGGGCCAGCTCCACTAGCTGTGCCCCGGCAAGACCGAGGTCGAGCGACTGCGGCTGCGCCGTGGTACCCGTGGCCGGGTCCAGGGCGAGAAGCAGTAGCTCCTCCGGAAGTGTTCTGCGGCTCCTGCCCATCCATGCCTCCCCGCGTGGATGAATGACAGGGTGACGCCTCTCACACCGGCCTGTCGAGAGCGCCTTGCCCGTTCGTGCGGGAACCGACTCATATGTCGTTCTCGTCTAGCACCGAGGGCGGCGGTGACTCGCGGGGAGCCGGGGCGTCCCACGGCGGGTCCCCCGGTGGCTTCACAGCAGGGGCCTGGAAACTGGTGTATGGGTGAGCGGGGCGCCGTGGCGGCGCATCGCGCGAAGTGTGGAGGAGGTCCGGTGGCGGGCGAGTCCCCCGGCAGGGCGGAGCAGCAGGAGTCGTCGGGGGAGGCGACCGGAGGCGGGGCGGTGGATCCGAGGCTGACAGTCTTCCGCGGGGTCGTGGGAGCGCCCCGGGGCGCATCGGAACCGGCCACCGGAGAAGCGGGGTTCACGCCGGAGCCGCCCGAAGCGGAGGGCGCACCGGATCCGGATCGGAGTGCTTCCGCTACGCCGGACGACGGAGCGGACGTGGACGGCGGTGCGCAGGACGCTACGCCGGAGGCGGAGGACACCCCTCCGGCCGACGGCGCGGGGGACGACGCGGAATCCCGTACCGACGACGCAGTCGTCGAGGAGGCCGAGGAGGCCGAAGCGGAGGAGTCCGGTACCGCCGAAGCCGGGACCGAGGGCGACGCCGAGCCCACCGCGGGCGGGGCGCGCGCGGAGGAGCCCGGGGAGGCCGACGAGCCCGCGGGGACGGACGAGGGGCCGTCCGCCGACGCGGACGAGGAGCCGGACGAGGAGCCGGAGGAGGATGCGGCGGACGCGGGGACCGCGGCGGACGCCGAAGCGGAGCCCGAGGACGCTTCCGTCGAGGACGCCCCCGCCGGCGGCGCGGACGAGGAGACCCCGGAGGACGACGCCCCGTCCGGCGAGCCCGCGGACGGCGGCACTGAGGGCCCCTCACAGGGCCTCGGAGGCGTCAAGGGCGGCCCCGGGGCGCGCGAGGCGTCCGGGGGCGGACACGACGGCCCCAGGGCCGGGGAGGGCACGCTCACGCTGCGCGCGCCCCGTACGGAGGGCGGCGGGACGCCGGTCAGGGACCGCACCCTGACCCTGCGCGCGCCCTCCGCCTCCGCGCCCGTCGTCGCGCCTCCCCGGCCGAGCGGAACGTTTGTCCCCCTGAGGACCGACGACCGCCCGGTCGTGGGCCCGCAGGCCCCGGCACCCGCGGATGCCGCGCGGACCACGGAGCCCGGCGGCGGTTCGCGGACGAAGCAGATGCCGCTGCCGCCCGACCCCGACGAGCCGCTGCGGCTGCTGGCGGAACTGACGAACACGCCGCCGCCGCCGCAGACGCCGCTGCGTACGACCGTGCGGCGGATCAAGATCTGGACCCCGCTGGTCCTGCTGCTGATCGTGGCCTTCTGCGTGGCTCAGGCGCTGCGTCCGCTGCCCGAGCCGGAGCTGGAAACGACCGCCGAGACCTCGTACACCTTCAAGGGTGACGAGCTCGCGCTCCCGTGGCCCAGCGAGGGCCAGGCGGTCGTCGAGGCCGAGGGCCTCGGCCGCATGGGCGAGTTCGGCGAGCAGAAGCCGACGCCGATCGCGAGCGTCGCCAAGGTGATGACGACCTACGTCATCCTGCGCGACCACCCGATCAAGAAGGGCGGCAAGGGCAAGACCGTCGAGGTCGACCAGAAGGCCGAGGACCAGTACCACAGCGGCACGCAGGAGTCGGAGTCCGTCGTCCCCGTCACCGCGGGGCAGGAGCTCAGCGAGTACGAGGCGCTGGAGGCTGTCATGCTGCCCTCGGCCAACAACATCGCCCGTCTGCTGGCCCGTTGGGACGCGGGATCGGAGGAGGCGTTCGTGAAGAAGATGAACGCCACCGCCAAGGAACTCGGGATGGACGACACGACGTACACCGACCCGAGCGGCCTGGAGGCCACCACCGTCAGCACCGCGAGCGACCAGGTCAAGCTGGGGCACGCGGCGATGAAGAACCCGGTCTTCGCGGAGATCGCCACCAAGATCCAGTACACGGACATCAACGGCAACGTCCAGAAGAACTACAACCAGCTGGCGGGCTACAACGACATCGTCGGCATCAAGACCGGCACCAGCACCAAGGCCGGCGGCAACCTGCTCTTCGCCGCCTACCGCACGATCGGCGGCACCAAGCAGCTGATCGTCGGCGCGATGCTGGACCAGCAGAAGGCGCCGATCATCGACACGGTCCTCGGCCGCAGCCACACCCTGATCGACGGCACGCGGGACGCGCTCGCCTCGGCCACGATCATCAACAAGGGTGACGTCGTCGGCTACGTCGACGACGGTCTCGGCGGCCACACCCCGGTGGTGGCAGGGAAGGACGTCACCGCGATCGGCTGGGCGGGCCTCGAGGTCGACATCTCGGTGGAGGCCGGCAAGGCGGGCCTCCCGCACATGGCGAACGCCGGTGCCCAGGTCGGTGAACTCGTCGTCGGCAACGGCGACAGCACGATCCGGGTCCCGGTCCTGCTGGAGTCGGCCCTCGTCGAGCCCTCCTTCGGCTCGAAGCTGACCCGGGTCGCCTGACCCGGGTCAGCCCCGCCCGCGGTGCGCGGGCGATCGGGAGGGCGGGCCGGCCGGACCGCTACACGTGGTCCAGCCGGCCCGCCTTCGCCTCCTCGACCAGCGAGCGGAACTGCTCGGCGCTCATCCGCACCCGCTGCCCGAAGTCGTCGGTCAGCACGACCCGCTGGTCGGCCGGCGCCGCTTCGTCCACGTACAGCGTGGGACAGCCGCAGTCGCAGTTGCCGCAGAACACGGCCACCTGTTCCATCGGTCCACCTCCGCCCGGTCCGCGCCCGGCCGGTCACCAGGCGTCAGGAGCGGCATACCCGTGGTGACGGTCTTTCAGGCCGGCGAGGCCGCGGAGCCCGGCGTAGCGGATGCGGCCCCCGTTGTCGTCCCCGACTCCGCCAACTCGCTTTCCAGCGGGGTGCGGAACCGGGGCGTGACACGGACGCCGTCCAGCCACCCCCGCAGCCGGGCGGACTCGGCCTCGATCGCGGCGACGGCCTCGCGGCCCGGGTCGGCGAAGAGCCGGTGGACGACCTCGCCGTCGGCGCGCTGCGCCCAGCCGCCGATCACCCGCCCGTTCCACCACACGGTGGGGCCGATGTTGCCCGACCGGTCGAAGAGCGCCGCCCGCTCCCGTTCGTCCCGCGGCAGGTACCAGTCGCGCCGCTGCCAGCCCATCGGCGTCGGGTCCAGCGCGGGCAGCAACGCCGCCCACGGCGGCGTCTCCGGGACCGGCCCGTCGTCGTCCGGCAGCACATGGCCGGTCTCCCCGTCGAGCAGGACCTGTTCTGTGCCGAGCGCCGCCAGGGCCTTGCGGACCTCGGTCAGCGTCCAGCCCGTCCACCACTTCAGGTCGGCCTCCGTGCCCGGCCCGTACGCGGCCAGCCAGCGGCGGACCAGCTCGGTACGGGCCTGCGCGACCGGGAGTGCCCGCGTCACCGCGCCCGGGGCCCAGCGGTACTGACTGCTCGTCCAGCCGCCCACCGGCCGTCTGCGGACGATACGGCCCTCCGCCGCCAGCACCCGCAGCACGCGTGAGGACACCGCCTGGGCCGCCTCGTACGGCTTGCCGCGTGCCACCACGACCCGCTCGCGCAGCCGAGGAACGTCGGAGGCGAGCTGCGCCGCGGTCGCCTCGCCGCGTACGGTCAGGGCGGCGAGCACGGACTCCTCCAGCTCCGCCAGCCACCGCTCGTCCCAGCCGCCGCCGTCGGCCAGATGCGTGAGCAGTTTCCGGCGCTCCTGCGCGGCGATCGCCTGGGCCGCCGCGGAGAGCGCCACCGGTGCCGAGGCGGTGGTGACCACGAACATCGTCCGGCGCATCGCGAGCAGCCGGGTCAGGCTCCGGTCCTCGTACAGCGCCCGGTCCAGGGCCGCGGCGCCGGGCTCGCGCATCCTGGCCGCGGCGGACAGGTAGACCGTCGCCGGATCCGTGCCGTGCAGCGCCACCAGCGACTCGGCGACCTCCTCGGGGGCCGCCGCCCGCCGCTGTGCCGTCAGCCGGTGCCGCACCGCCATGCGGCGGCGCCGCTCCTCCGCTCCCACCGTTCGTCGCGCGTCCATGGTTCATCGTGGCACGGCCCACTGACAGCGACCGCGGCCGCCTATGACGTACATCACGCCATCGGAGCCGGAAGTCGCGTGAGGACGGGGGCCGTTCGCACTCTCCCGGTGGACCGGAAGGCATCCGGAGCGCACCGCCCGCCTGCCGACCATGCTGACCGACATCGACCACATCGTCAGGGCCCGTCCGCGCGCCCCGCGCCGGGGCCCCGGGTCCGGGAGATCACCGCGACCCTGCGCCACCGCCGAGACGACCCGCTCGCCGCCCGGATCGCAAAGGCGGGCCGGAGCACACCGCGTTCGAGTTCCGCACCGCCGAGGGCACCGCCCTCGTCGAGATGCGCAGCTCCGCTCTGCGGCGCTTCCTGGCCCGGGCGTACGAGGCCGGGCCGCCCGGGCAGGAACTGCGCCACCTGGACATGGACGCTGTCGTCGCCGCCCTTCTGGACGGCGAGTGATCGCCCCCACGGCCCGGGGGGCGGCCGTGGGGGTCAGCGAGCGAGCGGCCGGAAACCGCGCAACCGCAGGGAGTTGCCGACCACGAAGACCGAGGAGAAGGCCATCGCGGCGCCCGCGATCATCGGGTTGAGCAGCCCGGCGGCGGCGAGCGGCAGGGCCGCCACGTTGTAGCCGAAGGCCCAGAAGAGGTTGCCCTTGATCGTGCCGAGGGTGCGCCGGGACAGCCGGATGGCGTCGGCGGCGACCCGCAGGTCGCCCCGGACCAGCGTCAGGTCGCTCGCCTCGATGGCGGCGTCCGTGCCGGTGCCCATGGCGAGCCCGAGGTCGGCGCGGGCCAGTGCGGCGGCGTCGTTGATCCCGTCGCCGACCATGGCGACGGACTTGCCCTCCCGCTGGAGCCGGGCCACGACGGCGACCTTGTCCTCCGGCATGACGTCCGCGATCACATCGGCGGCGTCGATGCCGACCTCGGCGGCGACGGCCCGGGCCACCGCCTCGTGGTCCCCGGTGAGCAGGACCGGGGTGAGGCCCAGGCCGCGCAGCATGCGGACGGCTTCGGCACTGGTCGGCTTCACGGCGTCGGCGACGACGAGCACGGCGCGCGCCCGGCCGTCCCAGGCGGCCGTGACGACGGTGCTGCCGCGGGCCTCGGCCTCCGCCTTGGCGCGGGCCAGCCCGGCCGGCAGCGGTTCGGGCAGCTCCTGGCGCCCGACGGTGACCTGGTGGCCGTCGACGGTGCCCCGGACGCCGAGTCCGGGCAGCGCGCGGAAACCCGTGACGCCGGGCAGGGCGCCGGTGCGTTCCTCCGCCGCCCGGGCGATCGCGCGGGCGATGGGGTGCTCGGAGGCGTGCTCCAGGGCGCCGGCCAGGCGCAGCACCTCGTCCTCCCGCTCCCCCTCGGCCGGGTGCACGGCGCTCAGCGTCATGGCGCCGGTGGTGACCGTCCCGGTCTTGTCCAGCACGATCGTGTCGACCCGGCGGGTGGTCTCCAGGACCTCGGGCCCCTTGATGAGGATGCCGAGTTGCGCGCCCCGTCCGGTGCCGACCATCAGCGCCGTGGGGGTGGCCAGGCCGAGCGCGCACGGGCAGGCGATGATCAGCACGGCGACGGCCGCGGTGAAGGCGGCGGTCGGGCCCGAGCCGTTGCCGAGCCAGAAGCCGAGGGTCGCCAGGGCGAGCCCGATCACGACGGGCACGAACACCGCGGAGATCCGGTCGGCGAGGCGCTGAGCCGCCGCCTTGCCGTTCTGGGCGTCCTCCACCAGGCGGGCCATGCGGGCCAGCTGGGTGTCGGCGCCGACCCGGGTGGCCTCCACGACCAGCCGGCCGCCGGCGTTCACCGTGGCTCCGGTGACGGCCTCGCCCGGCCCCACCTCGACCGGTACGGACTCGCCGGTGAGCATCGAGGCGTCGACCGCGGAGGTGCCCTCCCGTACGACGCCGTCCGTGGCCACCTTCTCGCCCGGCCGCACCACGAACAGGTCGCCGACGGCCAGCTCGGCCGTGGGGACGCGCACCTCGCGCCCGCCGCGCAGCACACCGACGTCCCTGGCGCCCAGCTCCATCAGGGCGCGCAGCGCGGCGCCCGCCCGGCGCTTGGAACGGGCCTCGAAGTAGCGCCCGGCCAGGATGAAGGCGGTGACACCGGAGGCGACCTCCAGGTACAGGTCGGCGGAGCCGTGGCCGGGGGCGACGGTCAACTCGAAGGGGTGCTTCAGGCCGGGCGCACCCGCGTCGCCCAGGAAGAGCGCCCACACGGACCAGCCGAAGGCGGCCAGCGTGCCCATGGAGATCAGCGTGTCCATGGTGGTGGCGCCGTGCCGCAGGTTGGTCCACGCAGCGCGGTGGAAGGGCCAGGCCGCGTACGCCACGACCGGCGCGGCCAGGGTCAGCGACAGCCACTGCCAGTCGCGGAACTGCAGGGCCGGGACCATGGCCATCGCGATGACGGGAACGGCGAGCACGACGGCGGTCAGCAGCCGCTGCCGCAGCGCCGTGAGCTCGGCGGGTTCGGACTCCGGCTCATCCTGCGGCGCGTCGGTGACCGGCGGGGCGGGGAGCGCGGCGGTGTAACCGGTGGCCTCGACCGTGGCGATCAGGTCGCCGACGCCGATCCCGCCCCCGAACGCCACCTTGGCCTTCTCGGTGGCGTAGTTGACGGTGGCGGTGACGCCGTCCATGCGGTTGAGCTTCTTCTCGATCCGCGCCGCGCACGAGGCGCAGGTCATCCCGCCGATCGCGAGTTCGAGCTCGGTGACGCCCGCGGGGGCGGCCTGCGCTGCGATCCGCGGGGTGACCTGCTGCTGATCCGGGAGGGTCATGCCCGGCCGACCAATTCGTAGCCCGCCTCGTCGACGGCGGCGCGGACGGCCGCCTCGTCCAGGGGCGCGTCGGAGTCGATCGTGAGCAGGCCGGTCTCGGCGTCCACCGTGATGCCGGTCACACCGGGGAGGTTCGAGATCTCCTTGCTGACCGCGGACTCGCAGTGACCGCAGCTCATCCCGGAGACGCTGTAGCTGACAGACATGTGTTCTCCTCGTGCCTTCTGTGCGTGTTCCGGTGTACGGCGTCGGGGCACCGTGCCGTCCACCCACCATCAAACTATACCCCCTAGGGGTATGAGGGAAGGGGAGGGTGGGAGGACGGGGAGCGGTGTGGCGCGGGGGTCCGCGCGCCCGTGAGACCGCGCCACGAGGACGTCCACGCAACTGGGTGCGCACGGCCGCGTCTTGGCCCGCCCTGCGGGGACCGGCGCGGGGAGCGCGCCGCGCCGCGCGCCTCGGCCCGCTCGCGCGCGTCGCGCTACCCGGCGGCTGACGACCTTCGTGCGTGCCGGGCGCGACGACCCCGGCCGGCCGGGGTGCCTGGTGCCCCAGGCCCTCATTCCGTGCCGGGGTACGGCTCGGCGTCCTCGACTACCCGCTGCCGCTCCGGGGCATCCGGGAGCTGCCCGGCGTCGCCCGGGGTGTCCTCGCCGGCCGGCGGGCGGTGGTTCCCGGCGCCGTGCCGCGAATCCTCGTGGCCGGGCGTGGCGCCACCTCGTCCGCGGGTGCGGGCCGCACTTCCGCCTCGGCGTCCGGGGTCCGGGCCCTTTCTCAGGACCAGAACCGGTTGATGGCCTCGAGATCGCCGACGCACTCGTCCAGATCCGTGATCCGGTCGCCGACGATCCGGAACACGATCCCGCCCGGCTGGTCCAGGTACGCGCCCCCGCGCTGGGCCGTGAAGTGGTGGAGGGACATCGCGTGGCCGCGGCCGTCGATGAGCACCTGCCGCAACTGGACCCGCATGCTGCCGTCGGTCTCCTCGGCCAGCCTGCGGTAGTAGCCGATGATCTCGTCCCGGCCCTTGTAGTGCCCGGCCAGCGGATGGTCGCCGGGGGTGTGGTGGGCCGCGTCCCCGGCCAGCAGGCCGGCCAGCGTGTCCATGTCGCCTCGGGTGAACGCCGCGTACACCTTGTGGACCAGCATGGTGTGCGGGTGTCCCGCCATGGCCATCGCCACCTTTCCCCGCCGTCCGTCCACAGGCCGACACAAGCCACCCTGGCACCGCTCCCCGGCGGGCGCACCCGCTGCGGACGGGACGCACGCCACCTGTCACACCCCGGAGGGCAACGGCTCCGGGCCGGGTCCTCACCTCCTCACCTCCTCACCCCGATCACCGGATGTGGATTCGATAGCTCTTACGATCGAATCACGTGTCAGAGGATGGCTCAGCAACGGAATCACGCGTATGGTCGGAGCCGCCCGTTGCCGAGGAGGCCCCCCATGTCCGTCGACCGCACCCGCCTGAAGGAACTGCTCGCGCGGGAGACCGCCGAGGCGGCCGCCCGCAATCCGAAGTCACGCGCCGCGTACGAGGCGGCCGGCCACCTCTTCGGCCGGGTGCCCATGACCTGGATGAACAAGAACGCGGGAGCCTTCCCCCGCTACCTGGCCGGTGCCCGCGGCGCCCGCGTGACCGACATCGACGGCCACGAGTACATCGACTTCTGCCTCGGCGACACCGGCGCCATGGCCGGGCACTCCCCGGAGCCGGTCGCCGGGGCGATCGAGCGCCGCTACCGCGAGCTGGGCGGGGCCACCGCGATGCTCCCCACCGAGGACGCCGAGTGGGTCGGCGCCGAACTGGCCCGCCGCTTCGGGATGCCCCGCTGGTCTTACTCGCTCACCGCGACCGACGCCAACCGGTGGGCGATCCGCCTCGCCCGCGCCGTCACCGGACGGCGGAAGATCCTCTTCAACAGCTACTGCTACCACGGCAGTGTCGACGAGTCCCTCATCGTCACCGGCCCCGGCGGCCGCGGCGGGGTGAGCCGCCCCGGCAACGTCGGAGCGCCCTGCGACGTCACGCTGACCAGCCGCGTCGCGGAGTTCAACGACCTGGAGGGACTGGAGCGGGAACTCGCCCACAAAGACGTGGCCGCCGTCCTGATGGAGCCCGCCCTCACCAACATCGGGATCGTGCTGCCGGAGCCCGGCTACCTGGAGGGCGTCCGCGAGATCACCCGCCGGCACGGCGTACTGCTGATCAACGACGAGACCCACACCTTCTCCGCCGGGCCGGGCGGCGCCACCGCCGCCTGGTCCCTGGAGCCCGACATCCTCACCATCGGCAAGGCCATCGCCGGCGGCGTACCGGCCGGCGCCTACGGCCTGTCCGCCGACCTCGCCGACCGCCTCCTGTCCCGTGGCGACCTCGACCTGGTCGACATGGGCGGCGTCGGCGGCACCCTCGCAGGCAACGCTCTGTCCGTCGCCGCCATGCGCGCCACTCTCGAACACGTCCTCACCGACGACGCGTTCGCCGCCATGTCCGAGCTCGCCGCCCGCTTCGAGCGCGGCGTGGCCGAGGCCGTCGCCGCGCACGGCCTGCCCTGGTCCGTCAGCCGTCTCGGCGCCCGCACGGAGTACCGCTTCGCCGCGCCCGCACCGCGCGACGGCACCGAGTCGGCGGCCGTCTCCGACCCCGAACTGGAGGACTTCCTGCACCTGTGGCTGGCCAACCGCGGCATCCTCATGACGCCGTTCCACAACATGGCCCTGATGTGCCCGGCCACCACCGAGGCCGACGTCGACACCCACACCGCCCTCTTCGCCGGGGCCCTGGCCGAGCTGGCAGGCTGAGACCCGTGGACGACATCGACCGCGCCATCCTCCGCGAGCTCCAGACCGACGGCCGCATCCCGTACGCGGACCTCGGCCCGAAGGTCGGGCTCTCCCCGTCCGCCGCCCGCCAGCGCCTGCAACGGCTGATCGACGGCAAGGTCGTGCAGGTCGTGGGCGTCACCGACCCCATGGCCATGGGCGGGCAGGCGATGGCGCTGCTCGGCGTCCGGGTGGACGGCGACCCGCGCGCGGTCGCGGACACGCTCGCCGCCCGCGACGAGGTCGTCTACGCGGTCCTCACCGCCGGGCCCTACGCCCTCTTCGCCGAGGTCGTCTGCCCGGGCCCGTCCGACCTGTTGGACTTCGTCAACGACGTGGTCAGGACCACCGAGGGCGTCGCGGGCGTGGACACCTTCCCCTACTTCGGCATCCACACCCACCGCTTCCTGTGGGACGTGGGCTGAGCCTGGACGCGGGCTGAGCCGCGGGCGGCGCGGTCAGCCCTTCGGCACGACGCGCAGGGCGCGGTACTCGTACCCGTCCTGCGCGAAGCCCGGCGCCTCCCACTCCAGGGCCACCGACTGGCCGGCGGACAGCGTGCGGAAGCCGTTCATCTCGATGTCGCTGTAGTGGGCGAAGCACCCCCCGGGCGTCTCCGGGCAGTCCAGCACGCCCCAGCCCTCTTCCTCGTACCACTCGCGTACGGTCGCGTTCGCCATGCCCGCAGCCTAAGCGCGTCCCCGCCGCGCGGCGCGTCCACGACGGTCGACGGATGTCACCAGCCCCGCCGGCCGTCCCACGGTGCGGCGTCCGCCGGGGGGTACGCCCCCGGCAGGGCGCCCCCGTGCAGATGGGGGACATCGGCGGCAGAGGAGGTCTGGGCCTCCTCGACCCAGGCGTCGGCCAGCAACGTCGGTGATTCCGCCGTCCCGGCCGGGGCTGCCGTGCCGGGACCCGGCGCCGGGACCGACAGACTGCCGTAGCGCTCCATCCGCTGCCAGCGCAACCGCGACCCGGCGAGGGCGGTGGCCACCGACTGGATCACCACGAGGTACATCAGCTGCCGGTAGACGAACTGCTGCAGAGGCAGGCTCCACAGGGGGCCGGCCCGCTCGCCGTCGAGCCGGAAGGCGTACAGCCCCATCACGGCCTGCAGCGCCAGGAATCCCAGCCACAACCCGACGATGCGCACGGGGTCGAGGAAGACCAGCCCGTAGACGGCGAAGACGTCGACCACGGGGGCCAGCAGGGGCAGCAACACCTGGAAGAGCAGCAGGTACAGCAGGCCGCGGCGGCCGAGCTTGCCGGCCGCGCCGGACTGCAGCAGTGCCCCGCGGTGCTTCCACATCGCCTGCAGCGTGCCGTAGCACCAGCGGTAGCGCTGACGCCACAACGCCCCCAGCGAGGCGGGGGCCTCGGTCCAGGCGATCGCGTCCTCCTGGTACACCACCCGCCATCCGGCGCGGCAGAGCGCCATCGTCAGATCGGTGTCCTCGGCGAGCGTGTCGTCGCTCACGCCGCCTGCCCTCACCAGGGCGTCGCGACGGAACGCGCCGACGGCCCCGGGCACGGTGGGCATGCACTCCGCGAGGTCGAACAGACGTCGGTCGAGGTTGAACCCCACCACGTACTCGATGTGCTGCCACCGGCCCAGCAGGCCACGGCGGTTGATGACCTTGGCGTTGCCGGACACCGCGCCGACACCCGGATCGGCGAAGGGCTGCACGAGTGCGCGCACCGCGTCGGGTTCGAAGACCGTGTCGCCGTCGACCATCACGAGCAGGTCGTACGAGGCCGCGGCGATCCCGGTGTTGAGCGCCGCGGGCTTGCCCGCGTTGGCCTGCCGGATGACGCGTACGAAGGGCAGCCGCAGCGACTCCACGAGGTCGGCCGTGCCGTCGGTGGATCCGTCGTCGACGACGACGATCTCGACGGGATGGTCGGAGGCGAGCAGGGAACGGACCGCCGCCTCGATGCCGGCGCTCTCGTTGTACGCGGGGACGATGACGGAGACCGGGGCGGTCACCGGCGGCCCCCACGGCACGGCGCGCCTGCGGACGTGCCGGCGGGCCGCGACCATGACGGCGGCGGCGCGCAGCAGGGCCAGCGCGCCCGCCGCGTACAGCAGCCAGCCGAGGACCCGCAGGGCCCACTCGCTCCCGGAGAGTGCGCCGATGAGCCCCAGGCCCAGCCAGTGGTCACCGGTCGCGGCGGGCCGGGTGGACTGCGGCAGCCGTACCGCCCCGCTCACCGTGGTCACCGAGAAGCCGCGGTCGGCGAGCGTCGAGAGCAGCGGGTCCAGGGCCTCCAGCGTCTGCGAGCGGTCGCCGCCGCCGTCGTGCATCAGCAGGATCTGCCCGGCCGTGCCGCGCGGGACCGAGTCGGCGATGATCCGGTCCACACCCGGCCGCTGCCAGTCACCGCTGTCGAGCGTGCTGAGGACCGTCAGGTAGCCGTCCCCGGCGGCCGCCCGGATCGCGGACCAGTCCTGGTTCGTCACCGCCGCGTTCCCGGACGAGTACGGGGGGCGCAGCAGCGAGCTGGTCCGCCCGGTGGCGCCCGCCAGCGCCAACTGGGTCTCGCGCAGCTCCAGCGAGCGCTGCCACCGCGGGAGCGTCCCCAGGTCCGTGTGGGTGAAGGTGTGGACACCGATCTCGTGCCCTTCGGCGATGATGCGCCGCACGAGCTCCGGATGGGCGGCGACCTGGGTGCCCACCACGAAGAACGTGGCGTGCACGTGGTGTCGGCGCAGAACGTCCAGGATCTTCGGCGTCCACTGGGGATCCGGACCGTCGTCGAAGGTGAGCGCGACGGTGCGGGCCTTGGGACCGGCGGTGCGGACGGCGTCCGAGGAGCCGTCGACGACCGGACCGCCACGGGTCACGCCCGCCGGCACGCGGTCGGAGGCGCCGAGCGGCCTGGCGGCGTCGTCGCCGATCCCGGACATGTGGTGCGTGTAGCCCTGGATGACCAGTGCCGCGCTCAACGTCAGGACCAGCATCGTCAGCAGGAGCCAGTGCGTACGCAGCGGCACGTTGCGCACGATGCCGCGGTGGCCGTTTCTTCGGGGGTGGCGGGTCCGGGCACGCCTCATCGTGATCGCTCTCCTCGGCGGTGGAACACGGCCTGCCCTAGCCGCGGCTGCGACTGGTGCTGCGGGCGGGGGCGGGGTGGGAAGCCGTACTCCTGCCCCGGACCTCGGCGGGTGCCGGGGTCGTTTTCGAGGCGCCCGGCGCGGTGCTCGCCGCCGGGCTCGGTCCGGTCGTGGTCGCGGCCCCCGGCTCGGCCACGGCTGCGGGCGTCCGGGACGCCTCGCCGGGCAGCCCCTCCGGAACCGCGGGCGGTGCCGTCGACGGCCGGCGCGGGGCGCCTGCCTCACGCTGCGGTGCCGATGACGCCGGACCTCCGGAGGGGCGCTCGGCCGACTCGGGCAACGGAAGGTACGGCGAGGAGGCGCCGGGGCCACCCAGGAGCGCGCTCAGCAGGAGGGCGACGTACGCGACCGCGGGTACGGCGAGCAGCAGCCCGAGCCGCCGGACCCGCCGCTGGCGACGTCCGGAGGCGTCGACGAAGACGGGCGCCGTGACGGCGTGGCGACGGCGCGCCGCGGGGTGTTCCGGCTGCGGCCGGGCAGTGTCGGGGCCGGGGGTCTGGTACACGGCCGCGAACCCTACAAGCGATCCCGTTCGACTGGCGACCGTGACCATATTCCGCTCAAAAGCGGCATGGTGTGGTTTCTGCCGTCACGCTGCCTTCGCCGCTTTTCTTCCGCTGCTCTCGCCTCCCGGGGGGGTGTAACGGTTTCGGGACCGGTTGCGCCCCCGTGGATAGCCGCGTGCAGAACCGCACACGGGCCCGAGGAGCGAAGGGGCAGGATGAAGCAGGACGTGAGCAACCCACGGGCGGCCGTGCTCGGGCCCCGCCTCGCCGCGGACGTGGTCACCATGGCCCGGGAAGGGGCCAGGATCAGACTCGACTACTCGCCGGAGAGTCTCACCATGGTCGACCGGGTGATCGAGGCGATCCGGCGTGAAGGGCCTCCCCTCCAGGCGGTGGCTCCGACACTTCGGGGGTTCGGTGCCTACACGGGCGAGGTGCTCGTCCGCGCGGCCGGAGCGGACTGGGTGGAGTTCGACGAGGAGAAGCGCGATACATTCGGGCAGCCGTTCGGAATCCGCACGCCGGACGGGCGTGTCTGGAACCCGCTCGGACGGGCGATGAAGCGGTACGAGAACGGCGCGGCGGACAGCCTGCGTCTTTTCTGCCTCTCCGTGATGGGCCGGGGCCAGGTGTGACTTCCGCCACGCCGCGGGAGGCCGGGTCCCCGCGGTGCGACAGCGCGGCACGCACGGGGCGACGAGCACGAAGAGGACGCAGTGGGCAAGGCGGAGGTTCGTCGGCGCGACCGGCTGGGCGAGGGCGAACTCGGTGATGCGGTCCGGCGGGCCCGCGGCGGCGACGAGAGCGCGTTCGCTGCCGTCTACCGGGAGGTCCATCCGATGCTCCTGGGCTACCTGCACGGACTGGTCGGCGACGACGCCGAGGACGTGGCCTCCGAGACCTGGCACGACATCGTCCGCGACGTCGCCGGCTTCCGCGGCGACGGCCAGGCCTTCCGGGGCTGGGCCGCGACGATCGCCCGGCACCGGGCCATGGACCACATCAGGAGGATCAAGGCGCGGCCCCGCACCACACCCCTCGAGGACCGCGTCGCCGAACCGGTGACGCTCGAGGACGCCGGCGGGGCGGCGCTGGAGAACCTGTCGACGCGGCGGGCGCTCGATCTGATCGCTGGGCTGCCGCAGGACCAGGCCGAGGCGGTCCTCCTGCGGGTGGTCGTCGGGCTCAACGCGCCCACCGCGGCAAAGGTCCTGGGCAAGCGGCCGGGTGCGGTGCGGACCGCCGCCCACCGGGGTCTCAGACGCCTGGCCGAGCGCCTCGACGGCGCCAGGGGAAGTGAAGGATGAAGGACAGCAGAGAACACGACGACTGGATGGACGCCGCGCTGGTGGAGCGGCTGCTCGACGGCGTCGGCGTGGAGGACGCCGACAGCCGTGCGACGCTTCTGGCGGATCTCCTGGCGGCCGCGTCGGCGCCGTTGCCCGCGGATCCGGCACAGGAGCGGGTGGTGCTGACGGCGTACCGGCAGGCGCGGGACGCCGGGTCCACGCGGCGGCGACCGTCCGCTCTCGGCCGGCGTGCCCGGGTGGCGGCCGGTGGACTGGCCGCGGTCTTCGCCCTCGGTGGAGTGGCGTTCGCCGCGCAGTCCGGCACGCTTCCGAACCCGTTCCACTCGGCCAGGACCGGGCCCCGTCCGGTGCCCTCCGGCTCGGCCGGGTCCGCCGCGCCGGTCGCCTCCGCGTCCTCCACCCCCGTCGCCGCCACGCCCACCGCACCGATGTCCACACCCCCCGTCGGACCCACGGCGGGGAAATCCTCCGGCGCGCCTTCGGCCACGCCCGGTTCGCGGACCACGCCCCCCGGGCTCACGGATGCCGAACCCAAGGGGCTCTGCGAGGCGTACGTCAAGGCCACGGGGCGCGGCGAGGCCATGGAGGCCGCGGCACGGGCAACCCTGGAGAGGGTGGCCGGTGGAAAGGAGGCCATGGGTCCCTACTGCGACCGGGTTCTGGGCTCCGGCGCCACTACGAAGCCCCAGGCTCCTGCGTCGCCGACGGAGCCCGGCCGCCGCCGCTGACCGTCCGGGACCGGCGGGCCCTCAGCCCCACACCGAGCGGAAGCCGTTGACCAGGTTGACGACGGTCCCCAGCACCAGGAACCAGCCGAAGCAGAGGTAGACCCGCCCCACGGTCCGGTTGCCCCGGTCCGGCGAGGACGCCGGACCGGGCGCCGGGGCGGATTCCACCCGCACCGGCTCGTCGGGGGAGAGCAGACCCCGGGCCGCGCGGCGCCACACGCGGCCTGCCCGTATGAGCACGACCGCCACGAGGCAGCAGAACGCGGCCGTCTGGAAGTAGGTACCAGGTGATGCCAATTGCGCCGAGGCGTAGCTCTGCATGAACGCATGACCTTCCAGGATTCCGGACGCGCCGGACCGCACACCGGCCTGCCCGTGCCGGCGGGCGAAGCGGTCGGGCACGGCCCCGCCGGCGATCTCGGCGAAGTGCCGTACGCGTCATCTTGTGATGATCCGCAACGCAGGTCAATACCCCCAGGTCGCCGGAAAACCGGCGGTCGGCACAGTGGAGCGGAACGCGGTGAATTGCCCCGTCCGTGCCACCGGTGGGCGGCCCCTCAAGGAGCGGTTCCCGTCCATGGCCGTCGAGGGGGGGACGCGTGGGATAGCACGAGCCGAGCCCTCGTACGAGCGGCTGAGACGCGGTTCCTTCTTCCAGCGGGCCGCCGAGGGCGGTTGACCGCGGTCACGCGGGACATCGCGTCCCTCAGGCGGAGGCCTTGGCGATGACGCCCTCGACCTCGTCCCGCCCGAAGGCCCGCATGGTCGTGCTGCGGATGTTGCCGATCGCGCCGAGCCGCAGCAGCGCCGCGGCGGCGGTCTCGTCGTCGGGCGCCTCGACGATCGCCACGAGGTCGTAGGGCCCCACGGTCCAGTAGATGTCCGCGAGCCTTCCCCCGACGTCCCGCAGCGCGGCACCGAAGGCGTCGGCCCGTTCCGCCGTGTCGGCGTAGGCGCGGATTCCCTGGTCGGTCCAGCTCAGCAGGGTGATGTAGAGCGGCACGATCTCTCACCTCGACAAAGAGAGGAGCGTCCACTCACAGCGTATGCGCCCCCCTGACGGGTCGCACCCGCGGCCCGGCGTGCGTGCGGTCCGGGCCGGGGGAGCCAGTCCGGGAAGCCGCGAAAGACGCACGGCGAAACGGGTGTTGCGACGACGACGGCCGGACCGGCTGCCGTCCCAACCGCTGTTGTCGTGGTCGCCGGGTCGGGGCAGGGCGCCACGCCCGCCGTGCCGGCTGGGGGAGAACCTGTATGCAACGTCTGAGAAGGCGTCGCATTCCGTTCGGAGTCTTGATCAGTCGACCGATGAGTTCTTGCGGGCTGCCGGGTCAGTACGGACATGACTACAACGAACACGCCGCCTGTCGTCTCCCGTCTGGAGTGGCTGGCCGCAATCGAAACCCTGCGCGCCCGGGAGAAGGCGCACACCCGGGAGGGCGACGCAATCGCCGCCGCCCGGCGCCGCCTGCCCATGACCGAGGTGGACCCCTCGACCCCGCTCGTCGGAAGCAACGGGTCCGTCCCCCTGATCGACGTCTTCGAGGACCGTACCCAACTGTTCGTGTCGTATCACATGTGGCATGACGGCCACCCCGCCGCCGAGCAGTGCGAGGGCTGCACCTTCTTCACCGGCCAGGTCCGTGAACTGTCCTATCTGCATCAGCGTGACGTCACTTTCGCTGTCTTCTGTCAGGGGCCCTACGAAGAGTCGGACCGCTACCGCCGCTTCATGGGCTGGGAGCTGCCCTGGTACTCCGTACCCGCCGACTCCCACGAACGGCTCGTCGCCGGTCGGCACTTCGGGATGAAGGCGTGCTACCTCCGCGACGGGGACCGTGTCCACGAGACGTACTGGACCACCGGCCGCGGTGTCGAACCCATGGCGGCGTCGTACGGCATCCTGGACATGACCGTCTACGGGCGGCAGGAGACCTGGGAGGACTGTCCGCCGGGCTGGCCGCAGCCGTACGAGACCCGCGGTCAGCAGTTCCGCAAGGACGGGCGGCCGACCGCGCAATGGGTACGGATCGCCGCCGGGCACGACGACGGCCTCCACGACGAGTGCGGCATCCGGGAGGTGGCGAAGTGACCGCGGTGGCGGACGCTGAGATCACGGCGCTGCTGCGTTGCTTGCAGGTCCAGCGAGACCACGTGTTGGGGACCGTGGAGGGGCTCGGTGAGGAGGCGCTGCGGCGACCGGTGCTGCCCTCTGGATGGAGTTGCCTGGGGATGGTGCAGCACCTCACGCTGTCGGTGGAGCGATTGTGGTTCCGTGCCGTTGTGGCTGGGGACCCGGAGGTCATCGACCTGGTCGGCAGCCAAGACAGCGCATGGCAAGTGGCTTCGGCGGTGCCGGCCGCCGACGTCCTTGACGGCTACCGGTATGAGGCGTCCCTGGCGGATGCCGTCATCGCCGCCTCATCCGCAGATGCCGACCTGGTCTGGTGGCCTTTCCCGGAGAGTGAGGAGTGGCGCCTGCACAGTCTTCGGGACGTCCTGCTCCATGTGATCACTGAGACCGCGTGCCACGCCGGCCACCTTGATGCGGTTCGCGAACTCATCGACGGGCGACGGTGGCTGGTGAACACCTAGACCCACGGCAGCGCAACCGGGTCGGGGCCGATCTGTCCGAGGTGGATCAACCCTTTGGAAGCCATCCGCTTTCAGCCCTGTTCCGCCAGCCGCTTCAGCCTGCCCTGCGCGCCCTCGACCCGCGAAGGCGAGGGGCGTGTCCCAGCCCAGGCGCGCGGCTTTCTGTTGCGCCGGCAGCTCCATCCCGCCCGAGCTGTCGAAGGCGGCCATGATGTGCCGCTGTTCGGCCCGGACGATGTCGTGGCGGCGTCGCAGGCGGAGTGCCGCAGTCCTCGGCCGGCCTGACCGCGACCGGCCGGCCAGGTCGGCGGCGGTCAGGCCTTGCGAAGTGATCCCCTCGACGGCGACCGGGCCCTGGCACGGCAGTCCGTCCAGGGCGGCGGTCGGCTTCGGGAGTTACTGTCGGATGTTGATGGCCTGGACGGCCTCGGACTGTGCGACTGCCAGCGGGGAGGCGACGTTGGCCGACAGTGATTCGTTGTGGGCGTTCACGTGGGCGGACTTCAGCGACTTGTTGGTGAACTCGAAGAAGCGGAAGTCCCCGCCCCGGCCGCCGTACCCTCCGTGGCCGTATCCCCCGCGGCCGTAGCCTCCGCGGCCGTACGCCCCGCGGTCGTACCCGCCACGGCCGTACCCCCCGTGGCCGTAGCCTCCGCGGTCGTAGCCTCCGTAGCCGTACGCTCCGCGGTCGTAGCCCCGGTTGCCACAGCCGTCGTCCCAGCCGCACCCCGAACAGTTCGCGGAAGTGGCCAGTGCCGTACCGGCCATGGGGATCCCCATCGCTGATACCGCCAATGCCACCGTAGCCGCGGCTCGAGCAAGACCTTTCACTGCGTTCCTCCCTTGGAGACAGGAATTTCCTGATGCGGAGCCGAAGCTAGCCGATAGCCACTCGGAAGTCATTCACGCTTCGCGATGAAGGTCCGCCGAACAGGGCACCATCGCGAAATGCGCGAGGGTACCCGACGGGCCGCAACTCTGGTGTTTTACCAGCTCACGCCCCACACTGTTCTGCTGTGGGGGAATCGTTGACTTCCATGTCGACACACCTTGGAGTGAATCCGGCACGGGCTCTCGACGTGGAAAAGCGTTGCGGGACAGGATGAAGTAAATTCATTCAAGCGGGCCAAATTTGACAAGCCGACGTCATTTTGGATTCCGCGAGCCGGGCCCTGGGTGTAACAATTGGGGCCTGAGCGGTGGGGACCAGGAAATTGGACGACTTGAAATCCGGGGCGATGTCGAATCCAAACGCGCCGCACGATTGCGGCCCCGACAACGCCCCCGGTGACCCCGCGGCATGGGCGGCTCGGGGGGCCGGCCTGGGCTCAGTGTCCCGGGGCTGACGCCGCCCGGTTCCGGAGCAGTTCGTGAACCGCGTGGACTACCTCGCTGGTGATCTCATCCCAGGGGGCCGACCAGTTCTCGTTCCAGTCGTCGAGCTGGACGGCGCGCGCGGCGATGGGCTCCAACCCGGACGGGTACCGGAGTTCGGCAGCCGCCTCGTACCAGATCATGTCCGCGCCGGTCGCGGGGTCGAGCGAACCCTTGCCGCGCAGAGGACGATCACTGTCGAGCCGCTCAGCATCGCGGTCACTCTGGGCCTGACGTCATCTTGACCGGTGTACTCGTGGCCGACCGCCGCATGAGGAGCGACGTATGGTGATCACTGGCCTGACCTGTGAGTTCCCCGCCGCGGATGCAGTGGGCGGCGTACTGGCCCGCGCACCGTGCCCCCCTGACCCCCCGCCCCTCGTTCTGGCGAGAGTGGCACGGGGTCCGCGCTGGGCCCCCTCGATGCGAACTACATCCGGCGCACGACGCGATCGCTAGTAGCCCGTCGCGCGGAGCCACCGCATCGTTGTGACCACTTCGTCGCCGAACTCCTCGCACAGCGCGAGCAACTCGCGACCCGTGCACGAGTCGAGCAGCCCTGCCGAATCGGGGAGAGTCCGGAGAGTGCCGTGGCCGACGGATTCGACGGCGAAGCTGCGGGACGCGAAATACCCCTCGCCCGCCCGTCCCGCCAGGTTCACGAGGTACTCGCGGTGGGCTTCCTCCGAGGGGTGCGGGTAGAACGAGTCCTCGACGAGGTTGTCGAGGTGGTCCGCCAGGCCGGCCGAGCCTTCGACCACTCCCTCTGTTGCGTCCACGCCAGGCTTGTCCAGCAACTCGCCGAAGGCCAGTAGGTTGCTGATGGTCTCCAACTGAATGAGCCGGACCGTGTCCGGGTCGACTTCGGACGTGAAGAGCGGGGCCGTGGACAACTCGGCGATCGCTCGCCGGTATGCACGATCCGACTGTTCACCAGCAGGTGACGCTGCCAGCTGGAACAGCGATTCCAGCGCAGCCCGGTCGATGCCCCACTCTGCGTCGAGCTCGAACGCGAGCACGGGCGCACGCCACCGCCACAGGGCCAGGACGACAGCCTGGCGCTGATGGACGGGCTTCACGCCCGCCAACCGCTCTTTCTGTACCACGTACGTGGGCCGGCCTCTCTGATCTGATCGACCGGGACACCGTAGAAGCCGCCGACCGGATCGTTCAGCGACGTTCATACCAGCCGCTGGGTGGGCCCGGAGGGACGCTACCGTGCGGGGGTGGTGCCGGGGCAGTGGTAC